>NZ_LOSQ01000030.1:0-45493 GCF_001595485.1 Micrococcus sp. CH7
ACTCCCATTGGGTGTCAGAGAGCATCTGGAACCGGGACATGTCCCCAGGGTCTCAGCTGACTCGTGCATCTATTCTCAGACACGCCCTAGCCCCGGTGGGGGACTGACCGCACCACCCCTGCCCTGGGTTGCCCATTTCCGGCCCCCGTGGACCCTTCACTGGCTCAACTGGCCGTCAGCCGCACCTAAAGCCCCCGGCCGCGCCCCACCGGTGAGCGCAGGGTCCGCCAATACCTCCGGGTGACAGCGGCACGCAGCCCCGGTACGCCACCGGCCTCACCCAGCAACTGATCAGCCATGCCCGGCCCCGTCGCGCCCGCCTGCGACACGGGGCCGGATGACGGAAAGAAGAACCGATGACCTCCTCACTGACCACCCGCCGCACCTTCCTGGGCGCCTCCGTCGGGGCCCTGGCGCTGGCCGGGCTGGCCGCCTGCGCCGATCCCGTCATCAGCCCCCAACCGTCAGGGCGCATCCTGCCCACCGACCCGCTGGTCGCCGAGTACGAGAAACGACGCGCCGCCTCGGGCACCACCGTCACCCACCGGCTCTCCGCCGCACCCCTCGAGACCTCCCTCCAGGGTCGGGGCCTGACCACCTGGGGATACAACGACGGCCTCAACGGGCCGCTGCTGCGCGCCCAGACCGGGGACCTGCTCAAGGTCAGCGTCGCCAACGACCTGCCCGAGGACACGAGCGTGCACTGGCACGGGCTGGCCCTGCGCAACGACGCCGACGGAGTCCAGGGGGTGACCCAGGACCCCATCGCCGCCGGAGGACGCTATACGTACGGCTTCCGGCTGTCCCATCCGGGCACGTACTGGTACCACTCCCACTTCGACACCCAGCGCGAACGCGCCCTGTACGGGGCCCTGATCGTCGAGGACCCCAACGAGCCCCTCAGCTACGACCAGGAATGGGTCGTGATCCTGGACGACTGGCTCGACGGGATCACCGGAACACCGCAGGACGTCGTCGAGGAACTCTCCGCCGGGATGGACATGTCCGGCGACATGGAGGGCATGGCCGGCATGGCGGGCATGGACCACGGGTCCATGAGCCAGGACAGCTCCTCGGGCATGCCCATGAAGCACATGCTCATGGGCGCTGAGAGCGACTATCTGGGCGGGGACGCCGGCGACGTGAAGATCCCCGTGCACCTGTTCAACGGCCGCCCCCCATCCGACCCGGACACCTTCTCCAGCACCCCGGGCAACCGGATCCGCCTGCGCTTGATCAACGCGGCCGGAGACACCGCCTACCGGGTCGGGATCCCCGGCCAGGAACTGACCATCACCCACACCGACGGGTTCCCGGTCCAGCCCCGCCAGGCCGATGCCGTCGTCCTGGGGATGGGCGAACGCCTGGACGTGCTGATCACCCTCGGCGACCAGGCGGTGCCCGTACTGGCCCTGCCCGAGGGCAAGACCGGCCACGCCTACGGCATCATCGCAGCCGGTCCAAAGACCACGCTCTCCGGTCGGCTCCCACAGACCCTGGGCGGAACCGTGCTCGATGGCAGCCGACTGAAGGCACACGAATCCGTCCTGCTCCCACCCAAGGACCCGACCACGACCCACGGGGTACGCCTCACCGGATCGATGATGGAGTACGACTGGGGCATCAACGGGCGACGCTTCGACCCGGCCAACCCCTTCGAGGGCGCCTTCGAACTCCGGTTGGACGAACGCGTGCGGGTCACGATGACCAACGACACCGACATGTGGCACCCCATGCACCTGCACGGCCACACCTTCCAGCTGGCCGACCATGGCGCCCGCAAGGTCACGGTCATCATCAAACCCCGGCAAACCATCGTCTTCGACTTCGAGGCGGACAACCCGGGCCAGTGGCTAACCCACTGCCACAACGCCTACCACGCCGAGGCCGGGATGATGGGCGTCTTCTCCTACATCCACTGACCCTCCCGCCCGGCCCACACCCCTCCATCCACGGGGGCATCGCACGGTGGCCGCCCAGGAAAGAACATGCCTTTATCGCTCACCCCCACCCACCGTGCCCAGCCCGCCCGAGACCTCTGGCCCGGCACCCCCGTCCTGACCCGTAGGAGGAAAGGGTCTGCCGTGAGTTTGGTTGACATCTGATCTGTGGTCCCGGGAGGGACTGCTGGAAGGATGACCCCATGCCCGCTGCATACCCCCGAGAGTTCCGCCAGGACGTGGTCGCGATCGCCCGTAAGGGTCAGATGCCGATCGCGCAGGTCGCGAAGGACTTCGGCATCGCCGAGTCCTGCCTACGGCGCTGGCTGGCCCAGGATGATGTCGAGGCCGGGATCCGGCCCGGCATCACCAAGGCTGAGAACGAGGAGCTGAAGGCTCTCAAGCGCCGCAACCGCGAGTTGGAGATGGAGAACGAGGTCCTACGGCGTGCGGCCGCGTATCTGTCCCAGGCGAACCTGAAATTGGGTCAGTCCCCAAAATGACCTATCCCGTCGTGAAGGACCTGGCCCGCGACGGGATTGCCGTGAAACTCTCCTGCCGGGTCCTCGGGTTCTCCCGTCAGGCCTACTACCAGTGGCTGGCCGAACCTGTCAGCGAGCGGGAATGGTCCGACGCGCATGCCGCCAACGCCGTCCTCGATGCCCATGCCGATGACCCGGAGTTCGGATACCGGTTCCTGGCTGATGAGCTCCGCGGCCGTGGCCTGGCCGTGTCGGACCATCAGGTGTTGAAGGCCTGTCGGCTCGTGAAGGTCCGCTGCTGCCACTCGATCCGTCGCGGCTCGGGCAAGCGTCCTGGCCCTGCCGTTCATGATGATCTGGTTCGTCGTGAGTTCGCCGCTGAGAAGCCGAACCAGCTGTGGCTCACGGACATCTCAGAGCATTGGGCCGGGGATTCCAAGCTCTATCTCTGCGCGGTCAAGGACGTGTTCTCGAACCGGATCGTGGGCTACTCGATCAATCGGCGGATGAGCTCGCAGCTGGCCGTGGACGCCCTGCAGATGGCTCTGGGCCGGCGTGGAGGCAAGGCCGAGGTGCAGGGTTGCCGGGTGCATTCGGATCGAGGATCGCAATTTCGAGCCAGGCGGTTCGTGGAGACGCTCCGGGTCAACGGCCTGGTCGGGTCGATGGGCAGGGTCGGTGCTGCTGGGGACAACGCGGCAATGGAATCCTTCTTCGCGCTGTTGCAGAAGAACGTGCTGAACCGGCGTCGCTGGCAGTCCTTCGACCAGCTCCGGCTCGCGATCGTGAGCTGGATCGAGCGGACCTATCACCGCCGTCGTAGGCAGGCCCGTCTCGGGAAGCTCACCCCTGTCGAGTTCGAGATGGTTCAATCAGTCCAGGCGGCTGCCGCCGCCTGATAACTCGTGTCAAGCAAACTCATGGCAGACCCTTCTCACGCGCCTGAATCTCGCCGTCATGGATCGACAGCACCTCGGTCTGTGCGCCAGCCCGCTCCAGAAGCGCCGCGCAGGCTCTGACTGACCGACATCAGGAAGCACTTCACGGCTGAGGAGAAGCTCTGTCTCTGCGCGAACAAGGCCGTCGCAGGCCGCGGCGGTGCAGCCGTGGTGGCTGGGTGCCTGGTGCACGAGGACCGGGGCTCGCAGTTCCGATCTGGCCTATTTCAGGACGCGCGCACCCGTCATGGGCTGATCGGCTTCGTACTCGACGTCCTGACGCGCGGTTCTGCCGGCCGGTCGGCCTGATCCCGCGCTCCGGGTGATCACGGCGTCGGATCGAGCCTGACAGGTCAGCGTCGGCGCCGTGGTGGATGGCATGCACCACCCCCACGAGCGCCGTGTCGCGTTCAGCACTCTGGTGGGCCTACCTGCCCCCTCACTCCGCCAGGAATTCCAGCAGGATCCGGTTGAACTCCTCGGAGTGGCTGATGCTGAAGCCGTGCGGGGCATCCTTGACGAGTTCGACGCGGCTGCCGTCGATCGCCTTGTGCGTCCGCTTGCCGGAGCCCTTGAACGGCACGATCTGGTCGGCGTCGCCGTGCAGGACCAGGGCCGGCACGGTCACTGCCGGCAGGTCGCGGCGGAAGTCGGTGGCCCCGAACGCGTCCATGCAGGCCAGCGCCGCCGTCTGGTCGGACTGCAGCGCCATCCGGATGGCCTCCTGGCGCTGCTCCTCGGTGACCTTGAGGCTGCTGGTCAGGCCGGCCAGCTTGGGGGTGGAGAAGAACGTCGTCGTGAAGTCGTCGAAGAACGACTCGCGGTCCTTCTCGAGACCCGCGCGCATCTCGGCGGCCTGCTTCTCGGTCAGCGGGCCGTCGGGGTTGTCGTCGGTCTTCAGCAGGTACGGGGGCACCGCGCCGGCGAACACCACCGAGTGGATCCGGTCCGCGCCGAACCGGGACATGTAGCGCGCCACCTCGCCACCGCCCATCGAGAAGCCCACGAGCGTCACGTCACGCAGGTCGAGCTCGGTGAGCAGACCGTGCAGGTCGGCGGTCATCGTGTCGTAGTCGTACCCGCCGGCGGGCTTCTCCGAGGCACCGAAGCCCCGCCGGTCATAGGTGATCACGCGGTAGTGCGGGGACAGGGCTGCGACCTGGTCCTTCCACGAGTCGAGGGTCAGCGGCCAGCCGTGGATGAGGACCACGGGACGCCCGTGGCCGGCCTCCTCCACGTTCAGTCCGATCGTGCCGTGGTCCGTGGGGATCTGCATGAGGGTCATGTGCGTCTGCCTTCCTGTGCTCTCGGGGGACGACGGCGGCGCTCGGCCGCCGCTTCCTCCTCACGCTAGGCACGCGCTCGGCACGTGTCAGGCTTCGGTCTCCGCCATCCTGCGCAGCGTCAGCGCGTTGAACGCGGCGTGGCCGTGGTTGTCGTTGTTGAAGTAGACGTAGGCGGGGCGCGCGCCCGCCGCGTCCGCGCCGGTCAGCTCCCGCAGCCGCTTCACCCAGGGGGAGAGCTCGGCGTCGGAGAACGAGCCGCCGTAGCGCCAGTCCGGGTCCGCGTTGTGGAAGCGCACGTAGGCGAGGCGCCCGGTCGCGCGCAGCACCGGCTCCCGCCCGGCGATCACCGAGACCACGAACCCCGCCCCGTGCCGGTCGAGGAGGTCGAACACGTCCTCGTCCAGCCAGGACTCGTGCTGGACCTCCACCGCCACGCGCACCCGCTCGGGCAGCAGGCCGAGGAACCCGGCGAGTCGGTCGTCGTCGCGGTGCAGGTTGGCCGGCAGCTGCAGCAGCAGCGGCCCGGCGTGGTCACCGAGCAGGTCCAGCGTGTGCACGATGCGCTCCACCCAGTCCTGCGGCTCGTTGAGCTTGCGGTAGTGGGTCAGGTAGCGGGAGGCCTTGACGGCCATCTCGAAGCCGGCGGGCAGGCGCTCGCGCCAGGCCTCGACGGTGCTGTCCGCCGGCCAGCGGTAGTGGGAGCCGTTGAGCTCGACCGTCCGGAATCGCTCCGTGTAGTGGTCGAGCTGATCGGCGATCCGCAGCCCCTGCGGGTAGAAGGTCCCGCGCCAGTGCCTGTAGGTCCAGCCGGAGGTCCCGATCCGCACGTCCATCCCCCGACGATAGCCCCGGCACGGGTTCCCGGGTCTTGCCTTGACCCGCCGCGGCAGGCGTAGCGTCCCGCTGATCATCGCGGTGGCTCAGAGGTACGACCGGAAGATGGGCATCGGCTCCCTGATCGCCACGATGCTCCCGTCCTCGATCGCCTTCCTGCCCGCGTGCACCGGCATGGTCATCGGCTGGATGCGGCTGGACCTGCCGATGGGCCCGAATGCCCCGGTCCAGTGAACGCCGTGACCGGCCCGGCGCCCGCCCGCCTGCCCGTCCACTACTGTGACCAGGAATGGACACGACGCGATTCGACGACGACCTGCGCGCGATGCTCGACGAGGTGGAGTCCGACCGCCGCGGCGAGCCCTCCGACTACCTCGAGGACGTCGCTGGCCAGCATGTGGACGGCCTCGCCGTGGCGGTGTGCACGGTGGACGGCCACCAGGCCGCCGCCGGGGAGACCGAGCACGCCTTCGCGCTGCAGTCGGTCTCCAAGGCCCTCACCTACGCGGTGGTGCTGCAGGAGATCGGCCTGGACCACGTGCTGGAGCACGTGGGCGTCGAGCCCTCCGGTGAGTCGTTCAACCACCTGTCCCTGCACGACGACGGCCGGCCGTGCAACCCGCTGATCAACGCCGGCGCCATCCTGGTCCACTCCCTCCTGCCCGCCGGGGACGAGGACGAGCGGACGGCCCTGCTGCTGCGCCGCTACAGCGCGCTGGCCGGCGTCGAGCTGGAGGTCAGCGAGGACGTCCTCGACGCCGAGCGCACCCGCGCCGACCGCAACCTGGGCCTGGCCCACCTGCTCGCCGACGCCGGCCGGCTGCCCATCTCGGCCCGCGAGGCCGTGGCCGGGTACCTCGCGCAGTGCTCGGTCCTGGTCACCGCACCCCAGCTGGCCGTCATGGGCGCCACCCTCGCCGCTGGCGGCACGAACCCCGTGACAGGGGAGCGGGTGCTGGACGAGTGGGTAGCGCAGCAGGCGATGTCCGTGATGCTCACCTGCGGCATGTACGACGCCAGCGGCCAGTGGGTGGCCGAGGTCGGCGTGCCCGCGAAGTCCGGCGTCTCGGGCGCGCTGCTCGGCGCCGTGCCCGGGGCCCTGGGCATCGCCACGTGGTCGCCGCGCCTGGACGAGCAAGGTAACTCCCGGCGTGGCATCGGGTTGTTCGAGGGGCTCAGCGCACGCTGGGACCTGCACGTGCTCCAGCACCGTGGCGCCCTGCGCGGCCTCAGCGGGCCCCGCTGACCCCGCGTTGACGCCTAGCCGCCGCGGCGCCGTCGTCGCGTGGGCCACGCCGCCGACGACGCCGCGCCCCGTCCCTTGTCACCCTCTGGCGCTCGCCTCGTAGCATCGGGCCCATGACCACTCCAGAGAAGAAGGACGACGCCCCCGCGATCCCCGTGCGGGACTCGCAGCTGGCCCACGACGACCCGCGCACCCGCCACCCGAAGCTCCGCGTCGCCAAGCAGCGCCAGCCCGAGCCGGGCCTGGACGTGAAGACGGATCCCGTCCCGGACATCGGTCTGGACTCGTACCGGGGGATGGGCCGGCTGACCGGCCGCAAGGCCCTGATCACCGGCGGCGACTCCGGCATCGGTGCCGCGGTCGCCATCGCCTACGCCCGTGAGGGCGCGGACGTCGCCATCGCCTACCTGCCTCAGGAGCAGCCCGACGCCGACCGCGTCCTGGCGGCGATCGAGGCGGCCGGGCGCACCGCCGTCGCGTTGCCGGGCGACCTGATGGACGCCGACTACCGTGCCTCCCTCGTGGACGAGGCCGCGCAGCGCCTCGGCGGCCTGGACATCCTCGTGAACAACGCGGGCAAGCAGTTCATCTCCGATGACCTGACCGATCTCACCGACGAGCAGGTCCACGAGACGTTCCAGATCAACATCATGTCCATGTTCACGCTCAGCCGCGCCGCGCTGAAGCACATGGGCCCGGGCAGCACGATCGTGAACACCACCTCGGTGCAGGCCTACAACCCCAACCCGAGGCTCCTCGACTACGCGGCCACCAAGGGCGCCATCAACAACTTCACCAAGGGCCTGGCCGAGCAGCTCGGCCCGAAGGGCATCCGTGTCAACGCGGTGGCGCCCGGGCCCATCTGGACGGTGCAGCACGTGTCCTACGGTGAGCCCGAGGAGAAGTTGCCCGAGTTCGGCCACAGCACCCCCATCGGCCGCGCCGGCCAGCCCGTGGAGATGGCGCCCGCCTACGTGTTCCTTGCCTCGGGCGAGTCCAGCTACGTCAACGGCGAGACCCTCAACGCCAACGGCGGCACGCCCACCCCGTGACCGCCCGCCTCCTCGCCGACGTCGACACCGGCATCGACGATGCCTGCGCCCTGCTTTACCTCGTGGGCGCCCACCGCCTCGGCGCCGGTCCCGAGCTCGCGGCCGTCACCACCACGGGCGGCAACGCGACCGCCCGGGACTGCGCCCTCAACACCGCCGCGGTGCTGGACCTGGCCGGTCGGGCCGACGTCGAGGTGGCCGTCGGTGCCGAGACCCCGCTGCGCCGCCCTGCGGTCACCACCCCGGAGACCCACGGCGACGGCGGTCTCGGCCATGCCCGGATCGTTCGGCGCCCCGAGCGGCTCTCGTCCCGGCCCGCCGTGGACGTGTGGCTGGACGAGCTGCGGGCCCACCCCGGGGAGACGACGATCCTCTGCACCGCGCCGCTGACGAACCTGGCCCTCGCTCTGCGCGCCGAGCCGCGCCTGCCGTTCCTCGCCCGCGGCATCGTGATCATGGGCGGCTCCTTCTATCATCCGGGCAACACCACGCCCACCGCCGAGTGGAACACCTGGGTGGACCCGGACGCCGCGAAGGAGGTGTTCACGGCCTTCGAGGGCCTGCCCGAGGATCGCCTGCCGGTGGTCTGCGCGCTCGAGACCACGGAGCGGATCGAGTACACGCCGGCCCTGCTGGACGGCCTCCTGGCCGACGCCGGGGCCCACCCCGTCGGCTGGTCCGCGGACCGACCGCGGGTCGCCGGGCCGGACGCCGCCACCGGCAGCCCCGTCCTGGACGTGCTCGCCGACGCGCTGCGCTTCTACTTCGAGTTCCACCACGACTACGACCAGGGCTACATCGCCCACCTGCACGACCTCTTCGCCGCCCAGGTGGCCGCGGGCCAGGCCCGCATCGCCACGCGGGCCACCGTCGTCGACGTCGAGGCGGACTCGGAGCTGCTGCGCGGCACGACCGTCCACGACACGCGGGACATCTGGGGCAGGCGCCCCAACGCCCGGCTCGTCACGGCCAATGACCCCGCTGAGGTGTTCGCGGCCTTCGCCCGCGCGGTGGGCGCCGTCGTCGCGGGGGAGCGGACGTCCGACGGCGGCGCCCCGGCCCGGTGACCGCCGTCGGGAATGCCGGCCGCCCGCGCGCGGTTGCATCCGACGCATCCGCCCGACCCCGACCTTGCAGGAGCTCCCTCATGACCAGTGTGCCCACCGTCCCCTTCCACGACGGCCAGCAGATCCCGCAGCTCGGGCTCGGCGTGTGGCAGGTCGAGGACGACGTCGCCGCCGACGTCGTCGAGCAGGCGATCCGCGCCGGCTACCGCCACATCGACACCGCCGCGATCTACGGGAACGAGGAGGGCGTGGGCCGCGGCATCGCCGCGTCCGGTGTCGCCCGCGAGGAGCTGTTCCTCACCACCAAGGTGTGGAACTCGGACCAGGGCTACGAGGAGGCGCTCGCCGCCCTCGACGCCTCGCTCGACAAGCTCGGCACCGACTACGTCGACCTCTACCTCATCCACTGGGCCAAGCCTGCGCAGGGGAAGTACGTGGACACCTGGAAGGCCCTGATCGAGGCGCAGAAGCAGGGCAAGGTGCGCTCGATCGGCGTCTCCAACTTCCCGGCCGCCCAGCTCGAGGAGATCATCGAGGCCACCGGTGTGGTGCCCGCGATCCACCAGGTCGAGACCCACCCGTACTGGCAGCAGCGCGAGCTGCGCGAGGTCGAGGGCCGCCACGGCATCGTCCACGAGTCCTGGTCCCCGCTCGGTCAGGGCGGCGACCTCCTCGCCGATCCCGTGGTCACGGAGATCGCCGAGGTCCGCGGCGCGACGCCGGCCCAGGTGGTCATCGCGTGGCACCTCGCCCAGGGCTTCGTGGTCATCCCCAAGTCCGTGACGCCCGAGCGCATCGTCTCGAACCTCGAGGCCGCGGGGGTGGAGCTGACCGCCGACGACGTCGCCCGGATCGACGCCCTCGACCGCGAGGACGGCCGCCTCGGCCCCGACCCGGCGGTCATCGACTTCTGATCCAGCCGCCACCGCGCGCACCCGGCCCGTCCCCCTGGGGGCGGGCCGGTGATAGTTTTGCTCGAGAATGCCCGGTGGCCGCCGCGCCGCCCGGGCGCATCTGTCCAGGCACTCCACGGAAGGCATGCACCATGTCCCACCAGGCTCCCCCCGCCGATGCGTCGAAGGCCCGCGCGCCGCGGACCGCCGTCCCGGTGACCCCGCAGACCCGCGCGAGCTCGCTGACCGACCTGCTCGGCGCCGTCGTGCGCCTGTTGCCCCTGCAGATGAAGGACGAGCTCGCGCTCGCCAAGGGACACGTGGCCGCGAAGGGCAAGAAGGCCGGCATCGGCGCCGGCGTCGCGGTGGTGGGCCTGTTCTTCCTCGCGCTCATGGTGGTCGCCCTCGTGGTGACGTTGGTCGGCGCCTTCGCCGACCCGAGCTTCTGGTTCCCGGCGCTCATGGTGGCGCTCGCGTTTCTCGTGCTCGGCCTGATCTTCGCCGGCGTCGGCCTCGTGATGGTCAAGGGCGCCATGCCGCTCGTGCCGCAGGAGACCGTGCGCAACCTCGAGTACGACCTCGGCTACCTCAAGGAGGGCAACGCCTTCGACCCGGCCGAGTACGACCGCCTCAAGGCGGAGCGCGCCGAGGCCAAGCGTGTCGAGGCCGCCCGTGAGGCCGAGCGGAAGAAGGTGGAGAAGGAGGAGAACAAGAAGGCCCGCAAGAACGGCGAGGCCGCTCCCCACCCGGACCGCGACGACGCCACCGAGGCCGAGATCCGTCGCCGTGCCGACCTGCGCCGCCGCCACCTGGGCGACATCCGCTCCGGCCTGGACGAGAAGACCAACGTGAAGGGCCAGCTCGCGGCCTTCGCCGCCCAGCGCAAGGGTCGCGGCGTCACCCCCGAGACCACGCACGCCACCGAGCAGACCGCGCCGTTCACCGGTGCCGCCCGCGCGGGGGAGCGGACCGCCGAGGCCGAGGACTACGTGAAGGACCACTGGCAGCCGCTCGCGCTGCTCGGCGCCTCCTCCGCCGCGTTCGTGGCGCTCGCCGGCCGCCTGCGCCGCCGCTGACCCGGGGGCGCCCGCCCTCCCCAGCCCCCGAGGCCCCGATCCCCACGGATCGGGGCCTCGTCGTCTGCGGGCAGGGGCGACGGCGTCGGTAGGCTGGGCGTGTGGGGCGCCCGGCGGGGGCGTCCGCCCGCGGACCCTGGAGGAGCGACCCATGCGTGTGATCGACGTCGGCCTGCGCGAGGGCCACGAGTACCGCGTCCGCGACACCTGGCTGACCGTGCCGAACCTCATCACCCTGGCCCGCTTCGCCCTGGTCCCGGTGTTCGTGTGGCTCACCGTCGACGGCCGGCACCTGGACGCGTTCGTGATCCTGGCGGTGCTCTCCGGCACGGACTGGGTGGACGGCTACGTGGCGCGCCGGTTCGACATGATCTCCACGGTCGGGCGGTGGCTCGACCCGGTGGCGGACCGCCTCTCCCTGCTGGTGGTGGCCGTGACGTTCGTGGCCACCGGCATCGCCCCGCTCTGGCTCGCCCTGGCCATCGCGATCCCGGACCTCGTGCTCGCCGCCGTGTGCCTGTGGCTGTTCGGCGGCAGCCCGGATCTGCCGGTCACGGTCCTGGGCAAGGTGCGCACCGCGCTGCTGCTGGTGGGCACGCCCCTGCTGCTGCTCGCCCGTGTGCCGGGGGTCGACGGCGGCCCGTGGAGCGGCGTGGCCCTGGCTCTGGTCGGCGCCGGTTGCCTGCTGCACATCCTCGCCGCGGGGGACTACCTCGTGCGCGCGGTGGGCAAGGCCCGCGGCCTGCGGGCGGACGGTCAGGACCCGCGCGAGCACCCGTCCCGCCGGGGCTGACCCCCTCGCGCATCCTCGTGCCGGCGCCGACGGTTGCTACCGTGGGACGCGCGCCGTGCCCGCGGCCGATCCTCACGGCACGGGCCGGGCGCCGTCGTGCCATCGCCACCACAGAGAGGGACCGCCGTGTCCGACCGTCCCGGGATCGCCGCCGACCGCCCCCTGAAGGTGCTGATCGCCGCAGACACCTATCCGCCGCACGTCAACGGGGCCGCCACCTTCGGCCACCGCCTCGCCACGGCGCTGCACGCGCGCGGCCACGAGGTCCACGTCGTGATGCCGCGCAGTGACGCCGGCCCGGACACCGTGGAGCACCGGCCGGAGGCCACCGTGCACCTGCTGCGCTCCCTGCCGGCGCCGACGCACGAGTACTACCGTGTGGTGCTCCCGCGGCATGCCAAGATCTCCTTCCGCCGCATCTACCGCGAGGTCCAGCCGGACGTCGTGCACGCCCAGTGCCACTACATGATCGGCGAGGCCGCCATCAACGAGGCCGAGCGGCGCCGCATCCGGATCGTCTCCACGAACCACTTCATGCCGGAGAACCTCGAGCCGTTCCTGCCGTTCCCGCAGTGGTTCCTGGACACCGTCTCCCGGGTGTCGTGGAAGGACATGGGTCGACTCATGGGCAAGGGCGCGGTGGTCACCACCCCCACGGCCCTCGCCGCGCAGGCCATGGCCGAGCACGCCGGCCTGGACAACGTTCTCCCGGTCTCCAACGGCATCGACGCGAGCGCCTACGAGCTGCAGCCGGGGGAGAGGGTGGACCATCCCGGCCATCCGGTCGTGCTCTTCGTGGGGCGGCTGGCCGTGGAGAAGAACGTGGAGGTGCTGATCCGTGCGATCGCGCACCTGGCCCGCACCCGCCCCGACCTGGACGTGCACGCCGAGATCGTCGGCGACGGCGAGCAGCGCGACCGCATCCGTGCCACGGTGGACGAGGAGGGGGTGGCCGACCGCGTCCTGCTGCGCGGCCACGTCTCCGAGGAGGAGCTGCGGGCGGCCTACCTGCGCGCCGACGTGTTCTGCCAGCCGGGCACGGCGGAGCTGCAGTCCCTCGTGACCCTCGAGGCGCTCAGCGCGTCCACCCCGGTGGTCCTCGCGGACGCCCTCGCGTTGCCCCACCTCGTGGACGAGGGCGTCAACGGCCACCTCTTCCCGCCCGGGGACCACGTGGCCCTGGCCGATCGGATCGCCCGGATCCTCGACCTCTCGGACGCGGACCGCGCCGCCATGGGCGAGGCGTCCCACGCGAAGGCCCTGCATCATTCCGCCCAGAAGACGGTGGACATCTTCGAGCGCCTCTACCGCGGCGCGACGGCCGCCGAGGTCCGCGCGATGCTCTGAGACCCGTCGGTAGGATGGGCGGGTCCCGCGCGATGCCGCGGGGGAGGGGCGTTAGCTCAGTCGGTCAGAGCAGGGGACTCATAATCCCTGGGTCGCGGGTTCAAGTCCCGCACGCCCTACAGAAAACGGCCCCCGGCCGCGCGGTATGGCGCGGGCCGGGGGCCGTCGTCGTGCCGGTGCTCAGTAGCGGGCGGCCACCGCGAGCATGTCGGACTTCATGATCGTCGTGGAGGTGAACACTAGGCCCGCGTCCTCGTTGAGGGCGTGGGCGAGCTGGCCGCCGCCCATGTACATGGCCGTGTGGTAGATGCGGCCGGTGGACTGGTTCGCATAGAACACGAGGTCGCCGGGCTGGGCCTGGGAGATCGGCACGTAGGACTTCGCGGCGAGGTACTGGTCGCCGGCGCGGCGCGGGATGGAGATGCCGGCCCGGGCCATGGCCTGCTGGGTGAGGCCGGAGCAGTCGAAGCCGGAGGGGCCGTTGCCGCCCCACACGTAATAGGAGGACGGGTTCCGGACGGCGGAGCGCACGTAGTCGACGGCAGCCTGCTTGGACGCGGGCGCCGGCGCAGGGGCGACGGCGGGGGCGCTGGAGGTGGAGACCGAGGTGGTCTTCAGGACCATCCCCGGGTGGAGCATGGTCGAGGAGCTCATGCCGTTGATGGACTGCAGGATCGAGGCGGACACCCCCGTGCGGTAGGAGATGATCCACCAGCCGTCGCCGGCCAGCACGGTGTAGGTCGAGCCCGAGGTGGACGGCGCCGGGGCCGGGGTCGGGGTGGCAGTGCCGGAGGTCTTGAGGACCATGCCGGGATGCAGCACGGTCGCGGCGGTCATGCCGTTGAGCGACTGCAACCTGGACATGGAGACGCCGGTGCGCTGGGCGATGATCCACCAGCCGTCGCCGGAGCGGACGGTGTAGGCGGTCTCGGCGGCCTGGGCGGTCTCGGCGACGGACACGGTGCCGACGCCGGTCAGGGCGGCGGCGCCCAGGGCGAGGGCCACGGAGGCGGCGGCGGTGCGGGGGGCGCGACGCACAGCGGCGTGCGAGGAGGTCACGGACATCGGATCTTCTTCCCGGACAGGACCTGCGGCCCGTGAGGGCGGTGCCTCCGGGCGATGCCCGGAACGAGGCCGGACCGCGGGTGCGAGTTGACGAGCAGTGCGGATGACCGGGTACGCGAGGACGCGGAGGAAGCCCCGGTGTGGCGGATCGGCTGTAACCGATCCGTGATCAAGATACACGATCGTTATCGAAACGCAATCAGAAATTCGGATGACGTCCAGGTGGCCGATCGGCGCTCGACGCGCCCCGGTCGGCACCTACCGTGCGCGGCTGTCCCCGCCCCTCTCCGGCGCGGCGCTAGCGTGGTGCGGGTGAGCCCCTCCCGCCCCCTGCGCCTGCTGATGGACGCCCGCTACACCCGCACCGACTTCCACGACGGCATCTCCCGCTACGGCGCGAGCCTCATCGAGGCGGTCGCCCGCCGGACCGACGCGCCGGGCCCGGAGGGGGCCGACGTCGAGGTCGAAGTCGCGATGCTGATCTCGGACGAACGACAGCTGGCCCTGCTCCCGGACGGCGTGCCGTGGCACCTCGTCTCCGGCCCCACCTCCCCACGCGAGCCGTTCGTGGCCCGTCAGGTCGCGCGCCTGCGACCGGACGTCGTCTTCTCGCCCATGCAGACCATGGGGTCGTGGGGGCGGGACTACGCGCTGATCCTCACGCTCCACGACCTCATCTACTACGAGCACCGCACCCCGCCGCGGAACCTGCCCGAGCCGATCCGCTGGCTGTGGCGGGCCTACCACCTGACCAAGACCCCGCAGCGGCTCCTGCTCGACCGCGCGGACGCGGTCGCCACGGTCTCCCGGACGACGGCGGAGCTCATCGACCGGCACCGCCTCACCCGGCGTCCGGTCCACGTCATCGCCAATGCGGCGCAGACGGTACCGGAGCCGCGTGACCCGGACGAGACCCCGGACCGCACGCTGCTCTACATGGGCTCGTTCATGGACTACAAGGACGTCGAGTCCCTCGTGGCGGCCGCGCCCCTGCTGCCGGGCTACGCGCTGCACCTGCTCTCCCGCATCAGCCCGGAGCGCCGCGGGCAGCTCGAGGCCCGGCTGGCCGCGCGCCGCGCCGGCGCAGGGGCCGCCGGCGCGGACGTGGTCTTCCACGACGGCACCGACGAGGCCGAGTACGTGCGCCTGCTCCGCCGGGCCACCGCGGCCGTCACCCTCTCCCGCGCCGAGGGCTTCGGCCTGCCCGTGGCCGAGGCGATGGCCCATGGCACGCCGGTGGTGTGCTCGGACCTGCCGATCTTCCGCGAGATCGCCGGCGCGGGCACCCCGTCCTTCCGGGGTGTCCCGCTCGAGGGGGACCGGGCGGCCGCGCTCGCGGCCCGCGTGCGGGAGCTCGAGGACCCCGCCGAGTTCGCCGCGGCCTCCCGGGCGAGCGTCGCCCAGGCGGCCCGGTTCAGCTGGGACGAGTCCGCCCGCCGGCTTCTGGACCTCACGGCCGCGCTGGGTGTGGCGCGGCGTGCGGCCAGAGCACGGACGGGCCGCTCCAGCCGATGAGCACCAGCGGGTCGAGGTAGCGGTCGAAGGCCGCGTCCCCCACCCGCCAGCCATCGGGCTCCCGCACGCCCCAGTGCACGCACGCCCGCGGGCAGTGGGGTGGCGCCCCGGCCAGTCGCCCCACGGGGTCGCCCGCGTCGACGACGGCCCCCACCGCGACGTCGGCCTCCACCGGCTCGAGGGAGCTGCGGGTCCCGTTCGCGTGCTCGAGGGTCAGCACGGGGCGGTCGACCACGACCCCGGCGAACACGACCCGGCCCGCCGCCGGCGCCTGGATCGGAGCCCCGGTCTGCACGGCGAGGTCCACGCCCCGGTGCCCCCGACTCCACGGTCGCTCGGGTGCGACGAACGCGCGGAGCACGTCATCCGGGGCGGCGCCGGCGACGGGCGGGTGCCACGCGACCGGCGCGGCCGTCGCGCCCGGACCTGCCGGGGACGCCGCGACGAGGAGCAGCGCGTCGCGCGTGGACGGTGCGGGCGTGGCCCGGGACACGGGGCCGAGGTCGCCCATCCCCAGGGCGAGGACGAGCCAGGCGAGCAGGGCTGCCGCGACGCACCCCGCGATGCGCGGACGCGGGAGCGGACGGGGGAGGAGCGTGCGAGGGGTCATGGCGTCAGCCTGGCGTCCCGGGCGGCCGCGTGGCGGGCCCGCAGTCCCATCGTGGAGAGCGCCCGCCGCACCGGCCCCTGTGCAGGAGTCGGCGATGGGAGCGGTCGCCCACCTGGGGTAGGATTCACCTCAGCGGTGTCCTGTGGCCGGCCCTGTGCTGTGCCCCGGACGCCGACTCCGCGCATCGCGGTGGGTCGCTTCAGCGGCCCAGCCCCCACGCTCGGTCCCGTCCCCGCCGTCCTCCTGGAGAGGACGTCGGCGCGGGTGCTCGTGGGGCCCGGCAGCCCGCCGTCGTGATGCCAGGGGCCGCCCGACCGGGCCGGCCGCCAACCGTCAAGAAATCGACCGGCAGACCGCCCGCGCGTGAAGCGCGGGGTGCCACGGCTGCCACAGAAGGGAACGTCATGCCCGTCGTGACCATGCGCCAGCTCCTCGACTCCGGTGTCCACTTCGGCCACCAGACCCGCCGCTGGAACCCCAAGATGAAGCGCTTCATCTTCACCGAGCGCAACGGCATCTACATCATCGATCTCCAGCAGTCGCTGTCCTACATCGACCGCGCCTACGAGTTCGTCAAGGAGACCGTCGCCCACGGCGGCACCATCCTGTTCGTCGGCACCAAGAAGCAGGCCCAGGAGGCCATCGCGGAGCAGGCCGGCCGCGTGGGCATGCCCTACGTGAACCACCGCTGGCTCGGCGGCATGCTGACCAACTTCTCCACCGTCTCCAAGCGCGTGCAGCGCATGAAGGAGCTCGAGGAGATCGACTTCGAGGACGTGGCCGGCTCGCAGTTCACCAAGAAGGAACTGCTGCTGCTCAACCGTGAGCTCGAGAAGCTGCAGGCCAACCTCGGCGGCATCCGCAACATGGCCAAGACCCCCTCCGCCGTGTGGGTCGTGGACACCAAGAAGGAGCACCTGGCCGTCGACGAGGCCCAGAAGCTCGGCATCCCGGTCGTCGCCATCCTGGACACCAACTGCGATCCGGACGAGGTCGCCTACCCGATCCCGGGCAACGACGACGCCATCCGCTCCGTGAACCTGCTGACCCGCGTGGTCGCGGACGCCGTCGCCGAGGGCCTGATCGCCCGTCAGGGCGGCAAGTCCGGCCAGGCGGCCGCCGAGCCGATGGCCGAGTGGGAGCGCGAGCGGCTCGAGCAGCACAACGCCCAGCAGGCCGAGCAGGCTGAGCAGGCCGAGGCCCCCGCCGCCGAGGCGCCGGCCGAGCAGGCCGAGGCCCCCGCCGCCGAGGCCGCCCCGCAGGGCGAGTGATCCCGGCCGGTCCGTCCGCCCGGCCCCACCCGGCCGGGCCGACGGGCCGGTTCAGACCCCGAACATCCCGCACAACCCACACCACGGGAAGGACCGAACGAGCATGGCGAACTACACCGCTGCTGACATCAAGGCCCTGCGCGAGCGCACCGGCGCCGGCATGATGGACGTGAAGAAGGCTCTGGACGAGGCCGACGGCGACGCCGAGAAGGCCATCGAGATCATCCGCGTGAAGGGCCTCAAGGGCGCCACCAAGCGCGAGGGCCGCTCGGCCGCCGAGGGCCTCGTGGCCGCGACCGTCGAGAACGGCGTCGGCGTCATGATCGAGCTCAACTGCGAGACCGACTTCGTGGCCAAGGCCGACAAGTTCATCGCCCTGGGCGACGTGGTGCTGCGCGCCGCCGTCGCCTCCGGCGCCACCGACGTCGACGGCCTGCTGGCCTCCGACTACGAGGGCCGCACCCTGGGCGACTACGTGACCGAGGAGGGCGCCCTGCTGGGCGAGAAGGTGGCCGTGCGCCGCCTGGCCCGCGTGGAGGGCGCCTACGTGGACGCCTACCTGCACAAGACCTCCAAGGACCTGCCGGCCCAGGTGGGCGTGCTCCTCGCCGTGGACGCCGACTCCGCCGAGGCCAAGACCGCCGCGCACGACATCGCCGTGCACGTCGCGGCCTACTCGCCCACGTACCTCACCCGTGAGGACGTGCCGGCCGAGACCGTCGAGAACGAGCGTCGCATCGCCGATGAGACCGCCCGTGCCGAGGGCAAGCCGGAGCAGGCCCTGCCGAAGATCGTGGAGGGCCGCCTGACCGGCTTCTTCAAGGAGATCGTGCTCGTGGACCAGCCGTTCGCGAAGGACCCGAAGCAGACCGTCGGCAAGGTCGCCTCCGACGCCGGCACCAACGTCACCGGGTTCGCCCGCTTCCGCGTCGGCAACTGACCGCCGCACCCGGACCGGCCGCTCCCGGTCCACGCCCCGCGGGGGCGTAGGATCGGGAGCGACCCGAGGTCCACTCCGGCGCCGGATGGCGCCGACGACCATCGCATGACGGGGTGGCCGCCCCGACCGGGCGGCCACCCCGTCCGCGTGTCCGCCCCCGGGACGGCCGTCCCCGGCCCGACCCCCCACCGACCAGGAGATGCTTCCCATGGAGACGAACCGCGCCCCCGAGGACCCGACCACCGCCCACGCCCCGCAGACCTCGGACGACACCGGCCGCCGTCGCGTGCTCCTCAAGCTCTCGGGCGAGGTGTTCGGCGGCGGCAAGATCGGCGTGGACCCGGAGACCGTCCGCGGCATCGCCGAGCAGATCGCCGCCGCGGCGGACCAGGTGGAGATCGCGATCGTCGTCGGCGGCGGCAACTTCTTCCGTGGCGCCGAGCTGTCCGAGAACGGGATGGACCGCCGTCGGGCCGACTACATGGGCATGCTCGGCACCGTGATGAACTGCCTGGCCCTGCAGGACTTCCTCATCCAGGCCGGGGTCACCACGCGCGTGCAGTCCGCCATCCACATGGAGCAGGTGGCGGAGTCCTACATCCCGCTGCGCGCCATCCGCCACATGCAGAAGGGCCGCGTCGTGATCTTCGGCGCCGGCACCGGCCTGCCCTACTTCTCCACGGACACCGTGGCGGCCCAGCGCGCCCTGGAGGTCGGGGCAGACGAGGTCCTGATGGCCAAGTCCGGCGTGGACGGCGTCTACACCGCGGACCCCAAGAAGGACCCCACCGCCGAGCGCCTCACGCACCTGACCTACGATGAGGCGCTGCTGCGGAACATCCGCGTGATGGACCTGACCGCCATGACCATGTGCAAGGACAACGACCTGGACATGCGCGTGTTCGGCATGGAGGGCCCGGGCAACGTGACCCGCGCCCTGCTCGGCGAGCCGATCGGGACCACCGTCACCGTCTGAGGCCCGCCGCGTAGGATGGCGGCAGACCTGATCCACCACACCGAGGAGACACCGTGATCCAGGAGACCCTGCAGTCCGCCGAAGAGCAGATGGACCGCACCATCGAGGCCACGCGTGAGGACTTCGCCTCCGTGCGCACCGGCCGCGCCAACCCGGGCCTCTACTCCAAGGTGATGGTCGACTACTACGGCTCGTTCACCCCGCTGCAGCAGCTGGCGTCCTTCACCACCACGGACGCCCGCACGCTGCTCATCACGCCGTTCGACCAGTCGGCCCTGCGCAACATCGAGAAGGCCCTGTCCGAGTCCGAGGTCGGCGCGAACCCGTCCAACGACGGCAAGGTCATCCGCATCGTGATGCCGGAGCTGACCGCGGAGCGCCGCAAGGAGTACGTGAAGCTGGTCAAGTCCAAGGCGGAGGAGCACAAGATCTCCGTGCGCAACGCCCGTCGCAAGGCCAAGGAGGCCATGGACAAGGCCGTCAAGGACGGCGAGGTCGGCGAGGACGAGGGCGCCCGCGGCGAGAAGGAGCTGGACGCGCTCACCAAGCGCCACGTCGAGCTCATCGACGAGATGGCCAAGAACAAGGAGCAGGAGCTGCTGGAGGTCTGAGCCTCCCGCCGTCCGCGCTCGTCCCATGACCTCCGCCGTGCCCACCTCGCCCGCACCCCCGCGCGGCGGCCGCGACCTCAAGTCCGCCGTCCTCGTGGGGGTGGGGCTGCTGGCGACGGCCCTGGTCGGCCTCTTCTGGCTCGACTGGCTGCTGGTCGTGCTCGTGGTCGCCCTGCTGGTCGGCGCGGTGTCCGAGATCGCGACGGCGGTACGCGGCATCGGCCTGGACGTGCCGCGGCCCCCGCTCTGGGTGGCCGCGGCGGTCCTGCCGCTCACCGCGTGGCGGTGGGGGGTGCCCGCGCTGTTCATCGCCCTGGTGGCATGCCTGGCGCTGGTGGCCGTGTGGACGGCGCTGACGCGCCGGCGCCCGGCGGGCCAGTTCATGCTCGCGGGCGTGTTCATCGTGCTGTGGGCGCCGTTCCTGCTCTCCTTCGCCGCTGCGCTCCTGGACGAGCCGCTGGGGCACCGCATGGTGGCGATCCTGCTGCTGATGGTGGTCTCCAACGACACGTTCGGCTACATCGTGGGCTACCGCCTCGGCCGCACCCCGATCGCCCCGCGCATCAGCCCCAAGAAGTCCTGGGAGGGCCTGGCCGGCTCCCTGGCGGGCTCGGTGCTGGTGGGCGTCGTCGCCGTCCCCCTGCTGGTCGGCCAGCCGTGGTGGATCGGCGCCGTCCTCGGCGTGACCACCGTCGCCGCCGCCACCGCGGGGGACTTCTCCGAGTCCATGGTCAAGCGTGAGCTCGGCATCAAGGACATGTCCTCCGCCCTGCCCGGCCACGGCGGCGTGATGGACCGCCTGGACTCCCTCGTGTTCGCCTCGCCGGTGGCCTACACCGTGCTGGCGCTGCCCCTGACCTGATCCACCCCTCGACCCGGCACGTCCGGGACCCGCACCGCAGGAGACGCCCATGACCCCCCGCACCACCCCGGACGCCGAGCCGGTCTTCGAGCTCGTCGAGCAGGACGAGATCGGCTACGAGACCACCCACGTGGACGCCTTCATGGCGCGTGCCCGTGAGGCACGCGACGGCGGTGCCCCGCTGACGGCGGAGGAGGTGCGCCAGGCCCGCTTCGCGACCGTCAACGGCGGCTACGCCACGGACGAGGTGGACGACGAGCTGGACCGCCTCGAAGAGGAGCTGGCCGCCGCCGAGCGTCAGGCCTTCGTCGCCGAGCGCGGGGACGAGGACTGGGCCGCAGACCTCGAGGAGCGCGTGGCCGAGCTCGTGGCCCGTGCCGACCGGGCCCCGGCGGAGCGCTTCCGCCGCCCCTCCCGCGCGGACGCCGTGAGCTACGACGTGGACCAGGTGGACGCGCTCGTGGACCGCCTGCGCGTCACCCTGGCCGGTGCGGAGGACTCGACGGATCCCGACGCCGAAGGCGGGCTGACCGCGGACGACGTGCGCCGCGCGGCGTTCAGCGAGGCCGAGGGTGCCGCCGGCTACGAGGAGGGCCAGGTCGACGCCTACCTTGACGCCGCCGTCGACGTGCTGCTGCGCCGCGCCTGACACCCGGCCCTCGCGCGGCGGCCCCGGGAGAGTGGCGCAGATCACACTGAAGTGATTACAATCACACCACCGAGACGCCGCGCGCTCCACCCCTGCTCGCGCATGCGTACAACTCCCTCGCCCCGCACCGTGGGCGTCGATCGGAAGGCAGTGCAGTGACCCTCGTGGACCACACCCGTCCCACCGGCGGCCGATCCGCCGGCTCTCCGCCCCCGGCGGGCCCGGCTGAGGCCGTGATGCTCCAGGTGCTCGACGCGGAGGGCCGCCGCCGTCCGCAGCCGGAGCTCGCCCCGTGGATCGAGGACGTCGACGCCGACGCCCTCGCCGCGCTGTACCGCCAGATGGCCGTGGTCCGGCGCCTCGACGTCGAGGCCACGCACCTGCAGCGTCAGGGCGAGCTGGCCCTGTGGCCCCCGCTGCTGGGCCAGGAGGCCGCCCAGGTGGGCTCCGCCGTCGCGCTGCGCCCGGACGACTTCGTCTTCCCGTCCTACCGCGAGAACGGCGTGGCCCTGCTGCGCGGCGTCCCCGCGCTGGACCTGCTGCGGGTGTGGCGCGGCTCCACGTTCTCGAGCTGGGACCCGAACGAGACGCGCGTGGCCACCCAGCAGATCATCATCGGCGCGCAGGCCCTGCACGCCGTCGGCTACGCGATGGGCGTCCAGCGGGACCAGGCGGACGTCGCCACGATCGTCTACTTCGGCGACGGCGCCACGAGCCAGGGAGACGTCAACGAGGCCATGGTCTTCAGCGCCTCGTACCAGTCGCCCGTGGTGTTCTTCTGCCAGAACAACCACTGGGCCATCTCCGAGCCCGTGCGCCTGCAGACCCGCCGCAGCATCGCGGACCGCCCGTGGGGCTTCGGCATCCCGTCGATGCGCGTGGACGGCAACGACGTCCTGGCCGTGCTCGCCGCGACCCGCGCCGCCGTCGAGCGCGCGGCCGACGGGGGCGGTCCCACCTTCATCGAGGCCGTCACCTACCGCATGGGCCCGCACACCACCGCGGACGACCCCACCCGCTACCGGGACGACGCCGAGCTCGAGGCCTGGAAGGCCCGTGACCCGTTGACCCGCGTGGAGGCGCACCTGCGCACCCTCGATGTGGACGTGGACGCCGTGCTCGCACAGGCCCAGGCCGAGGCCGACGAGCTGGCGGCCGAGGTCCGCCGCGCCCTCGAGGCGCTCGAGGAGGACGGCGCGGACAGGCTCTTCGACGAGATCTACGCTGAGCCCCACCAGGAGCTCGAGCGGCAGCGCCGCGAGCACGCCCTCTACCTGCAGCAGTTCGACGACGAGGAGGCGGGCGCGTGAGCGAGCGCATGACCTTCGGCCGTGCGATCAACCGCGGCCTGCACCGTGCCCTGGCCGACGACCCCAAGGTCCTGCTCATGGGCGAGGACATCGGCGCCCTCGGCGGCGTGTTCCGCATCACCGACGGCCTGCAGGCCGAGTTCGGCGAGGACCGGGTGCTCGACACCCCGCTGGCCGAGTCCGGCATCGTGGGCACGGCCATCGGCCTGGCGATGCGCGGCTACCGGCCCGTCGTCGAGATCCAGTTCGACGGCTTCGTGTACCCGGCGTTCGACCAGATCGTGGCGAACCTGGCCAAGCTGCGTGCCCGCACCCGCGGCGCCGTGCCGATGCCGGTCACCATCCGCATCCCCTTCGGCGGCGGCATCGGCTCCCCGGAGCACCACTCCGAGTCGCCCGAGGCCTACTTCCTGCACACCGCGGGCCTGCGCGTGGTCTCCCCGTCCTCCCCACAGGAGGGGTACGACCTCATCCGCGCCGCGATCGCCTCGGAGGACCCGGTGGTCTACCTCGAGCCCAAGCGTCGCTACCACGACAAGGGCGACGTGGACCTGGACGTCGCGATCCCGCCGATGAGCCCGGCCCGCATCCTGCGCGAGGGCCGTGACGCCACGCTCGTGGCCTACGGCCCGCTCGTGAAGACCGCCCTGCAGGCCGCCGAGGTGGCGGCCGAGGAGGGCGTCGAGGTCGAGGTGGTCGACCTGCGCAGCCTGTCCCCGCTGGACACCGGCCTCGTCGAGTCCTCGGTGCGGCGCACCGGCCGGCTCGTCGTGGCGCACGAGGCCTCCCGCACCGGCGGCCTCGGCGCCGAGCTCGTGGCCACGGTGGCCGAGCGCGCGTTCCACTGGCTCGAGGCCCCGCCGGTGCGCGTCACCGGCATGGACGTGCCCTACCCGCCGTCCAAGCTCGAGCACCTGCACCTGCCGGACCTCGACCGCATCCTCGACGGCCTGGACCGTGCTCTGGGCCGACCGAATTCGCTGGACTCCGTGGACGCGTTCGCCGCCCCCGAGACCGCCGAGCAGTTCCTCGCGGCCCAGAACGCCGGGGAGGAGACCCGATGAGCCAGAAGACCTTCCGCCTGCCCGACCTCGGCGAGGGCCTGACCGAGTCCGAGATCGTGACGTGGCGCGTGGCCGAGGGCGACGCGGTGAGCGTGAACCAGGTGCTCGCCGACGTCGAGACGGCCAAGGCCGTGGTCGAGGTCTCGAGCCCGTTCGCGGGCGTCGTCGCGGCCCTGCACGGCGCCGAGGGTGAGACCCTCGAGGTCGGTGCGCCCCTGGTGACCTTCACCCTCGAGGGCGCCGAGCCCGACGTCGGCGGGCCCGCCGAGGGTGACGGCCGCGTGCCCACCCTCGTCGGCTACGGCGCCGCGCCGGACACCGGCAAGCCCGGCCGCCGTGCGCGGCGCGGCTCCGCGGCCCCGGCGACGTCGGCCGCCCCGGCGGGCGAGCCCGCCCGCGGACAGGCGCCGTCCACGTCGGAGGCGGCCCCCGCCGGCGCCGGGCGCCCGCAGCCCGAGGCCGCCGAGCCGGACCGCGCGGACGCGGCCCACGAGCCGGCCCCGGGCGAGCGACCCCGGTGCACTCCGCCCGTGCGCCTGTACGCGCGCCGCGCGGGCGTGGATCTGGAGCAGGTCACCGGCACGGGTGTGGGCGGGGTCATCACCCGCGCGGACGTCGAGGCGTTCCTGGCCGGGGGCGGGCAGCCCGCGGCCGCGGCGGCGCCGCCGCAGTCCGGCGCCGAGTCGGGCTCGACCGGGGGCGTCCGCACCCTGGGCGGCCGCCCGCGCACGGAGGCCGTGCCGGTCAAGGGCGTGCGCAAGGCGACCGCGGCGGCCATGGTGCAGTCCGCGTTCACCGCCCCGCACGTGACCGAGTTCCTGCAGGTGGACGTCACCGAGACCATGGAGCTGCTCGCCGAGCTCAAGGCCTCCCGCGAGTTCCGGGACGTCAAGCTCACGCCCATGACGCTCGCCGCCAAGGCGTGCCTCGTGGCGATGGAGCGCACCCCGGACGTCAACGCCCGGTGGGACGAGGCCGCCGGGACGATCGTCCAGCAGAACTTCGTGAACCTCGGTTTCGCCGCCGCCACCCCCCGCGGGCTGATGGTGCCGAACGTCAAGGACGCCCAGGCGATGAGCCTGAGGGAGCTGGCCGACGCCATCCGCGATCTCACGGGCCTCGCCCGCGAGGGGCGGCTGTCCCCGGCGGATCTGGCCGGCGGCACCTTCACGCTCACGAACGTCGGGGTGTTCGGCGTGGACGCGGGCACCCCGATCATCAACCCGGGTGAGGGGGCGATCATCGCGATCGGCCAGGTCCGGAGGATGCCGTGGGAGCATCGCGGCGAGATCGCCCTGCGGGACGTCATGACGCTGTCCCTCTCGTTCGACCACCGCTTCGTGGACGGCGAGCAGGGCTCGCGCTTCCTCGCGGACGTCGGCGCGATCCTGCGCCGCCCGGGTCTGACCCTGACCATGGTCTGACGGCCCCGGACGCGCCGCGGCCCCGCCACCCGGGCACCGGGAGGCGGGGCCGTCGTCGTGGCAGGCCGGTGCGGCCGCCGGCACGGCGGGGGCCGCGGGGCGCGCTCAGTCGGCGGCGGGCAGCTCCATCACGAGCTCGGTGATGACCTCGGCACGGGCGTTGGAGAAGACCTTCTCCTCGCCGACGGTCTCGAAGCCGCGGCGGGAGAGCACCTTCACGGAGCCCACATTGTCCTCGGGCACGTGCGCCCGCAGCGGGCGGGCGGTGTGCTCCTCCAGGAACCGGTCCACGGCCGCGGTCGTCAGCCCCAGGCCCCAGTAGTCCTGCGCGGTCCAGAAGGACAGCTCGCCCACGCCGTCCTGCTGGGTGCACACGAGCGCACCCACGGCGCGGCCCTCGTGCTCGATGGTCCGCACGACGGTGTCCTCGTCCCCGAGCAGGTGGGCCCAGTGGTAGTCGAAGACACCGCGGTCCCGGGGGTTGCGGGGGGCGAAGGCGGACATCAGGTTGGCCTGCTCGTCCTGCTGGTGGAGGAAGAACTCGTCCAGATCCTCGGGTCGGACGTCACGAAGAAGCACGGCGGTGGACCTCTCGGGGCGGGGTTCGACGGCGTCGCCGTCGCGGGTACCGGCCACCGTATCACCGGGCACGACGCCGGCCCGCCGGGCCGGTGCCGCCCGCTCAGTCCCCGCCGGGCAGCGGCCCGGGGGCCGTGGCCGCGGCCCAGGCCATGGCCACGAGGGTCGCGCGGCGAGCCGCGCGGTCGGCCGCGGTGCGCCGCACCGAGCGGGGGGTGGAGTTGAGCAGGCCCAGCACGGCCTGGGCGCGGAACACGGCGGTGGCCTGGTCCTCGTGGGGGTGGACGACCTGCAGCTGGCGCGCCCACACGTCGATGTAGGCGCGCTGGGTGCGCGTGATGGCCGTGCGCGCGCCGTCGGGCAGGGCGGACATGTCGCGGTCCTGCACACGGATCACGTCGCGCTGGGCGAGGGCGAAGTCCGCCTGGAAACCGATGAGGGCCCGCAGGGTCTCCGCCCCCGGCGCGTGCTGCGCCTCGGCGGCCAGCCCGCCGTCCAGCAGGTCCTGCGAGGCCGTGTCGAGGATCGCCGTGAGCACGGCGGCCTTGCCGGCGAAGTGGCGGTAGATGGCGGGGCCGCTGATCCCGACCGCGGCGCCGATGTCCTCGAGGCGGACCGCGTCGAAGCCCCGGGCCGCGAACAGTCGCGCCGCGGCCGCGAGCAGGTCCACCCGGCGTCGGGCCTTGGCGGCCTCCCGGGCGGTCGGCGGGGTCGCCGGGGCGGTGGGGGACGCGGGATCGACGGCGGGCATGGGATCCACTGTAGGACGGGACGAGGCGCGCCGGGCGCCCGGTCGACGTCAGTGACGATCGTCACTACACTGAGGCTCGGTTCAGTTAGTCGTCATTCACTGAAGGGGGTCTCATGACCGCCAGCACCCCGGCCCCGGCCGCGCAGTCCGCGCCCACCGTGGCCGAGCGCAACGCGGCCGGCCACGCCCGGCTGGAGCAGGAGCTCGCCGACCTCGTCGCCCGCACGTCGCTCGGCGGGCCCGAGCGTTCGCGCGAGCGCCACACCGGCCGCGGCAAGCTGCTGGTGCGGGACCGCATCGACGCGCTGCTCGACGAGGGCTCGCCCTTCCTCGAGGTCGGCGCGCTGGCCGCGCACGGCCTGTACGACGGGGACAGCCCCGCCGCGGGCGTCGTGGCGGGCATCGGCCTGGTCCACGGCCGCCTCGTGATGGTGGTCGGCAACGACGCCACCGTGAAGGGCGGCACCTACTACCCCATGACGGTGAAGAAGCACCTGCGGGCCCAGGAGATCGCCCTGGAGAACCGCCTGCCGTGCATCTACCTCGTGGACTCCGGCGGCGCGTTCCTGCCCCGCCAGGACGAGGTCTTCCCGGACCGCGAGCACTTCGGCCGCATCTTCCGGAACCAGGCGCTGCTCTCCTCGCGGCGCATCCCGCAGCTGGCCGCGGTGTGCGGCTCCTCCACGGCGGGCGGCGCGTACGTGCCGGCCATGTCGGACGAGACCGTGATCGTGCGCGAGCAGGGCACCATCTTCCTCGGCGGCCCCCCGCTCGTGAAGGCCGCGATCGGGGAGGACGTCTCGCCCGAGGACCTCGGCGGCGGCCGGCTGCACGCCGAGCGCTCCGGCGTCGCGGACCACCTGGCGGACGACGACCTGCACGCCATGCAGATCCTCCGGGACATCGTGGCCACCCTGCCCCCGGCCGAGGCGCCGGCCTGGGAGGTCGCCCCCGCCGCGGAGCCCGCCAAGGACCCGGCCGAACTGACCAGCGTCGTGCCCGTGGACGTGAACACCCCCTACGACGTGCGCGAGGTGATCGACCGCCTCGTGGACGGCGGCTCCGTCCACGAGTTCAAGCCCCTCTACGGCACCACCCTGGTCACCGCGTTCGCGCGGATCGACGGCCACCCCGTGGGCGTCCTCGCCAACAACGGCATCCTGTTCGGAGACTCCGCCCGCAAGGGCGCGCACTTCATCGAACTGTGCGACCAGCGCGGCATCCCGCTGCTGTTCCTGCAGAACATCTCCGGCTTCATGGTGGGTCGGGACGCGGAGGCCGGCGGCATCGCGCGCGACGGCGCCAAGATGGTCACCGCCGTCGCGACCGCCCGCGTGCCCAAGCTGACCGTGGTGATCGGCGGCTCGTTCGGCGCCGGCAACTACGCGATGTGCGGCCGCGCCTACTCACCCCGCTTCCTGTGGATGTGGCCGAACGCGCGCATCTCCGTGATGGGCGGCCCGCAGGCCTCCTCCGTGCTCACGCAGATCAAGCAGGACCAGCGGGCCGCCGCGGGGGAGGAGCCGATGTCCCCCGAGGAGGTCGAGGCCTTCCAGGCGCCGGTCCGCCGGCAGTACGAGGACCAGGGCAGCCCCCTGTACTCCACCGCCCGCCTCTGGGACGACGGAGTGATCACCCCCGGCCAGACCCGCCGGGTGCTCTCCCTGGCCCTCGACGTCATCTCCCGTTCCCCGCTGCCGGACTCCCGGTTCGGCCTGTTCCGCATGTGAGGCACCCGTGACCGAGAACCACGCCCAGGGGACGCCCCTGTTCGACACCGTGCTGGTGGCCAACCGCGGCGAGATCGCCGTGCGCGTCATCCGCACCCTGCGCCGCCTCGGCATCCGCTCGGTGGCCGTGCACTCCGACGCCGACGCCGACGCGCGGCACGTCCGCGAGGCGGACACGGCGGTCCGCCTCGGCCCGGCTCCGGCCCGCGAGTCCTACCTGGACATCGACGCCGTCGTCGACGCCGCGCGCCGCACCGGCGCCCAGGCCGTGCACCCCGGCTACGGCTTCCTGTCCGAGAACGCCGACTTCGCCCGCGCGCTGGACGCGGCCGGCATCGTGTTCGTGGGCCCGCCCGTGGCCTCGCTCGACGCGATGGCGGACAAGATCCGCGCCAAGGAGACCGTGGCCGCGTACGACGTGCCGGTGGTCCCCGGCATCCAGGACCCCACGCTCACCGACGAGCAGATCACGGCCGAGGCCGAGCGCGTCGGCTTCCCGCTGCTGATCAAGCCCTCCGCGGGCGGCGGCGGCAAGGGCATGGTGGCCGTGCGCGCCGCCGAGGAGCTGCCCGGCGCCCTCGCCTCGGCCCGGCGCACGGCGCGCTCCGCGTTCGGCGACGACACCCTGCTGCTCGAGCGGCTCATCACCGCGCCCCGGCACATCGAGGTGCAGGTGTTCGCGGACGCCCACGGCGCCACCGTGCACCTGGGCGAGCGCGAGTGCTCCCTGCAGCGCCGCCACCAGAAGGTGATCGAGGAGGCCCCCGCGCCCCTGCTGACCGGGCTGGCGCACGGGGCCGAGCTCCGCGAGCGCCTGGGCCGGGCCGCCGTGGACGCGGCCGTGTCCGTGGGCTACCGCGGTGCCGGCACCGTCGAGTTCCTCGTCTCGGACGAGAACCCGGACGAGTTCTTCTTCATGGAGATGAACACCCGCCTGCAGGTGGAGCACCCGGTCTCCGAGGAGGTCGTCCGGGTGCGCGGACAGCGCCTGGACTTCGTGGAGCTGCAGCTGCGCATCGCCGCGGGGGGGCCGCTCGGCTTCGCCCAGGAGGACGTGACCCTCGACGGCGCCGCCGTCGAGGCCCGCGTCTACGCGGAGGACCCCGCGAACGGCTTCCTGCCCTCCACCGGGCCGGTGCTGCGCTGGCGCGAGCCCGCCGGCGAGGGCGTCCGCGTCGACACCCTCCTGCTGCCCTCCCGGCCGGCCGAGGAGCGCGCGTTCGGCTCCGGACCGCAGACTGGCCCCGCCGCCGGCGCCGTGGACCCCGTGGACGTCGACGGCGCACAGCCCGAGATCACCGGCTTCTACGACCCGATGATCGCCAAGCTCATCGCCCGTGGCGCCGACCGCGCCGAGGCCCTGGACCGGCTCGACGCCGCGCTCGCGGACACCGTGCTGTTCGGCGTCCGCTCCAACCTGGGCTGGCTGCGCGAGCTCGCGGCCCGCGAGGACGTGCGGACCGGCCGGCTCACCACCGAGCTGATCGACGGCCTCGAGGCGTGGACCGCCCCCGCGCTGCCCGAGGACCTCGCCGCGCTCGCGGCCGAGGCCCTGGCCGACGTGTCCGAGGACGCGGCCGCCGCCGAGCACCGCGCGGCCGGCACCGCGTGGGCCCGGGCGGACGGCTGGCGCGGCGCGGGCGCCCCGCAGCCCGGGATGCGCGTCCGGGTCGGGGACGAGGACCGCATCCTCACCGCCCCCGCCGCCGACGCCGAGGTGGACGAGGACGCCGGAGGCCTGGCGGGCGTCAACCTCCTGGCCGGTGACCCGCGGGACCCGCGCTCAGCGTGGCTGCACCGCGACGGCGCCGCGTGGCAGGTCCGCCGCCTCACCCGGGCCGAGGTGGTCGAGGCCGCCCGCGCGGCCGCGGCCGCGCGTCGTGCCCCGGCCGGCGCAGCGTCCCCCGAGGCCCGCACGCCCATGCCGGGCACCGTCGTCGCCGTGTCCGTGGCCACCGGGGACACCGTGGCCGCGGGCCAGGAGCTGGCGGTGGTCGAGGCCATGAAGATGGAGCACCCCGTCACGGCCGCCGTCGCCGGCGTCGTGACCGTCCACGTCGCCGAGGGCGACGCCGTGGCCGCGCAGGCGTTGATCGCCGTCGTCGAGCCCACCGAGCACGCAGCACCCGCAGAGAACACCTGAGAACAGGAGAGGACCATGAGCACCAAGCACCGCACCCTGCCCGCCCTCGAGGAGGACTACCAGGTCCTCTCCGACACCGTCCGCGAGTTCGCCGACGAGGTCGTGGCCCCGGTCTCCGCCGAGCTGGACGCCCAGCACGAGTTCCCGTACGAGATCGTGGCCCAGATGGGCGAGATGGGCCTGTTCGGCCTCCCGTTCCCCGAGGAGTACGGCGGCATGGGCGGCGACTACTTCGCCCTGGCCCTGGCCCTCGAGCAGCTCGGCCGCGTCAACCAGTCCGTGGCCATCACCCTCGAGGCCGGCGTCTCCCTGGGCGCCATGCCGCTGCTGAAGTTCGGCACCGAGGAGCAGAAGCAGCGCTGGCTGCCGGACCTCGTGGCCGGCACGCACCTGGCCGGCTTCGGCCTCACCGAGCCGGGCGCGGGCTCCGACGCCGGCGGCACCCAGACCACCGCCGCGCTCGAGGACGGCCAGTGGCGCATCAACGGCGCCAAGGAGTTCATCACCAACTCCGGCACGGACATCACCTCGCTCGTCACCGTCACCGCCGTGACCGGCACCGTGGAGGGCAGGACCGGCCACGACGGCCGCCCCGCCAAGGAGATCTCCACGATCCTCGTGCCCGCCGGCACCGAGGGCTTCTCCGTGGCCAAGGCCTACGACAAGGTCGGCTGGAACTCCTCGGACACCCACGCCCTGCACTTCTCGGACGTGCGCGTGCCGGAGGAGAACCTGCTGGGCGCCCGCGGCCGCGGCTTCGCCCACTTCCTCGAGATCCTCGACGAGGGCCGTATCGCCATCGCGGCCCTGGCCACCGGCGCGGCCCAGGGCTGCGTGGACGAGTCGGTCGCCTACGCCAAGCAGCGGACCTCGTTCGGCCAGAAGATCGGGCAGTTCCAGGCCGTGTCCTTCAAGATCGCCCGCATGCAGGCCCGCGCGCACGCCGCCCGCCTGGCCTACTACGAGGCCGCCCAGAAGATGCTGGCCGGCAAGCCGTTCAAGACCGAGGCCGCCATGGCCAAGCTGATCGCCGGCGAGGCCGCCATGGACAACGCCCGGGACGCCACCCAGGTGTTCGGCGGCTACGGCTTCATGAACGAGACCCTCGTGGCCCGTCACTACCGCGACTCCAAGATCCTCGAGGTCGGCGAGGGCACCACCGAGGTGCAGCTCATGCTGATCGCCCGCGAGCTGGGCCTCTGACGTGACGGAGCGCGTCGAGATCGAGCAGCGGGGCCGCTACGCGGACGAGCTGGCGGTCGGTCAGGTCTACCTGCACCGGCCCGGCCGCACGCTCACCGAGGCGGACAACGTCCTGTTCACCACCCTCACCATGAACCCGCAGGCCCTGCACCTGGACCACGCGTACGCGGCGGACCAGCCGTTCGGCCGACCGCTGGTCAACTCGATGCTGACGCTGTCCACCCTGGTGGGCCTCGCCGTCGGGCAGACCACGCAGGGCACGCTCGTGGCCCAGCTCGGCCTGGGGGAGATCGCGTTCCCGAAGCCGGTCTTCCACGGGGACACGCTCTACGGGCGCTCCGAGGTCACCGCAATCCGCGAGTCCTCCTCGCGGCCGGGGCAGCGGATCGTCACGTTCGCGATGACGGGGGAGAACCAGCACGGCGACGTCGTCGTCCGCGCCCAGCGCACCTGTCTGATGTGGACCGCGCAGGCGCACGCGGAGGCCAAGGCGAAGGCCGCCGACGCCGCAGGCACGGGGGAGCGGGCATGAGCGCGCTGACCCTCGGACCGGCCGTCATGTTCACCCCGGCGGACCGCCCCGAGCGGTACGCCACGGCGCTCGAGCGCGCGGACGCGGTGATCCTCGACCTCGAGGACGCCGTCACCCCGGACGCCCGGCCCACCGCGCGGGACGCCGTCGCGGCGGCCTGGGCGGGGCGGGCGACGGGCGGGGTCGACGGCGGCCCGCTGGACGAGGACCGCGTGGTGGTCCGCGTGAACCCCGCGGGCACCGCGGACCACGACGCCGACCTGGCCATGCTCGCCGGGACGGGCTGGCGCACGCTCATGCTCGCCAAGGCCGAGTCCGCCGCGCAGGTGGACGGGGTCGTCGCCGCCCTCGGCCCGCAGACCCGCGTCGTCGCCCTATGCGAGACCGCGGCCGGGATCCTCGCCGCCGCCGACCTGGCCGCCCACCCGCACGTGGGTGCGCTGATGTGGGGCGCCGAGGACCTCGTGGCGTCGATGGGCGGCAGCTCCTCCCGCACCCCCGAGGGCGCCTACCGCTCCGTGGTCCAGCACGCCCGCGCGACGGTGCTGCTGGCGGCGGCCGCCCACGGCGCGGCCGCATGGGACGCCGTCCACCTGGACCTCGGCGACGAGGCCGGGCTGGCCGCCGAGGCCGAGGACGCCGTCGCCCTGGGCTGCACCGCGACCGTGTGCCTGCACCCGCGCCAGGTGCCCGTCGTGCGCTCCGCCTACACGCCCGCCCCGGAGGCCGTCGAACGCGCCCGGCGCGTCCTCGCCGCGGCCGAGGGCCGACACGGGGCCTTCGAGCTGGACGGGGCGATGGTCGACGAGGTGGTCCTCGCCCAGGCCCGCGCGGTCCTGCGCCGCGCGGACGCGCCCCGGCCGGCGAGCGCCTGACCGGCTCCTCGGCGGCTCCGCGCCCCGGCGGCCCCGTGCCGTCGGGGCGCGTCCGCGTCCGCACGGCTGCGCCCCGGGGCTGTCACACGGGCGCACGGCCCCGGGGCGCGCTTGACGGCGCACCCCTCCGCCCGCCAGAGTGTGGTTGTCATCACAGTGATCTGTCTCACACTGATCCGTCCTACGCACCCCCGGAGGGCCCATGTCATCCAGCGAGCCCACGGCGCCGGTCCCCACGGCCGCGCAGTTCCGCGCCGCGCAGCAGTCCGAGGAGTTCATCGAGCTCCGGCGCACCCACCGATCCTTCGCCTTCCCCATGACCGTGGCGTTCTTCGTCTGGTACCTGGTGTTCGTGATCGTCGGCGCGTTCTTCCCCGAGTTCATGGCGATCCGCCTCGGCGGCAACATCACCCTCGGCCTGATCCTCGGCCTGCTCCAGTTCGTCACCACGTTCCTGATCACCTTCGCCTACGTCCGTTTCTCCAACCGGACCCTGGACCCCCGCGCCACCGCGCTGCGTGAGCGCCTCGAGCGCGAGGCCGCCGGCGCCCACGAGAACCCGGAGGCCACGCGATGAGCGCGCTCACCCCCCTGCTCCAGGCCGCCCCGCAGACGGTCGGCAACCCCGCCGTGAACATCGGCATCTTCGTCGCCTTCGTGGTGGTCACCCTCGTGATCGTGATCCGCGCGTCCAAGACGAACGCGTCCTCGGCCGACTACTACGCCGGCGGCCGCGGCTTCTCCGGCACCCAGAACGGCACGGCCATCGCGGGTGACTACCTCTCCGCGGCCTCGTTCCTGGGCATCGTGGGCGCGATCGCCCTCTACGGCTACGACGGCTTCCTCTACTCGATCGGCTTCCTCGTGGCGTGGCTCGTGGCCCTGCTGCTGGTGGCCGAGCTGCTGCGCAACACCGGCAAGTTCACCATGGCGGACGTGCTGTCCTTCCGCCTGCAGCAGCGTCCCGTGCGCATCGCCGCCGCCTTCGGCACCATGGCCGTCTGCCTCTTCTACCTCCTGGCCCAGATGGCCGGCGCCGGCGGCCTGGTGTCCCTGCTGCTGAACATCAACGACCGGGCCGGCCAGGCCCTCGTGATCGTGATCGTGGGCGTGCTGATGATCGTCTACGTGCTGATCGGCGGCATGAAGGGCACCACCTACGTGCAGATCATCAAGGCGATCCTGCTGATCGCCGGCGCGGGGATCATGACCGTGTGGTCACTGGCCCTGTTCGGCTTCGACTTCAACGCCATGCTGGGGGCCGCCGTCGAGATGAACCCGAAGGGCGAGGCGATCCTCGAGCCGGGCCTGCAGTACGGCGCCAGCGCGCTGACCCGCCTCGACTTCGTGTCCCTGGGCATCGCGCTCGTGCTCGGCACCGCCGGCCTGCCGCACGTGCTCATGCGGTTCTACACGGTGCCCACCGCCAAGGAGGCGCGCAAGTCCGTGGTGTGGGCCATCGTCCTCATCGGCGCGTTCTACCTGTTCACCCTCGTGCTGGGCTACGGTGCCGGCGCGCTGATCGGCCCCGAGCGCATCCTGGCCGCGCCCGGCGGGCAGAACTCCGCGGCCCCGCTCCTGGCGTTCGAGCTCGGCGGCTCCATCCTGCTGGGCCTGATCTCGGCGGTCGCGTTCGCCACCATCCTCGCGGTGGTCGCGGGCCTGGCCATCACGGCGGCGGCGTCCTTCGCCCACGACGTGTACGGCTCCGTGATCGCCAAGCACCCGCTCACCCCGCAGGAGGAGGTGCGGATCGGCAAGATCACCGTGGTGGTGATCGGCGTCCTGGCGATCGTCGGCGGCATCGCCGCCCAGGGCCAGAACGTGGCGTTCCTCGTGGCGCTCGCCTTCGCGGTGGCGGCCTCGGCGAACCTGCCGACCATCCTCTACTCCCTGTTCTGGCGGCGCTTCACCACCCGCGGCGCGGTGTGGTCGATGTACGGCGGACTGCTCTCCGCGATCATCCTGATCGTCCTGTCCCCGGTGATGTCCGGGACGCCGACCTCGATGATCCCGGGCGCGGACTTCGCGGTGTTCCCGCTGAAGAACCCGGGCATCGTCTCCATCCCGCTGGCCTTCTTCCTCGGCTGGCTCGGCTCGGTGACCTCGTCGCGCGCCGAGGACCCCGACAAGCAGGCCGAGATGGAGGTCCGCTCCCTCACCGGCATCGGCGCCGAGAAGCCGGTGCAGCACTGATCCGCGGCTGACCCGGTCCCACGGGGGCCGGCGGGGCGGGACGTCGGGGTGCGGCGTCCGTCCGGCCGGCCCCCCGTCCGTGTCCAGGCCCGACTGGCATCATGGCGGGGTGACGCACGGATCCCTCACCGACTACACGCTGCCCGCCCCCGCCCCGGCGGACGACGACGGCGCCCCGCGCGCCGTCGCCCTGATCGGCTCCACGGGCTCGATCGGCACCCAGGGCCTCGACGTGATCGCCCAGGACCCCGCCCGGCTCCGGGCCGTCGCGCTCGCGGGCGGGGCGAACACGACCCTGCTGGCCGAGCAGGCCGTGCGCTTCGAGGTCGAGGCGGTGGGCTCCGCCGCGGCGGGGGAGGAGGAGCTGCGCGCCGCCCTCGCCGACGCCGCCGCCCGCCTCGGGCGCCCGTCCCCCCGACCCGTGCTGTTCACCGGCCCGTGCGCCGCCGAGCAGATCGCCGCGTGGCCCGGCGCCGACACCGTGCTCAACGGGATCACGGGCTCGATCGGCCTGCGGCCCACCCTCGCCGCCCTGCACGCCGGCCACCGCCTGGCCCTGGCCAACAAGGAGTCGCTCATCGTCGGCGGGGCCCTCGTGAAGGCGGCCGCGGCGCCGGGCCAGCTCGTGCCGGTGGACTCCGAGCACTCCGCGCTCGCGCAGGCGCTGCGCGGGGGCACGGCGGACGAGGTCCGCCGCCTCGTGCTCACGGCCTCGGGCGGGCCGTTCCGCGGCCTGGACCGCGCCGCCCTGCACGCCGTCACGCCCGCCCAGGCCCTCGCCCACCCCACGTGGGACATGGGCCGCGTCGTCACCACCAACTCCGCCTCCCTCGTGAACAAGGCCCTCGAGGTGATCGAGGCCCACCTGCTGTTCGACGTGCCCCTGGACCGGATCGACGTCGTGGTCCACCCGCAGTCCGTGGTCCACTCGATGGTCGAGTTCGTCGACGGGTCCACGCTCGCCCAGGCCTCCCCGCCGGACATGCGCCTGCCCATCGCCCTGGGGCTGTGCTGGCCGCGCCGTCTCCCGGGCGCGGCCCCGGCCTGCGACTGGACGCGGGCGGCCACCTGGACGTTCGAGCCCCTCGACGAGGAGGCCTTCCCCGCGGTACGGGCCGCGAAGGAGGCGGCGGCCGCCTCGCCCACCCACATGGCCGTGTTCAACGCCGCCAACGAGGAGTCCGTGGACGCCTTCCACGCCGGCGCCCTGCCCTTCGACGGGATCGTGGACACGGTCCGCGCCGTCGTCGCCGACTATGCCCCCGAGCACGTGCTCGCCGCGGCCGGCCACGACCCCGCGCCGACGGGGCTCACCGTGGATGCCGTGCTCGCCGCCGAGGCCTGGGCGCGCCGTGCGGCGCGGGCCCGCTGGTGACCGTCGTGGAGATCCTCTGGTACGTCGCGGGCGTCCTCGCGGTCGCGCTGGGCCTGGCGGTCTCGATCGCCCTGCACGAGATCGGCCACCTCGTCCCGGCCAAGCTCTTCGGCGTGCGCGTCACGCAGTACATGATCGGCTTCGGCCCGACGCTCGTCTCGTGGCGCCGCGGCGAGACGGAGTACGGGTTCAAGGCCGTGCCGCTGGGCGGCTACGTCGCGATGATCGGGATGCTGCCCCCGCCGCGGCCCGGGCAGACGCCCCGCGCGGCGTCCACGGGCTTCGTCCAGCAGCTGGGCCGCATGGCCGACGACGCGCGGGCCCAGGCCGCCGAGGAGGTCCGCCCCGGCGACGAGCACCGCCGCTTCCTCGCCCTGCCGGTGTGGAAGCGGGTGGTGATCATGCTCGGCGGGCCGTTCATGAACCTGCTCATCGCGCTGGGCGCCACCGCCCTGCTGGTCACCACGGTGGGCACCTCGCAGCCCAGCACCACCGTCGCCGAGGTCTACCGGTGCGTGGTCACGATGCAGGAGCAGCAGGCCCGCGCCGCCTCCGGCGGGACAGAGGACTGCCGCCCGGGCGATCCCGCCGCGCCCGCCCACGAGGCGGGACTGCGCCCCGGCGACACCGTGCTCGCCTTCGACGGGCGGCCGGTCTCCGACTGGGACGCCCTCTCCGCCGCGATCCGGGACCGCGCCGGACAGCCCACCCGGATCGAGTGGGAGCGCGACGGCGAGCGGATGAGCGCCACCCTGACCCCGCGCCTGACGGAACGGCCCGTGACGGACGCGCTGGGCCGGCCCGAGCGGGCCCCGGACGGGACCGTGGCGACCCACGAGGTCGGGTTCATCGGCATGGGCGCGCAGCTCGAGACGGTCCGCGGCACCCCGCTCGACGCCGGCCCGCTCGTGGCCCAGCAGGTGCGGGGCGTCGTCGACGTCGTCCTCGTGCTGCCGCAGCGGCTGTGGGACACCGCCGTCGCCGTGGTGACCCCGGCCGAGCGCGACCCGGACGGCCCGATGTCCGTGGTGGGAGTCGGCCGGATCGCCGGGGAGGCGGCGGCGCTCGAGGAGGCCACGCTGACGGACAAGGCCGCCCTGCTGCTGTCCCTGCTGGCGGGCGTGAACGTGGCGCTCATGGTGTTCAACCTCATCCCGCTGCTCCCGCTCGACGGCGGCCACGTGGCCGGCGCCCTGTGGGAGGCGGTGCGCCGCGGCTGGGCCCGGATCACGGGCCGCCCGGACCCGGGGCCGTTCGACCTGGCCCGCATGCTGCCGCTGACCTACGCGGTGGGCGCGGCGATGCTGCTCATGGGCGTCATCCTGATCGTGGCGGACATCGTGGAGCCGGTCCGGCTGTTCTGAGCCCGGCCCGTTCGCCGTGGGCGGTCGCCCCGCGCCCCGGGGCGCCCGCGCGCCTAGGATGGACCGGAGAACCCGGCGGCCCCGCGCCGTCGACCCCGAGAACCCATGAGGAGCGCCCCCGTGCCCGTCAGCCTTGGAATGCCGTCCGCCCCGCCGCCCGTGCTGGCCCCGCGCCGCACCACCCGGCAGATCCAGGTGGGCTCGGTGGGCGTCGGCTCGCAGCACCCCGTCTCGGTGCAGTCGATGACCACCACCAAGACGCACGACATCGGCGCGACCCTGCAGCAGATCGCCGAGCTCACGGCCGCCGGCTGCGACATCGTCCGCGTGGCCTGCCCCACGGACAAGGACGCCGAGGCCCTCAAGGTCATCGCCCAGCAGTCCACCATCCCCGTGATCGCGGACATCCACTTCCAGCCGAAGTACGTGTTCGCGGCGATCGAGGCCGGCTGCGGCGCCGTGCGCGTGAACCCGGGCAACATCAAGAAGTTCGACGACAAGGTCAAGGAGATCGCGCAGGCCGCCTCGGACCACGGCACCTCCCTCCGCATCGGCGTCAACGCCGGCTCCCTGGACCCGCGCCTGCTGCAGAAGTACGGCAAGGCCACCCCGGAGGCCCTCGTCGAGTCCGCCGTCTGGGAGGCCTCCCTCTTCGAGGAGCACGGCTTCAAGGACTTCAAGATCTCCGTCAAGCACAACGACCCGGTGATCATGGCCCGCGCCTACGAGCTGCTCGCCGAGCAGGGTGACTGGCCGCTGCACCTCGGGGTCACCGAGGCCGGCCCGGCCTTCCAGGGCACCATCAAGTCCGCTACCGCCTTCGGCTACCTGCTCGGCCAGGGCATCGGTGACACCATCCGCGTCTCCCTCTCCGCGCCGCCGGTCGAGGAGGTCAAGGTGGGCCTGCAGATCCTGCAGTCCCTGAACCTGCGTGAGCGCAAGCTCGAGATCGTCTCCTGCCCCTCGTGCGGCCGCGCCCAGGTGGACGTGTACACGCTGGCCGAGCAGGTCACCGAGGGCCTCCAGGACCTTGAGGTCCCGCTGCGGGTGGCCGTCATGGGCTGCGTCGTCAACGGGCCGGGCGAGGCCCGCGAGGCCGACCTCGGCGTCGCCTCCGGCAACGGCAAGGGCCAGATCTTCGTCAAGGGCGAGGTCATCCGCACCGTGCCCGAGGACCAGATCGTGGAGACCCTCATCGAGGAGGCCAACCGGATCGCCGGTGAGATGGACCTGGGGGAGGACGGCGGTGACCAGGCTGCCGCCGGTGCCCCGGTGGTCTCCGTCCACTGACCGGGAGGTCCGGGCCGCCACGGGTGACCGCGTCCGCCTGCTGACCGACGCGGACACCGCCGCGCTCGCGGCCCTGTCCGCCCGTGCCCCCGTGTCCAACGTGTTCGTGGACTCCCTGCTCGAGGCGGGCCGCCTGGCCGGCCCGCGCGGGGGAGCGGCGGGCACCCTGTTCCTCGGGATCGACGACGACGCCCCGGGCGCCGGCGCGCTGCGCGCGGCCGTCTGGATCGGCTCGAACGTGGTGCCGGTCGCCGCGTCCGAGGCCCCGGACGCCGGCTGGGCGCCGGGCGACGCGGAGGCGCTCGGCGCGGCGGCCGCCGCGCTGCGCCGCCGGTACGGGTCGATCTACGGCCCGGCCGGTCCCGTGCTGGCCGCCGGCGAGGCCCTCGCCGCCGCGGGCCACCGGTCCCGGTCCGTGCGCCCCGACCAGCCGCTGCTCGTGCTGGGCACGGCCGGGGGGATCGACCCGAACCCGCACGTGGTGCAGGCGCAGCCACACGACTTCGCGCGCGTCCTGCCGGCCAGCGCGGCGATGTTCGAGGAGGAGCTCGGCTTCTCCCCATTCGCCGGGGGCGCGGCCCAGTACCGGGACCGCGTCGAGCGGCTGATCCACACCGGACGCGTCTTCATCGACCCGGGACCGCGCGACGCGGGCGGCCCGCTGCGCTTCAAGGCGGACATCGGGCTGCTCTCCTCCCGGTGCGCCCAGATCCAGGGCGTGTGGATGGCCCCCGCCGCGCGCGGCCGAGGACTGGCGGCGTCGGCGATGGCCGCCGTCGTGGACTACGTGCGACTCCAGGCGCCCGTGGTCAGCCTCTATGTCAACGCGTACAACACCCCCGCGCTGCGCACGTACGAGCGCGTGGGGTTCGAGCGGCGCGGCACGTTCGCGACCGTCCTGTACTGACCCGGCGGGCCCTGCGCGGGCGATAGGATCGGCGGTCAGGACGCCGGGCACCCCGTGCCGGCGTCGTCCCGTCCCGCGCGCCGCCCCGACCGCGCGAGCCCGTCCGAGGAGGCCCCGTCATGCCCCTGCGCATGTCCACCCTGTTCCTGCGCACCCTGCGCGACGACCCGGCGGAGGCCGAGGTGGCGAGCCACAGGCTCCTCGTCCGTGCCGGTTACATCCGTCGCGCGGCCCCGGGCATCTACTCGTGGCTGCCGCTGGGCCTCAAGGTGCTGGCCAAGGTGGAGCGGATCGTGCGCGAGGAGATGGACGCGATCGGCGCCCAGGAGGTGCACTTCCCGGCGCTGCTGCCGCGGGAGCCCTACGAGGCCACGGGGCGCTGGGATGAGTACGGCGACGGGCTGTTCCGCCTGCAGGACCGCAGGGGCAACGACTACCTCCTGGCCCCCACACACGAGGAGATGTTCACGCTCCTGGTGAAGGACCTGTACTCCTCGTACAAGGACCTGCCCGCGTACCTGTACCAGATCCAGACCAAGTACCGGGACGAGGCCCGCCCGCGCGCCGGCCTGCTGCGCGGGCGCGAGTTCATCATGAAGGACTCCTACTCCTTCACGGTGGACGACGCCGGCCTGGACGCCGCGTACGAGGCCCACCGGGCCGCCTACCTGCGGATCTTCGACCGCCTCGGCCTCGAGGTCGTGCCGGTGCGGGCCACCTCCGGTGCGATGGGCGGCTCCCGCTCCGAGGAGTTCCTGCACCCCACCGAGGTGGGCGAGGACACCTTCGTCGAGTCCGACGGCGGCTACCGCGCCAACGTCGAGGCCGTCACCACGGTGGCCCCCGCCCCGCTGGACGAGGCGGCCATGGCGGTCCTGCCCGCCGCCGAGGTCAAGGACACCCCGGTCTCCACCACCATCGCCGCGCTCGTGGACGTCGCCAACCGGCTGGCCCCGCGCGACGGCGAGCCGTGGACCGCCGCGGACACGCTCAAGTGCGTCGTGGTCACCGCGGTGGTGGACGGCGGCGAGCGCCGCCCGTTCGTCGTGGGCGTGCCCGGCGACCGTGAGGTGGACCTCAAGCGTCTCGAGGCCTCCGTGGGCCCGGCGCTCGGCGTGGTCGGCGAGCCCACGCTCGAGGCCGCGACCGCCGCGGACCTGGCCGCGCACCCCGCCCTGGTCAAGGGCTACATCGGCCCCGCGGCGGCCGACGCGGTCGAGGGCACCCCGGTCCTCGGCGCGGAGGGCTCCGTCTCGGGCCTGCCCTTCTTCGTGGACCCGCGCATCGCCCCCGGCACCGCGTGGATCACCGGCGCGAACGCGGACCAGCGCCACGTGTTCGGCCTCGTGGCCGGCCGCGACTTCACGTGGGACGGCGTGCTCGAGGCCACCGCGGTGCGCGAGGGCGACCAGGCCCCGGACGGCTCCGGCCCGCTGCACACCCGCCGCGGCATGGAGATGGGCCACATCTTCCAGCTCGGCCGCAAGTACGCCGAGGCCCTCGACCTGAAGGTCCTCGACGTCCACGGCAAGCAGGTCGTGGTGACCATGGGCTCCTACGGCATCGGCATCACGCGCGCCGTCGCCGCGATCGCCGAGCGCTACCACGACGACAAGGGCCTGGCGTGGCCGCGCGCGGTGGCCCCGGCGGACGTGCACGTCGTCGTCGCCACGAAGGGCGAGGACGGCCTCGCCGCCGCCGAGACCCTCGCCGCGGGCCTCGAGGCCGAGGGCCTGACCGTGCTCGTGGACGACCGTCCGAAGGTCAGCCCCGGCGTGAAGTTCAAGGACGCCGAGCTCATCGGCGTGCCCACCACCGTGGTGATCGGCCGCGGCCTGGCGGACGGCGAGCTCGAGCTCAAGGACCGTGCCACCGGCGAGGCGCGCCCCGTGCCCGTGGACGGGGCCGTCGCGGCGGTGCTCGCGGAGGTGCGCGACGGGCGCTGAGTGGTTCGGCGCCGTCGAGCTGACCGCCGGGCTGCTCGTCCTCGTGCTCGCCGCGGGCTTCGCGGCGGGCTGGATCGACGCCGTCGTGGGCGGGGGCGGGCTCCTGCAGCTGCCGGCCCTGCTGCTCGTGCCCGGGCTGAGCCCGATCCAGGCCCTGGCCACCAACAAGCTCGGCTCGGTGTTCGGCACGGCGACGTCGGCGCTCACCTACCGGCGGCGCCTGCGGCAGGATCTGTCCACCGCACTGCCGATGGCCGCCGTCGCCTTCGCGGCGGCCCTGGGCGGGGCCGTGGTCGCCGCGCATCTGCCGGCCGGCGTGATCCGGCCCGTGATCCTGGCGGCGTTGATCGCCGTCGCCGTGTTCACGGCCGTGCGCCCGGGCCTCGGACAGGTCGCCGGCGTGGGGCCGCGGCGGAGCACCGCGCTGGCCCGGGCCGTGGCGCTCGGCGCGGCGGTGGGCTTCTACGACGGCGTCCTCGGCCCCGGCACGGGCACGTTCCTCATCCTGGGGCTGGTCCTGCTGCTCAAGTTCGACTTCCTGCACGCCTCGGCACAGGCGAAGGTGGTCAACCTCGCGACCAACCTCGGCGCGCTCGCGTACTTCGTGCCCTCGGGGCACGCGGTGCTGGGCCTGGGGCTGCTGCTCGGCGCGGCCAACCTCATGGGCGGCTACGTGGGGGCCCGCATGGCGATCGCCCGCGGCACCGGCTTCATCCGCGTGGTGTACCTCATGGTGGTGACCGCGCTCATCGTCAAGGTCGGCGCGGACACCCTCGCCCCGCTGCTGCGCTGAGCTCGCCCCGTCCAACCCGGTCGGGAGCACTCGGCCCCGCCGTGGGCCGCCGGTAGGCTCGGCCCCGGATCCCGACCCCGGCCCCCGCCCGCGTGGCGCGGCGGCCCCGACCCGACGAGTGAGGCACCCCATGGACAGCACCGACCGCCGCGACGACCTCGCCGAGCTGCGCACCCGCGTCGAGGAGGCCCTGGCGGCCGACGACGTGGTGGTGGAGCAGGTGCGCGCCACGGGCACCGCCGAGCACCGCACCGTCGAGGTGGTCCTCGACCGCGCCTCGGGCACCCAGGGCCTGAGCCTGGACGACGTCGCCCGCCTCTCCGGCCGGGTCTCCGCCGCCCTCGACGCCCTGGGCGACCACGTGCCCGGCGTCGGCGCGGGGGAGTACCTGCTGGAGGTCACCACCGCGGGCGTGGACCGCCCGCTCACCGAGCCCCGCCACTTCGCCCGCAACGTCGGCCGTCTCGTCGAGGTCTCGGTCGACGGCGCCGCGCCCGTGACCGCCCGCCTGAAGGACGTGACGGACGACGACGTCGAGCTGGCCGTGGTGCGCCCGCCCGCGAAGAAGGGCATGAAGGCCAAGGAGCTGCCCGCCGAGCGGGTCGCCCTCGACCGCCTCGGTCCGGCGATCGTGCAGGTAGAGTGGAGCCCCGCTCAGCAGGCCGGCGACGCCGACGCCGCCGCGGGCGAGGACACGGCCGAGCACACGGAGGCATGAGTTGGACATCGACATGAGCGCGCTGCGCATGCTGGAGGCGGAGCGGGAGATCCCGATGGACCGCCTCATCCCCACCATCGAGCAGGCCCTGCTCATGGCGTACCACCGCACCCCGGGGGCCCTGAAGCGCGCCCGCGTGGAGATCGACCGCGCGACCGGCCACGTCACCGTGTGGGCCACGGAGCTGGACGAGGACGACACGCCCATCGGCGAGTTCGACGACACCCCGAACGGCTTCGGCCGGGTGGCCGCCTCCACGGCGCGCCAGGTGATGATCCAGCGCATGCGCGAGGAGGACGACGACAAGGTCCTCGGCGAGTTCAAGGACAAGGAGGGCGAGCTCGTCTCCGGCGTCATCCAGCAGGGCCTGAACCGCCACATGGTCCAGGTGAACCTCGGCACCCTCGAGGCCGTCCTCCCGCCGCCCGAGCAGGTGCCCGGCGAGGACTACGCCCACGGCCGCCGGATCCGCGCCTACGTGGTCTCCGCGACGCGCGGCGCCAAGGGCCCGTCCGTCACGGTGTCCCGCTCGCACCCCGGCCTCGTGCGCAAGCTCTTCGAGCTCGAGGTCCCGGAGATCGCGGACGGCTCGGTCGAGATCACGGCGCTGGCCCGCGAGGCCGGCCACCGCACCAAGATGGCCGTGCGCGCCACCCGCCCCGGGGTGAACGCCAAGGGCGCCTCCATCGGGGAGATGGGCAGCCGCGTGCGCGCCGTCATGACGGAGCTCAACGACGAGAAGATCGACATCGTCGACCACGTGGACGACCCCGCCGCGATGATCGCCAACGCCCTCTCGCCCGCCACGACCGTCTCGGTGGAGATCCTCGACGCGGACCAGCACTCGGCCCGCGCCGTGGTGCCGGAGTACCAGCTGTCCCTGGCCATCGGCAAGGAGGGCCAGAACGCCCGCCTCGCGGCCAAGCTCACGGGCTGGCGGATCGACATCGTCGGCGACGGGGTCACCACCTCCGCCCCGGGACGCTGACCGTCCCCGGGAACAGATCCGGGCCCGGACGCGCTAGGATGGATGAGGTCCTTTCTCGATCCGACGCCCGTGAGGGGTGAACGCATGACGTCTCGGACGGTCGTGCGCACCTGCATCGGATGCCGATCGAGGGCGGACCGGCAAGAGCTGGTGCGCGTCGCCCTGGACTCCTCGACGGAACCCCCATCCGTCGTCTGGGACCCGGAACGACGCCGTCCCGGCCGGGGTGCATGGCTGCACCCCGGCGAGGACTGCCTCCACCTCGCCCTGCGCCGCCGCGCGTTCGGGCGGGCCTTCCGGTCCGCCGTCGACGCCGACGCGCTGGTCCGCACCGCGGAGGCACCGGCTGACAGACCGACAGATGAAGGCGGGTCAGAGATCTGATGCGTACCCGATGAGCACTGAAGCATGAGTGCCCAGCGATGAACTTCACCCCCTGCTATCAGGCAGGCCGTGGTGCGCGTGCCCTGGTGGCGCGCGCGACGGCCTGGAGCAACGTCAACGGTCCCAGGACGCGCTGAGACGGACAGCCCGAGCGGCTCCGTTCCGGCCCGTGGGGCCAGAACAGGAGAACCGTGGCCAAGGTCCGCGTCCATGAGCTCGCCAAGGAGCTCGGCATCACCTCGAAGGAGGCCTTGAGCACGCTCAAGGACCTCGGCGAGTTCGTCAGCTCGGCTTCGTCCACCATCGAGCCCCCGGTGGTCAAGAAGCTGCGCAACGCCTACCCGGGTGCTGGCAAGTCCGCCGCCAAGCCGGGTTCCACCCCCGCCGCACCGGCCGCGGGCCGTCCCGCCGCGCCGAAGCCGGCGGCCGCCCCGTCGCCGCGCGCCGCGGCCCCCACGTCGAATGCCG
>NZ_LOSQ01000031.1:0-1275 GCF_001595485.1 Micrococcus sp. CH7
TTGGGCTGTGTCAAGCTTCGTAGACGATCTCTTTGTGGATTTCAGGCCGCGGTTGCGGTCTGGGCGTAGTAGGCGGCCCGGGTCTCGGCGGGGGTGCGGTAGCCGAGGGTGGAGTGCAGCCGGCGGCGGTTGTAGAACACCTCTATGTACTGCATCACGGCGAATCTCGCTCGCCGCCGGGTCGCGAAGGACTGCCGGTAGTACATCTCGTTCTTGAGCATCGAGAACCACGATTCGGCGACCGAGTTGTCCCAGCACACCCCGGTCCTCCCCACCGACAACCGCACCCCGAAACGGCCCGCGAGCTTGGCGTACTCGTCAGAGGTGTACTGGCTTCCGCGGTCCGAGTGGAACAGAGCGCCCGACTCGATGCGCCCGTGGGTATGGGCCATCGTGAGGGCGTCGCCGATCAGCTCGGTGCGCATGTGCTCAGCCATCGACCAGCCCACGACCTCACGGTTGAACAGGTCGATCACCGTCGCCAGATACAGCCACCCTTCCCCGGTGCGCAGGTAGGTGATGTCGCCGACGAAGCGGACCCCGGGCCGGTCGGCGGTGAAGTCCCGCTTGAGCAGATCGGGGCGGGTCACCACGTCGTCGGCGGGGATCGTGGTGCGCTTCTTGGAGCGGGGCTGGATCCCGAAGATCCCCGCCTCCCGCATGATCTTGCGGACCAGACCCTCCGACGCGGCGATCCCGCGGCGAGACAATTCGGCGAGCACCCGCCGGAACCCGTTCACCCCGTGCGAGTCGTCGTGGATCTGCGTGATCACACCAGACAGCCACACCCTCCGCGCCGTGGTCGGCGGGATCGTGTCCCGCCGCTTCGCCCACGCGTAGTAGCCGGCGCGTGAGACGCTGAGCAGGCGCGCCATCAGCTCGATCGTGAAGGTGGCCTTCTCCGCGTGCATCAGCGTGAACTTCTCGCTCACCGCTGCTCCTTCGCGAAGAAGGCCGCGGCTTTTTTCAAGAACGCGTTCTCCTCCGCGAGCCGCCGGTTCTCCGCTTCCAACCGTGCGATCCGCGCGGCCTCCACCGGTGGCGGCGCCGTCTCCGGGTCGGGGTGCTGGGCCCGATACGCCTTCACCCAGTACCCGAGCGAGCTCTCGTTGATCTCCAACTCCCGCGCGACCTGCGCGATCGGGCGGCCGCCCTGCACGACGAGCTGGACCGCGTCGGCCTTGAACTCCTCAGTGAACTTCCTGCGATTCGTAGACATCTCTGCCTGTCGTTCCTTCCTGGTAACGACCGTCTACAAGAAGTGTCACACCCCAG
>NZ_LOSQ01000032.1:0-1626 GCF_001595485.1 Micrococcus sp. CH7
TCCCCCCTGGGGTGGTGTGTGAGGTGTGGTGATGCCGAGAATGACATCTTAGTTAGATATTGCTCATTTGAGGACTTTCATTGTGTGTGAAAGTTTCCAAGGGCGCATGGTGGATGCCTTGGCAACAGGAGCCGAAGAAGGACGTGGGAATCTGCGATAAGCCTGGTGGAGTCGATAACCGGACGTTGAGACCAGGATTTCCGAATGGGGAAACCCCGCACGACGTGTCGTGTGACCCCCGGTTGAACACATAGACCGGGTGGAGGGAACGTGGGGAAGTGAAACATCTCAGTACCCACAGGAAGAGAAAACAAAAGTGATTCCGTTAGTAGTGGCGAGCGAACGCGGATGGGGCTAAACCGTATGTGTGTGATACCCGGCAGGGGTTGCATGTGCGGTGTTGTGGGCCCCTCCTTGTCCTGTCTGCCGGCATGGCGCAGTGAGGTGCGGGCATATAGACGAACCAGTGTGGATGCTGGACCGTAGAGGGTGAGAGTCCCGTAGTCGAAATGTGTTCCGCCGCTGTTGGGGGGTTGCCCGAGTAGCACGGGGCCCGAGGAATCCCGTGTGAATCTGCCAGGACCACCTGGTAAGCCTGAATACTACCTGTTGACCGATAGCGGATCAGTACCGTGAGGGAATGGTGAAAAGTACCCCGGGAGGGGAGTGAAATAGTACCTGAAACCATGTGCCTACAAACCGTTGGAGCCTCCTTGTGGGGTGACAGCGTGCCTTTTGAAGAATGAGCCTGCGAGTTAGTGATACGTGGCGAGGTTAACCCGTGTGGGGAAGCCGTAGCGAAAGCGAGTCTGAATAGGGCGATTGAGTCGCGTGTCCTAGACCCGAAGCGGAGTGATCTACCCATGGCCAGGTTGAAGCGCGTGTAAGAGCGCGTGGAGGACCGAACCCACTTCAGTTGAAAATGGAGGGGATGAGCTGTGGGTAGGGGTGAAAGGCCAATCAAACTCCGTGATAGCTGGTTCTCCCCGAAATGCATTTAGGTGCAGCGTCACGTGTTTCTTCCCGGAGGTAGAGCTACTGGATGGACGATGGGCCCTACAAGGTTACTGACTTCAGCCAAACTCCGAATGCCGGGAAGTGAGAGCGTGGCAGTGAGACTGTGGGGGATAAGCTTCATAGTCGAGAGGGAAACAGCCCAGACCACCGGTTAAGGCCCCTAAGCGTGTGCTAAGTGGGAAAGGATGTGGAGTTGCTGAGACAACCAGGAGGTTGGCTTAGAAGCAGCCACCCTTGAAAGAGTGCGTAATAGCTCACTGGTCAAGTGATTCCGCGCCGACAATGTAGCGGGGCTCAAGTACACCGCCGAAACCGTGGCATTCAGTTTTGCTGGATGGGTAGGGGAGCGTCGTTCACGAGGTGAAGCCAGCGGGTAACTTCTGGTGGATTGTGGACGAGTGAGAATGCAGGCATGAGTAGCGAAAGACGGGTGAGAAACCCGTCCGCCGGATGACTAAGGGTTCCAGGGTCAAGCTAATCTGCCCTGGGTAAGTCGGGACCTAAGGCGAGGCCGACAGGCGTAGTCGATGGACAACGGGTTGATATTCCCGTACCAGTGAAGAACCGCCCATGCTGAGCCGGTGATACTAACCGCCCGAACCATCCCGA
>NZ_LOSQ01000033.1:0-25758 GCF_001595485.1 Micrococcus sp. CH7
CGGTATGACAAGTACGCGATCATCTACAGGGCCGCTGTGGTCCTGAATGCTGTGCTCGCATGGTCAAAACGATTGTCAGACATGCCCTAGCCGACCACCCTGACCGCTGCGTCGCGGACATGTCCCAGGCGCGCGCCTGACAGTGCGCTCATGCCGGGAAGGCGATTCTGAGGCCGTGCCACCTGCCGCTCGACTTCCGCCTCAGGCACCGGGTGCAGAGGAGTCACCTCTCGTGGTCGACGGCGGGCTATCAGTCGGGGATGCTCTCGCGTGCAGCCTTGCGAATCTGTGCTGAAGCGTGCTGCGAGGCAAAGGTCAGCAGTTGAGAAACAGCTGGCGGGCGTGAAGCAGGAACTGGTGACAGCTGATCGTTAGTGCCGGGAGGCTGAGGATGAGTCGTTGGCGGCCGTGCATCCGGTGAGCAGGAAAGCACCGACCACGACGGTGATTGCAGCGGTTTTCGTTCCGCCGTACTTCGGGAATGGCCTGAAGTTTTTCATGGGATTCCTTCCCGTGTCTGCCCGTGGTGCCAATTGGCCTTACTACCCCATAGGGGTAGTGCCTACCTGCGTGACGCGGAAGCGCCCCCGCCCGGAACGAGCCCGGGAGGGGCACTGCGTTCAGTCGTGCTTGCTGATTTCCGGTTCATGTTCGGCAATGTGCTCGGTCTCGATCTGGAAGGTCGAGTGATGGATGGAGACCTCGAAGTGTCCTGCGACGCAATCTTTGATCTCGTGGAGCGTCTGCGCGGCACGACCGTCGGTGAAACACTCGTCCTCGACGACGACGTGGGCGGTCAGGATCGGCAGGCCGGTCGCCACAGTGGAGGCGTGCAGGTCATGGACATCTTTGACATGGTCAAGTTCGAGGATGTGCGAACGCACCTTGTCGAGGTCGAGGCCCTTGGGAGTGAACTCCATAAGGACGCCGGTGGTCTCGCGCATGAGCTTGAACGCGCGAGGCACGATCAATGTGGCGATAAGCAGTCCGGCGATGGCATCGGCCTGCATGAACCCGGTCGTGGCGATGACGATCGCCGCGATGATCACTCCGAGCGACCCGAGGGCATCATTGAGAACTTCGAGGAACGCGGCACGCATGTTGAAGTTCGAACCGCGGCTGGAGGCGAGGATGGTGATGGCGATGATGTTCGCGACCAGGCCGATGATGCCGAATATCAGCAGTTCGCTTGCGGGCACCTCCGGCGGCTCGAACAGTCGCCGGATGCCTTCGATGGCGGCGTAGGTGCCCACCGCCAGCAGCAGTGCCGACTGTCCGAGGGCTGCGATCACTTCGATACGCCGGAACCCCCAGGTGCGCTTGGAGTTGGCGGGCTTGAGCATCAGCGTCGCGGCGATCAGTGCGACCAGCAGCCCGGAGGCATCGGTAATGGCATGGGCGGTGTCGGTCAGCAGTGCGAGGCTGCCGGTGATGATCGAGCCGATGGCCTGGGCGACGACGATCGTCGCGGTGATCGAGAATGCGATCCAGAGTTTCTTGCGGAAATCTCCGGGGTGACCGGTCTCGCTGGCGGCGGGGCCGTGATTGTGTCCTGCGCCCATGACTACTTCTTGTCCGTATCTGTCGCGTGGTGGGTATGTGGGAGTCGCAGGTGCGTGCAGAGCAGGGTCTGCGTGCCGGTGGCATCGAGGAGGCGTTCGGCAGCGGCGATGAGGGTACGCAGGAGCTCGGACTGTGCCAGCGAGTACCAGGTGGAGCGCCCTTCCGGGCGCATCGTCGCCAGGCCGCACTCGACGAGGAAGCCGACATGCTTGCTCACCGTGGACTGGGCCAGGCCCATGTGCTCGACCAGGTCCCGGACCCGGTGCTCCCCGGAGGCGAGGTGCTGCACGATCGCTAACCTCGTCGGCTCCGCAAATGCCTGGAACAGGTGGGCGTACGCTACTGTCGCCACTTCGTCGAGGGTTGCCCCCTCCTCTTGAATCATCGTCATAGGGCGATCATATCGCGCTAGAGCGATATTGTCGAGTGTGATCTGTTGCTCCGACACGGAATGAAGCTCAGGGGTCCCGTCGCACCCGAGGATGGGCTACCTGGGGGATGGTCGGTCGCATAGCTGCAGTGGGGAGCTACGTCAGCTGACCATCGGCCCCGGTGGAGAGCAGGCGGGGTGGGGAGCCGATGTCGATGAGTCGGGTGAAGTAGTCCTGTGCGCAGGTGGCGAAGACCCCTACCTGCGGGTGGCTCCTCCTCTGCCCTGGCCAGGTCAGCGCCACGGTCACCCGTGGGGCATCCTCGATGGGCAGATAGACCACCTCCGGCGCGCGGTGATTGTGCGTTGTCGCCTCTGCAGTGATGCCGATGGCGTCGCCGACAGCGATGCGGGTTAACCACTCGTCCGTGTTCGCCACCGAGATCGTGCGCGGCATGCGAGCAGTCGTACTCCACAGCTCCCCGGTGGCCGTCGGAGCGGTCGCCCAGACCGCCACCGGCCCGTCAGCGAGATCGGCTAGGGTCACCGACTCCTGCCGGGCACGCGAGTCGGTACTCGTCACCGATGCAACCAGGCGTTCGGTGAACAGCGGTAACCGCTCCAAACCCGGACCAATGGCACGTTTGGGTGAAGAAGAGCGGATGAGTGCGGCATCGATCGCCCCCGTCGCGCAGGGCCCAGATCGGGTCCGTCGGGCGACTGTATTCGATGAGCTCAGCGTGCCCACGCTTCCATTCCTGGAACAGAGGCAAGGTGTGACGGCCAAAGCCGGCCCAGGCGCAACGGCACCAGGATGCGCAGTGAGGCCGTGGTGCGATCTTCCAGGTGAAAAGGTAGGTTTGAATCCGGTTCCGAGAAGGGCACATGGGCCTGGGTCCGACGATCAGACTCTGTTGTGAGCCGCGGCCCGCCCTCGCCCTCGCAACGTTCAAGTGAGTAGATCCTGGAACGGCCGAACTTCAGACGGATGCCGTAGCCGCCGTTGGGTCCGTCAGGCAGAAACTCTGCCCCCAATTCTTCGAGGGCGGCCCGCACACGCTCCTGCTTCTTCTACGACAAGTCGTGTCGCCCCTTCTCGAAGTCGCGCAACTCTTCCTTGGTCACGTTGGCTTCACGGGCGATATATTGGGCGCTCACCTTCACGAGGATGCGCGCGACGCGTGTCATGTCACCGTTGAAGATGTGCTGGCTCTCCATCACTCGCCTCCAACGACGTGTGTCCTATTGGGCTCAGCGGGAAGTGGAGGTGCCTACGGGATTCGAACCCGTGTAAACGGTTTTGCAGACCGCTGCCTATCCTCTCGGCCAAGGCACCAAGTCGCCGGCGAAGTCAGTCGCCCGGCGTGAGGCCAGCAACCAGGTTGAAGGCGCCGGTGAGAATGTTCAGCGACACGACCCCGACGACATCAGAGATCTCACGGTCGCTGTACCCGTATCCCCGAAGCTCGTCAATCTGCTCGTCGGTGATCGACGTAGGCTCACGGTAGATCTGGAGGCCGAGCGCGATCATCGCCGCGACCGGGCCGGTCATCGCCGTACCCTGCTGGGCGAGTGCGATCTCGTCATCGCTGACCCCGAGCGATCGTGCCGCGCTGATGTGCGAGGCCAGGCACATTCCGCATCCCTGCTTCGACTGCACGGCGATCGAAACGAGCTCGCTGACCTTACGGTCGAGCTTGGCGCGACGCATGGCTTTGCTCAGCTGCAGATAGCCGCCGAGCACCGCCGGGGAGTGCGCCATCGTCGAGACCATGTCTCCGACCTGGCCGTGCCGCTCGACGAGATCGCCGAGCAAGTCTCGTGAGGCCCCCACTGCGGTCTCAGGGGTCAATCGGGAAAAACGGGGCATGATGCCTCCTCTGTCAGTTCGGTCGCGAGTTCGAGGTGGGAGAACCCGCACGAGTGCGTTCCTGCTGCTGATGTTCGGCATGGAAGATCGCAGCCTCAGCCAGCGCCCCGGCATGCACACCGTTCAATAGGTAGAAGTCGCCGGACTCGCGTCGCTGCCGACTCACGATCCCGGCCGACTCCAGGCGGTGAAGCTCGTGGGAGGTCTGGTCGACGGGAAGGTCGACGATGTCCGCCAGATGATTGGCAGAGACCTCGATGTCGCGAATGGCGAGGATCATCTTCACACTCACCGGATTCGCCAGCAACGCGAAGACTCCGACCGCCGCATTCAGATGCGGTGTGTCATACGTGGCGTGCACGTGCTCAACCTTCTTCATAGTCATCAATACTACCCCATACCCCTATAGGGTATCAAGGGTTATTCAATCGATGTGACGGACTCGGAAACGCGTGGCCGGGTGCGGCGGATCGGGGTGAGGCCAGAGGCGACGGGTCCGCGCAGGAGCACGTGTCCAGTCGGGAGGGTCAACCGCGTCCAACGGCCGGCGGTTGAGATCGTGGCCCCGTTTCCTCGGCTGAGGAACCCGAAGACGTAGGCGGCGAACGCAACGCCTTGTGGCAGCGATGCGAGTGCCGTGTCCGGGGTGCCCCAGACCGTGCCCCGGATCTTGCGGACGACATCGTCGCCGGGTTTGTCGGGAAGTGCTTGGGCGACGGCCTCGATGCCGGCACGGGCGCTGCGCATCAGCGTCAGGCTGGTCACATCGGCAATAAGTCTCCACCCGTGTTGCGGGGGTTCGACGCTGGTCCAGGCGGGTGCCAGCGCGGTCTCCGGCAGCGCCAGGGTCAGGGGGTCGGCGGTCGCGGTCAGGGTGTCGACGGTGACGTCGCACTGCAGCTCGGGGTCGGAGCGGAGCGTGCGAAGGACGAGGATCGTAGGAGTGCGGTCGAGCGGGCCACGGGGCGTTAGCGCGGCTGCGGCCTGCAAGCGCACGCCATGGGCACCGGCCTGCGCGGCCCGCTGAGCGAAGGTGAGCGCGTCGCGGGCGGGCGGCGCGTCGGCGAGGATCAAGCGCGCTGGCATCCTGAGGGTTTGTGCCCGCCGTGTCCTGGAACGCGGTGGTCAGGGTCCGGGTTCAGGAGCGAACGAGCCGGTTGATGGCGTCGGTGGCTTCCTGGATCTTCTCGACGGCCGCCTCGTCGCTGAGCTTGGCGGCATCAAGCACGCAGTGCTTGAGATGGTCGTCGAGCAGACCAGTCGCGACCCCCTGGAGGGCACGGGTCAGGGCGGAGACCTGGGTGAGGATGTCGATGCAGTACTTCTCCTCATCGATCATCTTCGCGATCCCACGCGCCTGTCCTTCGATGCGCTTCATGCGGCCGAGATAGCGCTCCTTGTCGCTGATGTAGCCGTGCTGGTGGGAATCGGTATCGACAGACATGGGCATGTCCTTACTTCTGGCGCTCCAGGACGGAACGCGTGCTGGCTTCGGGTGTGAGGTCGATGCGCCGCAGCAGCTGGGCGTTGAGCGCGACAACCACGGTGGAGGCTGACATCAGGATCGCGCCGATCGACATTGGCAGGACGAGTCCCACCGGTGCGAGGATACCGGCCGCCAACGGCACCGAAAGAAGGTTGTAGCCGGCGGCCCACCACAGGTTCTGCTTCATCTTGCCGTATGCGCGTCGCGACAGCTGGATGATCGAGAGCACGCTGCGTGGGTCGGAACTGGCCAGGATCACCCCGGCCGAGGCGATGGCGACATCGGTGCCCGCGCCGATCGCGATGCCGACATCGGCCTGCGCCAGAGCCGGGGCGTCGTTGACGCCGTCGCCGACCATCGCGACCCTCTTGCCCTCTTCCTGCAGCTGGGAGACCTTCGCGGACTTGTCCTCCGGGCGCACGCCGGCGAAGACGCGGTCGATGCCGAGCTCCTTGCCGACCTCGTTCGCGACCGCCTCGGCATCGCCGGTGATCATGACGACCTCGACGCCGAGGGCGTGGAGGGCGTCGACGGCGTCGCGGGATTCTGGCCGGACCTCGTCGGCGAGCCTCAGCCCGCCGACCACCTGGCCGCCGCGGAGAACGTGCAGAATGATCGCGCCCTCGGAGCGCCATGCCTCGGCCGTGCCGACCTCGTGCTGACCGGTCTCCTCGAGCAGCCGGGGCCCGCCGACGCGGACCTCCTGGCCGGAGACGGTCGCGGTGACGCCGACGGCGGGCGAGGATGAGAAGCCGCTGGCCTGCTGGAGGGCAAGGCCCTTGTCCTTGGCGGCGGTGACGATGGCCTTGGCGAGCGGGTGCTCGCTGTCGGCCTCGGCCGAGGCAGCGAGGGCGAGGACCTGGTCGGCGTCGAGTTCGCCGGTCGGCTCGACGCCGGTGACGGTGGGCTCGCCCTTGGTCAGCGTGCCGGTCTTGTCGAACAGGACCGCGTCGACCTGCCGCATGGACTCCAGCGCCAGGCGGTCCTTCACTAGGACGCCTCCGCGGGCGGCTCGCTCGGTGGCGATGGAGACGACCAGCGGGATCGCCAGGCCGAGGGCGTGGGGGCAGGCGATGACGAGCACGGTGATGGTGCGCACGACGGCCTCGTCGGGCATGCCGATGAGCGTCCAGACGACCGCAGTGACCAGCGCCGCGCCAAGAGCGAACCAGAACAGCCAGGCCGCGGCCTTGTCGGCGATCCGCTGGGCGCGGGAGGATGAGTTCTGCGCCTCGGCGACGAGCCGGTTGATGCCGGCCAGGGCGGTGTCGTCACCGGTGGCGGTGATCTCCACCCGCAGGCCGGAGTCGGTGGCGACGGTGCCGGCGGTGACGGTCTGGCCCTCGCCGCGAGAGACCGGGCGGGACTCGCCGGTGATCATGGACTCGTCCATGTCGGCGCGGCCGTCGACGATGGTTCCGTCGGCCGGGACGCTGCCGCCGGGGCGCACGATGACCACGTCGCCCACGTCGAGGTCGGCTGGGGCCACCTTGACGACGTTCTCGCCCTCGACGCGCTCGGCCTCGTCTGGCAGCAGTGCCGCCAACGAGTCGAGCGCCGAGGTGGTCTGGGCCAGGGAGCGCATCTCGATCCAATGGCCCAGCAGCATGATGACGATCAGCAGCGCCAGTTCCCACCAGAATTCGAGCTCGTGATGGACGAGCCCGAGCGTGGCGGCCCAGGAGGCGAAGAAGGCCACCGTGATCGCCAGAGCGATGAGTAGCATCATCCCGGGCTTGCGGGACTTCAACTCGCTGACGGCACCGGTGAGGAAGGGCCTGCCGCCCCAGACGTACATGACGGTGCCCAGTGCCGCGGCGACCCAGCCCGCCCAGCCGGGGACCTCGTAGCCCAGCAGCATGGCGAACATCGGTGAGAGGGCGACCGCGGGGATGGCGATGACGAGGTTGATCCAAAACAGCCGGCGGAACTGGCCAACGTGGTCCCCGTGCCCGCCATGGCCGCTGTGATCTCCGTGCCCACCGTGCTGGGCATGCTCATCGTGGCCGCCGTGCTCGTCGAGGCCCGTGTGGCCTGAGTGCTGCCCGTGGTCCATGGCGTGGCCCTGATGCCCGGTGTGCTGACCCTCGCGCGTGCCGTGCGCATCCGCCGAGGCGTGCGCGGACACAGACCCGTGGTGATGCTCGCCGTGGGCGGGTGTATCGGTTTCGTGACCGTGGTGCTGGTGTGAGTTCGGGTCCGTCATGATTCCTCTCCTCCGTCATCGAGCCAGGCCGATTGCCGCTCACCCGGTGGCCGGGCAAGCGAACGTCGGCTCAGGACGCTGGTTGGATCTCGCTCTCGACGACCCACTTGTGGTTCGTCATCTTCATGCCGTCCGTCTCGTAGTCGACCATGTAGACCGTCTCATCGGTGGACGAAGCGATGGTGGCCTTTACGCCTTCCATGCCTTCCATGTGCTCGGCGAGCAGAGTCACCTCTGTGCCGTCGGCCAGGCGCGCGTCGCCGGCATCCTCAATTTCTTCCTGCACGACCCACTTGTGATCAGCGACGGGGTCGCCGCCACCTGCGGGCGTGTAGTTCACGGAGTACGTGTACGTGTCGAATGCGCCGGAAATCGTTGCTGTAGCCCCTTCCATGCCTTCCATGTGGTCGGCCGTGAGCTGCACCTCGGTACCGACAGGGTAGGTGGGCTCACTGGCTTCGGCGATACCCTCGGGTGCCGGTCCGCCGTCCATCGGGTGCTCCATCTCTTCATCACCGCTTTCTGCGTTGTTGCCGCCGTGGCCCTGATGCTCCTCAGTAGCCGAGGGGTCGGTCTGCTGGTTGTCGTCTGCTCCGCTGGCGCAACCGGCGAGCACGAGCGCCACTCCGAGGGCTCCCGCTGCCAGTCCTGTTCGCAGTCTCCTCTGCATGTCATTTCCTTTCATCAATATGCCTACCATATACCCCTAGGGGGTACTAGTCAAGGATTGTGTGTTGTGTCGGTATGGATCAATCGGAAGCCCCTTCTCAGAGGGTCTGCTCGTGTTGGATGGGCAATGCGGCGATGAGGGGATGGTCGAAGCCCGTCGGTCCGGTCTTCGCGGCTCCTCCGGGAGAACCCAACTCGTCGAAGAACTCGACGTTGGCCTTGTAGTAGTCAGACCATTCGTCGGGCAGGTCGTCTTCGTAGTAGATGGCCTCGACGGGGCAGACCGGTTCGCAGGCTCCGCAGTCGACGCATTCGTCGGGGTGGATGTAGAGCGAGCGTTCGCCCTCGTAGATGCAGTCGACAGGACATTCGTCGATGCAGGCGCGGTCCTTGACGTCCACGCAGGGAAGCGCGATCACGTAGGTCATGGCTGCTCCTCTCGGTCGGGTGCGGATCGGCGGTGAGAGCCGGTGGGAGGCTCGGGGAAGTCGTCAGTCTCTGCCGGGCCTGCGGCCGGGTGCGGGATGCGCAGGCGCAGGACGGTGGCGACGAGGCTGAGGGCGATGATGATCGCACCGAGGATCGTCATCGTCCCCGACAGGGTGAGCACCGGCACGAGCAATCCGGCGACGATGGTGGGCACGCCGAATGCCAGGTAGGCAACTGTGTAGATCACAGCCATCACGGCGGCGCGTTCCGACGATGCCGTGTGGGGCATGAGTGTGCGCAGTACCCCGAGGAACGCTGTGCCGAACCCGGAACCGACGATCGCGACCGAGGCGACATAGGCTGGGTAGGAACCGAGTGCGAGGGCGCCGATGCTCACTGCGGTGCCGAACGCCAGGGCACTGGTCGCATACAGGCTGATGGTGCGGGCGGAACGCCGCTGTAGGACGGAGGAGGCGGTGACTCCGGAGATCGCCAGTGCGAAGATGACGATCCCAGCTTGGGTGTGCGTGGAGCCCCCAAGCTCACTGCCGACGAGGTCGGCTCCGAGCGCAAGGAAGAGTCCGTTGGTCGCCCACCCGGCGATGATCACGGGCACTCCGGCGGTGAACATGCGGCGTAGGTGCGGTGGCACGGTGAACCGCGGACGGAGGTCGCCACGTCGTATCTGGGTCTTCGGGGCCAGTTCCGGTGTGCTCCACACGACCGTTGCCACGATGAGGAAGGCAAGCACGAGCGACCCGAAGACGGCAGTTGTCGGTTCGGAGGTGAGATCGAGGAGAAGTGCAGCACCGAGAGCCCCGGCCCCAAGGCCAATCATCGGGCCGATCGTGTTCCACAGGGCTGCGATGTTCCGATGTGACGGGGACTCGAAGTCGATCATCATCGCCGACAGCGCCGGGATCAGCAGACCCGCTGCGAGCCCTTGCAAGGCTCGGGCGACCAGGAGCGCCGCGAGGCTACCGGCGAACCAGAACATGGCCACGCTCAGCGCCAGCGCCAAAGAACCGGCGGCCACGACCGGACGTCGGCCGACGTGGTCGGAGAGTGGTCCGAGGTAGAGCAGCGCGGCCAGGAGGGTGAAGGTGTAGACCGCGAACACGAGTGTGGTGGCGACGGGGATGAGTCCGAGCCGTTCGGCGATCTGGGGGTAGAACAAGGACGGCGCGCTGGCAGCGGCCATCATGAGAATGGTCGCTGCCAGCGAGAGCACGAAGCCCCGCCGTGGGATCTGCCTAATACAGTCTCCCGCCATTGCCTATGCCCGCACGCCGTGGAGCTGCTGCCCCCACTGGTAGACGGTGCCGACTGCGTCGATGCCAGTGACGCCGACGACGATGCCGTCGGTCTCGTGGCGGACGATGAACTCCTCACCGGCTTCCAGGTGGGCGTCTGCGCCGGCTGTGTACCCGACTCCGGAGATCATCTGACCGTAGACCATTGCCATGTAAGGGCTGCGTGGCAGGTAGGCGCCCGGATCGTCGCTAATGCCGAGGTCGTGCAATGCGGCCTGCGCGGCATGCGCACCCTGTGCGGCGGCGTCTTCCCAATGGTCGATGCGCCAGGCGTCCAGTGCTTCGTCGTGGTGCGTGGCCACGCCTCCGGCTGCGTAGACGTGTTCTGCCGCGGCGCGGAGGTGATCGTCGACGTCGATACCGTTCGTCCACGGTGACGGGGCTGCGGGCGTCGTGCCGAGCGCGAGGAGAAGGAAGTCAGCCACGACGGGATTTCCGTCGTTGAGGGTGATGGTGACACCGGATTCTGTTTCGTCGACATGCTGGAGAGTGCGACCGAATCGGGCCTGCACCTTGGCGGCATGGTCGGCGGCGAGGCGCTCAGCCACGGGCGCCCCAAACGCTCCGACGCCGGGAACTGAACTGCGGGAGACCAGCGTGACCATGTGTCCGTCGGCTTGCAGAGACGAGGCTGTCTCGGCTGCGATGATTCCACCGCCGTAGATCGCTACCCGCGCGGGTCGCCCCAGTCCGGTCAGCAGCTTTCGGATGCCCAGGGCATCCTCCACGGAGTGAAGAGCGGTGACCCGCCCTTGTCCGGCGTCGTCGCCGCCGAACACGTCAGCGGGCAGGGAGCGGGGCATGCTCCCGGTCGCGACGATGAGCGCGTCGTAGGAGACTTGTGCGCCGGAGGTCAACTGGGCCTGCTTCGCCGAGGTATCGACTTTGAGCACGGTGTCGGCGATGACCTCGATCTGAGGCAGCGGGAGCTTGATCATCTCCGGCGGTGTCGGACCGAACGCGATTCCCTTGATGAGCATCCGCGTATAGGGCGTCTCCCCGGTGCGGGTCACCAGCGTCACCCGGACATCGTCGCGTGAGGCGAGAGTGCGGGCGGCTGCGGCCCCGGCTGCTCCCGATCCGAGGATGAGGACGTGCTGTGGGGTCATAGAAGAACTCCTGAACTGCTGGTCGTGATCGAACTGATGCGCCGGCGTCAGGAGCGCACGAGGCGGGCGATGGCCTCGGACGCCTCGCCGAGCCTCTGCTCGCTGACTGGTCCGCCGGCGAGTGCGGCGTCGAGGACGCAATGCTTGAGGTGATCGTCGAGCAGGCCGAGGGCGACGTTTTCGAGTGCCCTGGTGACTGCGGAGATCTGGGTGAGGATGTCGATGCAGTAGCGGTCCTCGTCGACCATCCGATCGATGCCGCGGATTTGGCCTTCCAGGCGGCGCAGGCGATTGCGGTACTTCGTCTTATCGCTGATGTATCCGTGGACGGACGCGTCGCCGTCGCCTCCTGCGGGGCAGGTGTCGAGGTGGGTTTCGGTGGTGGGAGTCGTAGTGGTCATGTCGGTTCGCTCCGATCAGGTGGCGGGGTGCCGCAGCGGTGCCGCGGCACCCCGCACGCTGGTGGATTACGCCATGTTGGCGGCGTACTTGGCTGGGTCCGAATCGAACGCGGGCCCACAGCCAGCGCAGCAGAAGTAGTAGCGCTCATCCTCGAAGTCGCGGTAGAGGCCGGCGGCCTCGGCGGTCTTCTTGCTGACCGGGGTGCCGACCATGACCGGGCAGGTGGTCATGTCATCGGCGCCCCCGCCAAGAAGGTTCTCGCGTCCACCGTTCTCCACGGCCGGGTTGGTCTCGTTCGTGCTGCAGCAGCTGCTCATTCTCTGGTGTTCCTTCGTTATTGGATTCGTGTGGATGGGTGGGTTCTCGTACGTCACTTCGAGGCGACGCTCGTGAACCCGCGCAGGCGGAGGCTGTTGCCGACGACGAAGACGCTGGAGAACGCCATCGCCGCACCTGCGAGCATGGGGTTGAGCATGCCGAGCGCAGCGACCGGGATCGCGGCGGTGTTGTAGGCGAATGCCCAGAACAGGTTGGTCTTGATCGTCGACAGGGTCTTCCTGGACAGGCGGATCGCGTCGACGGCGGCCCGCAGGTCACCGCGCACGAGCGTGATGTCGGAGGCCTCGATCGCGACGTCCGTGCCGGTGCCCATCGCGAGGCCCAGGTCGGCCTGCGCGAGCGCGGGGGCGTCGTTGACGCCGTCGCCGACCATCGCGACGATCTTGCCCTCTTCCTGGAGGCGGGTGACGACGTCGACCTTGTCCTTGGGTAGCACTTCGGCGATGACCTCGTCGATGCCGACCTCGGACGCGATCTGGCGGGCCACGGCCTCGTTGTCACCGGTGAGCAGCACCGGGGTCAGGCCGATCTCCTTGAGCCCGCGGATCGCCTCGGCGCTCGTGGGCTTGACGGTGTCGGCGACGACCAGGATGCCACGCGCAGCACCGTCCCAGCCGATCGCGACGACCGTCTTGCCCTCGCCCTCGGCCTGGGCCTTCGCCTGTGCGACCTCCGGAGAGAGCTTCTGCGACCAGTCCGCCAGCAGAGACTCGCGGCCGACGACGACCGGGGTCCCCTCGACGATGCCCTGCACGCCCTTGCCCTCGACATTGGCGAAGTCCTCTGGAGTAGGCAGCTGGCCGACTTCCTGGGTCGCGCCCTTGGCGATCGCCTGCGCAATCGGATGCTCGGAAGAGTCTTCCAGTGCACCGGCGAAACGCAGCAGCTCCGCACGATCCACACCGGGCTCAGTGATCACGTCGGTCAGAGTCATCTTGCCGCTGGTGACGGTGCCGGTCTTATCGAGCACGACGGTGTCGACCTTGCGAGTGGACTCCAGCACCTCCGGACCCTTGATGAGGACGCCCATCTGCGCACCGCGCCCGGTGCCGACGAGCAGCGCGGTCGGGGTTGCCAGACCCAGCGCGCAGGGGCAGGCGATGACGAGCACGGCGACCGCTGCGGTGAACGCGGCGGCGACGGGGAACCCGCCTCCCAGCCAGGCGCCGAGGGTGATGAACGCGACGACGATGACGATCGGCACGAAGATGCCGGAGATGCGATCGGCCAGACGCTGCACCTCGGCCTTGCCGGTCTGCGCGTCCTCGACGAGCTTCGCCATCTGTGCGAGCTGTGTGTCCGAACCCACACGAGTCGCCCGCACGACCAGGCGGCCGCCGGCGTTGACGGTGGCACCGGTGACCGAGTCGCCCTCGCGGACCTCGACCGGCACGGACTCGCCGGTGAGCATCGAGGCGTCCACCGCGGAGGAGCCGGAGGTCACGAGACCGTCGGTGGCGATCTTCTCGCCTGGACGGACGATGAACTCGTCGCCGACCGCCAGCTCAGAGGTGGGGATCTTCACCTCTACGCCGTCGCGGAGTACGGCGACTTCCTTCGCGCCCAGCTCCAGGAGGGCGCGCAGCGCGGCCCCGGCCTGGCGCTTGGATCGCTTCTCGAAGTAGCGGCCGGCGAGGATGAACATCGTCACGCCCGCGCCGACTTCGAGGTAGATGTTCGCCGCGCCATCCGACGGAGCGATCGTGAACTCGAAGGGGTGCGTCATGCCGGGAGTGCCGGCAGTGCCGAGGAAGAGCGCGTAGAGCGACCAGAGCAGTGCGACGGAGGTGCCCATCGAGATGAGCGTGTCCATCGTCGCCGCACCGTGCTTGAGGTTTGTCCACGCCGCCTTGTGGAACGGCCAAGCTCCCCAGATGATCACCGGTGCGGCCAGGGCGAGTGAGGCCCACTGCCAATACGTGAACTGCAGCGCGGGGATCATCGCCATCGCGATTACGGGAACAGTGAGCACGATCGCGCCGATCAGCCGATGCCGCAGCGAGGTGAGCTCACTGTCTTCCTCCTCCCCGGCCTCGGTCTCCGACGTGTTCGCCGTAGTGTCCTTGGGCTTGGGCAGTGCGGCCGTGTACCCGGTCTTCTCGACCTCGGCGACCAGCAGTGACGGATCGTAGCCGGCAGGCACGGTGACCTTAGCCTTCTCAGTGGCGTAGTTGACGGTGGCCGCGACGCCATCGAGCTTGTTCAGCTTCTTCTCGATCCGGTTCGCGCAGGAGGCGCAGGTCATCCCGCCGATCTCCAACTCGATGTCCGGCCCACCCGTTGGGGGCGCTGATGTGCTCATCCTCTTCCTTCTTTCTCAGCTCTCGTGCGACGCCGGGCCCTGCGGGTCAGTGGCCGTCGGAATGCGAATCGTCTGTCTTCGTGCCGTCACCATGCTCGGCGTCGATCACGAACTCGGCGGTGTGCACCTGCCCGTCGACCTGGAAGTCCAGGTAGAGCAGGTAACGGTCGGCGGTCGGGGCCTCCGCTGCGAATCCGATGTCGGGTCCGGCCGTGTCCCCGGCCTGGGGCTGGTCGCCCTCGGCGTGGACGTGCAGGTAGGCGAGGTCACCCTCGCGCAGCGCCACTAAGTGGCCGAACGCGCCCAGGTAAGGCTCCAGCGTGGTCACCGGCTGACCGTCACGCTCGACCGAGATGGTGAGCTCGCTTGAGGTGCCCGCAGTGAGGTCGCCGTTGAGGGAGACGGTGTATCCGTCGACCTCGTCGGTGGGCTGCGCCTCGGTCTCGACAGGGGTGAAGTCGCCCGCGACCTCGATTGCGCGGGTGAGAGTGATGCCTTCGGCTTCCTCGCCCGCGGGTGTGAAGTCGGCGTACACGCGGTAGGTGCCCGCCTCGTCCCAGGTCCACGGCACCGACCAGGTGCCTGTGCTCGTGTCGAGTTCGGGGTGCACGTGCTGGAAGCCGGCGCCGTCGGTGCGCACGGCGATCAGGTGCAGGTCCTTCTCGTGCGCGGTGGTGTATTCGGTCACCGGTTCGCCGGACTCGTCGAGGATCTGGAAGCTCAGGTCTCCATCCTCGCCTGCGGCCGTGGGGGCCTGGACCGGAGAGAGCACGAAGCCGTCCGCGCTTGCGGAGACCCCGTTCAGAGCGGGCTCCGCGGTTTCCTGCGCAGCGTCGCCGTGCCCTTCACCGTGTGCGTTCACGCCGCTTCCTTCTGCCCATGCTGCTGCGAAGCTATCGGGAATGACGGCGCCGGCGAGGCCGAAGGCCCCGCCGAACGCCACCACCAACCCGGCCCCGTAGAGCGCGAGCCGTCCTCCGGCCTTCATCAGACGCGCACCGCCGAGTAGCCGGCCTCCTCGACCGCCGCGAGGACCTTGGCGTCGTCGATCTCGCCCTCGGCGGTGACGTTGAGCTTGCCGGTCTGCGCGCTGACTTGGATGTCCTGGACGCCGGGGATCTCGCTGACCTCCTCGCGGATCGACATCTCGCAGTGGCCGCAGGTCATGCCCGTCACCTGGTAATCGTTCGAAGCCATCAGGTGTCCTCCTTGTATGTCGGGTTGTACGTCGGGAGTACCCCTACCGGGTACGTGTACTAGTCAAACGTATACCCATGTCAGGTATTCCGCAAGGAGGGAGGCGATCGTGTGAGCTGCATTGCGCAAGTGCTGCAAACAATGGTTGGAGCGTCCGAGGTGTGCCTTGTGGTGCACCGATGCTGCGGGGCGATCCGCTGGGTTCTGGCGCTGCGCGTCGGAGAGTAGTGACCCCTCGGCTCATCAGAACCGTGGACTGCCTTGCCGCATCGACGAAGGCAGCGAAGACTGGTACGAAACCGACTCGCGCCCAGACCCGTCAGTGAGTGGGGTCAACGCTCGGGAAGCGCGGTGCCGGAGACCCCAGGCAGGGGTCTCTGACGGTGACCCTGGTGAAGGCGCGCGGGCGCAGCAGCACGGGGACAGTCAGTGGCCGGGCCGATCCCGTGGAGGACGTCGTCACCCTCGGGGTTGTCGAGATGCAGCAAAGACTGCACGCGACTCGCCGTGAACCGTTCGGAGAGGGGGCGGGATCCGGTGTGTGAGGGAGCCTGGCCGGACGCCCCTGCCGTGCTGGGGCGGGGAGCAGGCTGGGGTATCGAGTCGACAACTCTAGGCTGTCACCGTGACCACTGTTTTAGATCACCTCCGCGCTGATGACCGCGAGCACGTCGGGTACATCGAGATGACCGACGAAGGCCTCTTCATCCCCTACGACCTCCTGCGTCGGCGATGCGGTGAACCCATGGAGTCGACCGAGGCCGAAGAACTGCTTGACACCGTCGGTTTGCAGGCGTTGGGCGAACAGTGGCTGCTTCGCACCGAGGGTGACGCATGGGTGCCCGTGGGCATCCAGGAGTTCTCACGAGAGGCCGTCACAGTGGCGCCGCGGCTCGATGACAGGGCGGTGGCCAAGGCGCCGGATCTCACCGCGACGGTGATGTTGTCGTTGCCGACGGATCGGCTCCGTTCCGCCGAATGAGGCTGGGCGGTTCCCTTCTCAGGCGAAGATCTCCCGCAAGGGTGTCCACCCCACGGGAAGCGGCCCGCAGATGGCGGCTCGTTGCCTGTCTGCCTCATGGGACCAGCCCTGAGCTTGTCCCGGGCTGCCGACCAGACCCCGGGCCAGGCGGAGTCCCACGTCCTCCAGGACGGCGTCCGGGGCGCTGCCCCGGCGCACTGAGGCGCGCACGCTCCAGGGTTCATCCGCCCAGCCACCCCCGCGCAGACTGCGGTAGTCGCCGTAGCGGGCGGGATCGGCGTAGTCCCAGCACCATTCCCAGATGTTGCCGAGCATGTCGTGCAGACCGTGCGGGTTGGCTTTCTTCATGCCGACGGGCTGGGGGCCCTCAAGGTGGTCGAGGCTGGTCCAGGCGATGTCTTCAAGCGGCCCGTAGGTGGGCGAGGTCGTTCCGGCGCGGCAGGCGTACTCCCACTCGGCCTCGGTGGGCAATCGGTACCCGTCAGCGCTCGTGTTCCAGGTGACGGAGCGTCCGTCCCCAGCATGCGTGTAGGCCGGCTGCAGCTCTTCAGCATTGGATAGCTCGTTGCAGAGGTTGATGGTCTCGAACCATGTCAGAGGCGTGAGCGGGCGTCCGGTGCTCCGGTCACGGAGGGGGTGCACGGCCATCTCGAAGGGCTCCAGTTCCACATCCCGTGTGGTCCCGCGACGGGCGTCACGCAGGGTGATTTTTCCCGAAGACAGGGTGGCCATGGAGGGCTGGTTCATGGCGTCAGCGTCGCACACGGGCTGACTGGAGAACCACGAGCTGCACCCGGACAGGGTTCAACTGTCAATACCTAAGTGGCTCGTGGTCGTATGAAACATATTTGCGCGTTTGTGAAATCTTCGCTGCATCTCGACAGCCGGAGACGGCACCGCAGGAGTGCCGTTCAGGTGCCATAACGCGAGCGGGAAGCCCGCGGGAAGAGCGGGAGTCGAGCGCCTCCACCCATCGGGAAATCCTGAAGGACGGGGAAGGAAGAAAATCGAGATATTGCCCTCTGGAATGGGCTGATTCGCTCGGGTTAGCCTCCTCCTCTCGACTTCGTCTCGCTGAGGAGGCTACCCGACGAGTCAAGTCCATGGAAGGGGGTACCGGGGTGATCTGCCTTCCACATGATTGCGTTTTTACGGCAGGGGGTACTGGGAGGCGATCAGAGGGTGGGGTGCGTCGGCGAGGCGGGGAGGGACATCGGCGGCGCGGGCGGGCCTTATGGGCAGTGAACGAGAGTCGTCGGCCCCGTCCTCGGGGCCAGAGGGTGAGGCCGCAGATGAGCGTGGACATGGAGCCGCAGATGGGTGTGGGCACGGCGCAGGTCGGCGCGCATCAGGAGGTCGACGAGGGGCTCAGGGTGCTGGCCCCTCAGCCGCAGCCGGCGAAGTTCTTCGGGATCGGATCGGGACTGGTCGCCGCCGGCGCGCTGGCCGCCGGCATGTTCGCCTCCACGGACCCGGCCCTGGCCTACACGGTCGCCGGCGGTGGTGCCGGCGTCTCGACGGCATCCCTGGTGGTGGCCGAGCGGGCCCGGCAGCGGGCGGAGATCGCCGACCACTTCACCGAGCAGATCTGCCCGGTGATGATGATCCGCCCGCGGCCGTCCCGGGCCGCGGTGAAGCTCTCCCGCTGGCGTGGGGGGTTCATCGGCCTGCCCCAGCAGGTGCAGCTGACCTACCACGCGAGGGTGGTGCCGGACCCGGAGTGGCTGAAGTCCCTGGCCGAGGTCACCTCGGTCAGCCTCGGGGCCAAGTACAAGGTGGAGGCCCACCTGCCGCGCAAGCGCCGCGTGGTGCTCGGTGCCGTGGGGGCCGAGCAGGTGGAGAAGACCGACCCGACCGTGGACCGCGCATCCCGGGTGGTGCGGGACCTGCTGGGCGAGTCCGCCCGCGTGAAGGTCGAGCTCAACGACGACGGCGACGCGACCCGCATCGAGGTCGCCCACGAGCAGGGCAGCAACATGGCCATGGCCTCCAAGCGGCTGCGCGTGGAGCGGGTCCTGGCCACCCGCGTGCCCGGAGACTGGGTCCCGGAGTGGAACCTGGTCGAGGACACCGTCGTGTTCTCCGCCCGCGAGCCGATGCCCTCCCTGGTCCTGCCCCCGCCGGAGCATTCCCCGCTGGTGCGCACCCACGCCGACTACCGAGATTTCCAGATCCCCCTGGGTGTGGACGAGGACGGCGAGCAGCTCTCCTGGCACCCCCGCAAGCAACCCCACATGGTGGTGGTCGGCACCACCGGCTCGGGCAAGACCGTCGTGGAGCAGAACGTCGTCCAGCGCCTGACCCAGGCCGGCTGGAAGGTCTGGGTGATCGACGGCAAACGGATCGAGTTCATCGGCCTGCGGGACTGGCCGAACGTGGAGCGGCTGGCCTCGCGCATCGAGCACCAGGTGAAGCTGATCGAGGACGCCCACGACCTGATGAACGAGCGCTACGCGCTGATCGAGGCCGGCAAGGCGACCTCCGCCGACTTCGAGCCCGTGGCCCTGATCGTCGACGAGGCCACCACGCTGCTCGAGGCCGCCGACGACTGGTGGGCCGAGGTCAAGCCCAAGGGCGGATCCTCCAAGTCCGCGGTGCTCAAGCGCCTGGGCAACATCGGACGCCTGGGCCGCTCGGCGAAGATCCACATGCTCATCGGCCTCCAGCGCGCGGACACCCGCTTCATCTCCGGTGAGTTCCGCGACAACCTCGGCATGCGCGTGGCCATGTCCCGCCTCAGCCCCGACGGCGCCAAGATGATGTGGGACTCCTACGTGGTCGGCACCACCATCCCCCGGCACATCAAGGGCCGCGGCATGGCCCTGAACTCCGCCGGCGTGCCCGTCATGATCCAGACCATCTACGCCCCCAACCCCGACCCGGGATCCGACGACTACGACCCCCAGCGCGTCGCCGCGGTGCGCCCCCGCGAAGTCGTGCACAAGAAGATGCTGGTGGAGATCCTCGATCCGGTCACGGTGGACCTGGACGGCAACGAGAACCCCACCAGCTACGCCGACTACATGGACGCCCGCGTCTACGAGGCCCCCGACCAGCCCCAGGTGCAGCCGGCCACCGCGCCCGCCGCCAACGCGGCCGTCCCGGCCGCCGCGCTCGCGGCCTTGCAGTCCCTGAACACTGCTCCCGCCACTGCCGCGGTCGAGGAACGCCCGACCGGGCGCCCCTCTCCGGCTGTGCTGGCCGACCCCAGCCGCCCCGTGATCGCCGAGCGCAAGCACGTGCCCTACGTCCCCGACGACGAACAGGACCTCTTCGAGGGCTACGGCGAGCCCGTCGAGTCCCCGGCCGAGGAGTTGCAGGCCGGAGACCTGATCCAGATCGACCCCGACGCCGAGACCTGGGCGGTGCTCGCCGAGGACCCCCAGGAGGACGAGACCGGGATCTACCTGGAGTACATCGAGCGCGACACCGGGGAGGCCGGCGGCATCTCCGTGGCCGCCACCGAGATGCTGCCCACCCGCCACATCGAACACGAGGAGAACTGAGATGAGCGCGAACACCAACGGCACCAGCGACGGCACCGACATCATCTGGATCACCCTGGCCGGCATGTTCTTCCTGGGCACCGGCGCCTTCACCGCCTGGGCCGCCAGCGCCATGAACTCCGTGCGCCAGAGCCTGCTGGAGATCGGCCTGCTCGTCCCCGCAGACCAGGCCGCCTTCGAGCTCGCAGACACCGGCGTCGGCGTCAGCCTCCCCCTGGTCCTGGGGGCCGGCGCCGTGCTCGTGGCCATCGTCATGATCGCCGCCTATCGGTCCGCCAGACGCCGGGCCCGCGGCCTGGACGACTGACCTGACGGACTCGTCAGCAGCTAGGGACATGTCGCGGAGAGCCCGGCCTTGTGGTCAGTGAAGGCGCCCGTGCAGGGCGGATGGATCGGACCAGGAGGTTGGCATGTGCAGGGCTCAGGGCGAGGCGGGGTGTCCCCACGGACGTCGATGCCCCCCGAACGCAACGGCACGGGATGCCGCGCTGAAGCGTCGACGGGAGAACCGGGCGATCGGACAGCAGATCGCCCGGTGGGCCAAGGCCGAGGGCAAGGCTGACGAGCTGGCCGAGCTGAAGAGGCAGCGCAAGCCCGTCAACGAGATCAAGGAGTGGGCCGGTCAGGCCGGCGCTCCGGAAAGCGTCTTCGCCCGCGCCGCGGGCCCGGCCAAGAAGGGATGGGAGGCGGCCAAGACCGAGCTGCGCAACGACCCCAAGGCCCCAGCCCGCCGAGGACCGGCCCGCGGGGGAGCGCCGGCCGCCGCAGCCGCCGGCGGAGCAGGAGGCGTCGGCGGCGGTGGGGGCGCTGGCGGCGCCGGAGTGGCCGGTGGCGGCGGAGCCGGCGGCGGCGTCGCGGTCGCCGGTGCGGGCGGCGGCGCAGGCGCAGGCGCTGGCCGCGACCACCGCACCCCGACCCCGACTCCCGGCTCAGCCTCGACGGGCGCTCGCGGGTCGGAGTGGTCGGAGTGGGAGGACCAGTGCGGCGAGGAAGAAGCCGCCCGTGTGGCGCTGCTGGTGGAGCGGCAGGGGCGCACCGCCGAAGAGCGGCAGCTGATGCGGATGGACTCGGCGCGTGAGGGTGCGTCGGTCGCGGGCAAGGGCGTCAACGACATCAAGCGTCTGGTGTGGGACGACGGCGCGTGCGGCTACTTCAAGCCCTACGACGCGCTGAACACGGGAGTGGCCAAGTCCTACGGCCACGATGGCCGACTCCAGCCCACCCATGAGGCCGCGGCCTCGCAGTTCGCCCAGGCGCTGGGTCCGAAGTACGCGGCTTTGGTGCCTCCGGTGGCCCTGGTCAAGTACGAGGGCCAGTGGGGCTCCATCTCCTACGGAGTCCCCGGGGGGCCGATGAGGACGAAGATGAACCTGATGCACATGGCAGAGCACCACTCCGACCAGGCCAGCGATCTGGCCTTCTTCGACTGCCTGATCGGGCAGGTCGACCGCCACGGCAACAACGTCCTGATGGACCGCCGCGGCCTCTCGGCGATCGACAACGGATTCGCCTTCACCGACGGCGTCGGCGGCGTGAACGCCTCGATGTTCGTCGACGCGCGCTCCAAGCTCCCGCAGGCCCGCGCGACCACTCGGGAGGAGAAGGCGGTCCTGGCCCGCTTCCTGGACTCTGAAGACGGCTTGGGCCTGCGCGGCACGATCGAGGACGGCCGCTTCCACGAGGTGCGCCGGAGGGCTCGTCTGATGCAGAGCAAGGGCCGGATCCTGAGCCTGTCGAATCTCTACGAGCGCTGATAAACTGATACAAGATCAACATAAGGAGATCTGATGTTCACCATCACCATCCATCACCTGGACGGCCCCTCCGGCCTCCAGCGGCACGTCGGATACGTGCACGTTGACGGGGAGGACGTCCAGATCCATGACCCCGAGGGGCACCTCGACCTCGAGCTGCCCACCCCCACCGTCGACGACCTCGGCCGCGGCGAGCGCCGGCGCGCCACCTACGCCCAGGACCCGGTCGTGTGGGCCTACAACCTGCCTGCCCTGCTCCGCGGGCCCTACGTGCTCGCCCAGCGTCATGACCAGACGCCGGACTGGGTCGAGCAGCTTCTGGAGCAGCCGCAGGCGCCGGCCGCCAGCTCCCCCGGTGACGCCGAGCTCATCGCGCAGCTCATCGCGGGCAGCTCCGCAGCCAAGGAGGCCGCGGCCGAGCCGGCATGACCGGCCTCGGCGATCGCGTGCGGATGAGCTCGCGGCCGCAGCTTGGGCCCGCGGATCGGACGGGGACGTGTCGCGGAGATCCAGCATGAGCTGCTGCTGAACCGACCGCGAAAGACGCTTGTGCGGTAAGCGGGGGACGTGTATGGTTAGACACGTAGCGGGCCTCATCAGGGGGCCTGCACCCCTCACCGAAGGAGCGCCCCATGGGACGCATCGCCCACCGCATCTACAACGTCTACGGCCCGGACAGCGCCGACATCGACTGCCTCTGCCCCCTCTGCGGCAAGGCCGACTACGTCTCCATCACCCAGGACGAGGCGGACGCCCTGGACGCCGGCCAGCCCGTCCACGAGGTCCTGCCCCACCGCACCAAGGTGGAGCGGGAGCGGATCATCTCCCAGATCTGCCCCGACTGCCAGGCAAACCTCTGCTGACCTCCCCGCCACGGCGGCCCCCCTCACTGGAGGGGGGCCGCCGTCGTCTCATGCGCCAACGCTCCAGCCCCGGGCCGGCAAGACACCTGCGGAGCCGGGGGGACGCGCACACGGGGGCAGCACCGCCAGGGCCACCCATGGTCGCAGCGTCGGCGGCCCCGTCCACTCGACGGCGACGCCGGCGTGCGGACGTCCCGGCCCGGCCAGCCCGGAGCGAACGCGTCCGCGAGCGCGGGTCGGCCGGGGACGTGTCGTGGAGATGTGCTGCCGGCGGCCGCGGCTGCTTCAGCTCGGGGCGCCGGCGGCCGCGGGTCCGGGGCACGTCCCCGGCGTGGTCGTTGGGTCGACAGCGATTTCCGCGGGAGGTGGGCTCTCTGGCGGCTGAGTCGGGACAAGATGGGCGGAGGGTGCCGGCGGCGTGGATCGGCGCCAGGCCGAGTCCCGGGGGTTCCCGGTAGGAGGGTAGATGGCAGGCGATGAGCAGGCGTCGGCGGAGCGGGCCTCGCAACTCAAAGCTCGCGGGAGGTGGCTGGCCGCGTGGGGGGCCATCGTGGGGGCGATCTGGTCCGCTGTAACGACGCTGGGCGTGCTGGCCTCGGAGGACGACAGCCTGGGATTTTCAGCTCCGCCGCCCCCTGGAGGGGAGCCTGCGATGTCGCCTGAGCTGCGCGCGCTGTTCGTCCTGGCGTGGGTGTTCTTCGTGGCCGTGCTCCGTGCCCTGGTGTCGACGCGGCAGGCTGGCAGGGCGCGGTCCAACTGGGCGATTGCGGCGGCCATCGTGGCCTGCATGCCGCTGGCGGCTGGGTTTTTCTGGCACAGTCCGGTGGTCGACTCGATGGGGGCGTTGGGGTTGCTCTTGTCCTCTGCGTTCATCTTCGGTGGCCTCTTCTGGCAGGACGAGCTGACGCTCCGTGCTGAGCGCCTGGAGGATCAAGCTGCGGAGGAAGCCGAGCGGAAGAGGAGGCAGCGCGAGGCGGACCTGCGTTGGTACGAGCAGGAGTTGAGCCGCGTGGAGGGCAAGCTCGAGGAGCTCACGAGCAGGGAGACGGAGCGCCGCGGCATGTGGTGCTTCTGGCGGCGATGACTGCCGTGTCATCCACGCATGGGGGAGACCGGCGTGCCGTGGATGTCCGCCGGCAGAGCTGCGGCCGAGGGTAGGCGGCACGGCGCTGGCCTGCGTATTACGCCCAGGGGTCCGCGAGCGCGGGCCGGGCGGGGACGTGTCGTGGAGATGGGCGGCCGGCTGCTTCAGCTCGGCCGGCCGGGCTGCCGCGGCTGCGGGAGCTGGAGGTCCGGGGCATGTGTCCCCGGCACGGCTGCGGGGCGGGCAGGGAGCCGCGCGGGGCGGGGGAGAGCGAGGCCTGTTCAGTCGGGGGATGGATACGATCAGCATCCCACCGGATCCGGCGAAGGACACCATGACCAGCTCACTGCTCACTGACCTCCGCGAGCGCGTCATCGACGAGGCGGAACCGTTGCCCGGCCTGTTGCGCAAGTGCCTGATGCTCGGCGCGCAGACCGGCTCGCAGAGCCTGCGGGAGTGGGCGAGGTTCGAGCTCAACGGCTACCCGGACGATGTCGACGCGCCTGCCTACCGGAGCATCCATGCCGGCATGCTCATGTCCTCCATCAGCGGCAACACCGTCGTGAGCAGGCAACCCGTCTCGTGGTACGACTTCCCCGACGACGTCCGGGAGGTGGTCCCCGAACTGCTGACCCTCAAGGGGCCTCTGGCGGAGATCGAGGAGATGGCGACTCGGGAGGCGTTCCACTACGGGACCGGCCCGCTCAGTGCAGCGCAGATGGTGTTCAACGCCATCCTGCCGCCGCATCAGCAGATCACCAGCCTGATGTACGCGGTGCCCGGTCCGACCCTCCGCGGCATCGTGGACCGCATCCGCACCAGCCTGGTCGAGCTCGTCGCCGACCTCACCGCCGACACCCCCCTCGGTGAGCTGCCCAGCCGCGCCGCGGTCGATGCCGCGCTGAGCGATCGCGTGGGCGTGCAATACATCACCTATCTCCACGCGCCGTCTGGCCCTGTGGCTGTCGGCGAGGGCGCCCATGCTCAGGGCACGGTCGAAGACCTCTCTCGCGCGCTTGCAGACCTGCGTGTGATGGCGGAGAAGGAGGGGGAGGAGGAGTTGACCGAGGCCATCGACGAACTCCAGCAGGCGCTCCAGGAAGACCAGCCCGCCGTCGGCCCTGTGGCTGAGGGAGCCGGTCGCCTGCGTCGTCTCGCCGCCAACGTAGGGAGCGCGGCCCTGGGGTCCGCCGTCACGGGGGTGGTGGAGACTGCCACCGCCATGGCCTTCGGCGGCGTCTTCGGCTGAGGGCCCGGGGGCCGCGTGCCGCCGAGGGCGGGCGACGTCGCCCCGCCGGCGTGCGCCAGGATCTCAGCCCCCCGATCCGAGAGAGCGGGCCGGGGACGCCGACGGGCGCGGACCGTGCGGTCCGCGCCCGTCGGGGGAGGTGGCGGCTCAGGGCTGGGGGTGATCCAGCTCGTGAGCGGCCATGGCGTCCAGGGTGCGGACCAGCTCGGGGAAGAGCATGGTCAGCACCTCGATGGAGCGGGCGCCCTTGGGGTGGTCGGCGACGGCGCGCCAGTGGCGGGCCACGGTGCGCGCGTGGTTGTCGCGGCGGGTGTAGAAGGCCTTGGCGTCCTGATACCCGGCCTTGTAGCCGTCGGCGTAGGTGGGGGTGGTGGTCTGCTGCTCCATGAGCTGCCTCCTCCAGTAAGGGTGCAGGTGGCCGAATGCCTCCCGCTGTGTCAAACCATACACTCACGATGTTGTGGTGGCCAACCCGCGAGCGCGGGCAGGGCGGGGACGTGTCGCGGAGATCCGCAGCCGGCAGCTGCACCTGGAGCTACCGGCTGCGCGGTCGAGTCCGCGACAGGGGGGGGCGCCGGTGAGCGGCCCCCGGGCCGGTTCGGTCAGCCCTTGACGGGCTTCCCGGACAGGTCGAGGTCGGCGGCGACCACGGCTACCGAGGTGGCGCGGATCATGGCGGACACGGCGCGCACGTGTGCGTGGCACGGGACGCACGCCTTGGCGAGCGCCAGGCGCTCGTCGGCCTGGGTCCCCTGGCCTCGGAGCCAGGACACGTAGGCCAGCGCGGCCAGCGCGCCGGCGGCGGCCTCACGCGGACCCATGGCCACGGCGGCGTTGAGCACCGCCTCCGCCTCCACCGTGGTCTTCCAGCTCAGCCCGTCCGGGAACGTGCCCGTGTGGAAGTCCACCCCCTCCATCCGCCGCGGCCCGGTCGCATCCACCAGGGCCACGTAGAGGTACTCGGGAGCCTGGCGATCTAGGTGTTGTGGGGCATGAGGTTCTTGACATGGGTGCCGGGCTGAGATGAGACGAGCGGACCTCTCCCGCAGGATGGAAGTTCCTCAA
>NZ_LOSQ01000034.1:0-2454 GCF_001595485.1 Micrococcus sp. CH7
GAACCCCGACACCGCGCCCGCCCTCGAGTTCAGCGCCTGACAACCCCAACGAAGGAATCAGCCGCTACACCACTTCATGGGGCTTGACCGACCTGCCGGAGGGCATCGATCTGCCGGTCGAGGTCCTGTTTGGCCGTCGAGACCCGCGCGTAGCCCAATTCCATGCGCCCAGCGTACCGGAAGTCGGTTCCGTACGACCTAAATGGTTCAGCACTTTTGGTCCAAGTTCTGGTACAGGAATCGCCGATCGTGCACATCGGGCAAGGATCCCCACGCGGGCCGTCCCACTACCAAGGAAGTGGGACAGTCGCCCGAGAGCGATCAACACGTCGATCACCTCGAGCTCGGCCGGCCCGACGACTCCGATCGGGACGCAAGACCTCGATGCCGCCATTTAGCTCCGTCAGAACACCGCCACTTATCGATGCGGTTCACAGACGACGTCTTGTGAGGGATCGTCATGTACGCAAGACCCGTACGGTGACGTGGGCGGTGAGGGGAGGGTAACTGCAACAATGGGGACATGCATGTCGGCTACGCGCGCGTCTCGACTCTCGAGCAAGACCTCTCCGCCCAACGGGAAGCACTCGAGCGCCTCGGAGTCGAGAACAAGGACATCTACTTCGACCACGGCCTGACGGGAACGACCCGCGCCCGGCCCGGGTTGCGCGAAGCGCTGGCCGCGACCCGGGACGGCGACACCCTGGTGGTGACCAAGCTCGACCGGCTGGCCCGCTCGCTCCCGGACGCGAGGGACATCGCCGACGAGCTCACCACCAAGGGAGTGGCGCTCAGTCTCGGAGGCAGGGTCTACGACCCCAACGACGCCGTCGGCCGGTTGCTGTTCAACGTGCTCGGCATGGTGGCCGAGTTTGAGGCGGACCTCATCCGCCTGCGCACCCGCGAAGGCATGGCCATCGCCAGATCCAAGGGCAAACTCAAAGGCAAGAAGCCCAAGCTCTCGCCCTCTCAGCGCAAGCACCTGCTGACGTTGCACGCCGCCGGCGAGCACACCCAAGCCGAGCTGGCCGAGCTGTTCAACGTCTCCCGCACCACCATCTACCGCGAGCTGCGCCGCACCACGACCGACACCTGACCGCGCCTGCACCGCCACTGAGCGATCACAGAAACCCGCCACCAAGCCATCACATCCACAGGCCACCCCGCCCACACACGGTCGTTTTCGGCGGAGCCGATTCGCGCCACAACGCTTGCCATTGGAGCGACCTGCCAGCGCACGCACAATCCCTTTCGCGACGGCTGGACCACGCGCCGCGGGATGCGAGCGGGCCAGGGCGCTCAGGGGCAGCCGCGTTCCTGCAGCCAGATCCTCGCCGCCGCCTGAGCCGCGTCCGTGCCGCCGCCCCCGTCCCTACGGATCGGCAGGTCCGGGTCCACCGGGCGATCGCCCAGAACCTCGCCTCCACGGTCCACAAACTCCGCGGCCGTCAAGGTGAGACGGCTGCCATCGGACAGCACGTGCGTCGCATTCCCGGACCCATACCCTGACGATGACTGCCCGAACGACCTTGCATTGGGCAACCCTCGGAAGGCGGCCAGCACCGCCTCCCCCGAGGACGAGGTGGACCGGTCTTGAAGCACCGCAATCGGAGCGCCATCGCGTTGTGTCCGGGGCCCCACGCTGACGAACGTCATGCCCTCTGTGCCTGCCCCGTCCTCCTGCACGGTCACTGCCGTGTCCTCGCCAGCCCTATCCCGGAAGAACATCACCGGCCCCTCCGGCAACAACGCGGAGACCCCCGAGAGCATCGGCCACATGTTCCCACCCAGGTTTCCCTGCACGTCCACCACCCACCCGCAGGTCGCGGTCGCTGCGGCGTCGATTCCGTCCGCCAGGACCATCGCGTACTCGGACGCCTGGGGGTCGTCACTGGCCACGGGCAGTGCTGGCAGGCTGAGGGTACTGATGCCATCCGTCGTGGTGACGGTCGGCAACGTGACATTCATGCGCGGTGTCTCAGAAGCGCTGGAGGTCGACCTTTCACCCCTCTCGGCTGGGTCCGGGCCGGGAGTGAAGCTCGAATGCTTTCCTCCAGCCACCCCCGTGGCATAGCGCAGGACACTGTCGAGGTCTCGAGGTGAGCGCGCCGTCTTGGCGGTCTCCTGCACCTGGGCTCGGGCCTGCTCCCACCGCTCGCCGGAGGCGTACAGCCCGGTATCAAGGACGTCGAGGGCCCGATCTGCGTACGCCAGGGTGTCTTGATCTCCACTTGACGATCCTCCACCAGGGGTCGGCGTCCCTGGTGGAGCGGACGACGACGTGGGTGTCGATCCATCCCCGTGGGAGGCTCCACACCCGGTCAGCAGTACCGCCAGCACCACGCCCATGCAGACGACTCGCGTCCTAGGTGTAGGAGGGCATGACGTTGTTGACTCGGGCCGGTGCCAACGAGGCCGGAGGAGCGTCTCCGCAGGAGGTATGAGGCCGATGGT
>NZ_LOSQ01000035.1:0-13140 GCF_001595485.1 Micrococcus sp. CH7
CGTGGGCCGGCTCACCCGGAACTCGGCGGCCACGTGCGCCTGCGGGATCCCGTCGTGCAGGTGGCGGTGGACCATCCTGAGACGGCCGGTGGGAGTCAGGGGTGCGTTAGCGTGAGTCATGAGTGGGTCTCTTCTGGCAGGTGGGTTGTTGAGGAACTTCCATCCTGCGGGAGAGGCCCACTCGTCTCATCTCAGCCCGGTACGGATGTCAAGAACCTCATGACCCACAACAACTAGGCTTGTCCCCACGCCCCCTGCAAGATCTCTGCGTCGGCGTCCGGCGGATAGCGAGGGGTCGTGGCGCGCCACCTACCGCTCTTCGCTACTATCGCTCGCCAAACGCATTGCCGGCCGCCACGGGCCGTTCCCTCGGCTTCCACCTCATCCTGGCCACGCAGCGGGCTACGGGTGCGGTGGGCTCGGACCTGCGCTCGAACCTGGGCAGCACGATCGCCCTGCGCACAGCGACGGAGCAGGAGTCGTGGGACCTGGTGGGCACGGCCGCCGCCGCCCGGCTCGACCCGCGCCGCCCCGGCTCCGCGATCCTCTCGACGGCGGGGCGTCCGCCGGTCTCGTTCCGCGCATCCCAGTGGACGGTCGACGGCGGCACGCCCGTGTGGCGGCGGCTGGGCGAGGCCGCCCCTGCCGTCGCCCCCTGGGAGGCCGTCGTCTCGGTCCTGGTGGAGAAGTACGCAGCGGGTGACTGGCCGACACCTCCGCCCGTGGTCACCCCCGCCCTGCCGGAGCGCTGGGTGCCGGACCGCAGTCGCCGGGCCGAGGCCACGGCCCTGGCCCTGCTCGACGACGCGGCCCACGGCCGGCACCGTCCGTGGCGGTGGCCGACCGGCGCGGAGGGACGCACCGCGTGGATCGTCGAGTCCGCGGGAGGTCGCGCGGAGACGCTGGCCGCCGTCGTCGAGGTGGCGATGCGCAGCGGCGGGCCGGTGGCAGTCCTGGACGGCACCGGAGAGGCCGCGTCGGCCGCGCGGTCCGGGCTGCCGGTGCTGACCCCGGACGCCGAAGGGGCCGGGGAGGTCGTCCTGGCCCGCCTGCACGAGCTCGCGGCCGCCGGCGGCACGGCCGTGATCACGGGCTGGAACGCGTGGTCCGGCCTGCGCGTCGGGGACACCTACCGCACGGTCGAGGAGGACGTGCACGACTGGCTCGGCCGTCCGGCCGCCGCCGGGCTGCGGTTGGCGGTGTTCGGCGGCCGTGAACTGGCGACGGGCCGGCTGCTGCTGCACCTGCCCCACCGCTTCTTCGTGCCGGCCGGAACGAACGCCGAGCACCGGCTCGTCTGGCCCCGGCTGGCCGAGGTCGAGCCCCTTCCAGGGCGGGCCGTGCACATCAGTCCCGCCGTCCCCGAGCCCGGGATGCCCTGCCAGCTCGCGTCTCCCGCACCGGCGTGACCGCACTGACGGCGATGCCGCGTGGACGTCACGGGCGAGCGCACCGGGAGCAGCCAGACATGGCGCCCCTTCGTCGCCGTACGTCCGAAGCGGCCGCGGCATCGTCCGGCGATGACGTCCTGGAGGTCGCAGGACGGATGGGGCGAGGAGGCCGCTGCCCGCTCGTACCTCGAGCGGCCCCGTGACCGATCGCACGAGTGGCTCGGCACTCATGCAGAAGATTCCTCGCCGCTCGCCCGCGCAGTCTCCGCCCGCGCGACGTCAAGACTGAGACGGTGCTGTCCTGGGGTCACAGCGAAGAGAACCCAGGGCACCGGTCAGGGAAGCACTGCGCTTGCCCTCCACGCAATGAGCGCCAACTCGCCCGCGGCTGAAGACGGAGCCACCTCACTTCTTCGCCCCCGATCACCCACCCGCACTCTGGGGCAGCCGCTCACCGCGGTCTACGCTCTGACCCATGGCGCAGATCGTCCTCTTCCACCACGCCCTCGGTCTCACAGACGGCGTGCGCGCGCTCGCCGAACAGATCGCCGGCGGCGGTCACACCGTCCACACCCCTGACCTCTACGACGGCCGCACCTTCGCCACCGTGGACGAGGGTGTCTCCCACGCCCAACAGATCAGCTTCGAGGAGATCGGCCGGCGCGGCATGCGGGCGTGTGCCGAGCACCAGGAGGCCTCCGTCGTCGCGGGCATCAGCATGGGCGTGATGCCCGCCTGGCGTGCCGCCCAGGTGGTCCCCGGCTTCCGCGCGTGCATCGCCATGGCCGGCGCCCTGGCCCTCGACGCCTACGCCCCGCTCTGGCAGCCCCACACCGCCCTGCAGATCCATCTCGGCACCCGCGACCCCTGGGCCCTCGAGGGCGACCTCGAGACCGCCCGCTCCTACGCGGCTACCGCCGAGCACCCGGACCGCCCCGCCGACCTCTTCGAATACGACACGGACCGGCACCTGTTCATGGACTCCTCCACCGCCGACTTCGACGCGGACCTCACCGCCGTGCTGGTCCGCCGCATCCACGAGCTCCTGGCCTGAGCCGCGAAGCAGGCCCGGCTCAGGCGGAGCGCCGCCCGCGCGCCACCGTCGCCAGGGCGGCCAGCAGCACGAGCACGAAGCCCGCAGCCGCCGCGAACACGTAGCCCGCGGACGGGGCGACGCCGTCGATGAACACGCCGGCCAGCGGGGCGCCCATCGCGGCGCCCGCGGTCATGGCCGAGCCGTAGAAGCCCATCGCCTCGCCACGCCGCTCCTCCACCACGAGGTGCGAGAGCCGGGACGAGGCCGAGGCCAGGGTCGGCGCCGTCAACAGACCCGAGGGGATCGAGGCCAGCGCGAGCGCCCACACCCCGTCCACGAGCGCGAGCGGCACGGTCGCCACGGCGAACAGCGCCATCAGCAGGTACGGGTGCACCTGACGGCCCCAGGCCCCATAGAACAGCCCGCCCACGGCGGAGGCGCCGCACCAGAACGCGTAGACCAGACCCACCGACGCCGCGGCGCCCTGCGACTCCAGCTCGGCCACCATCGAGACCTCGGTGCCGACCATGACGATCCCGGCCGCCATCGACACCACGAGTACGCCGAGCACCTCCGACCCGACCCAGGAGAAGTGGCTCCGCCGCCACTGCCGCAGCCGCTCGGCCCGGGCCCGACGCGGCGCCGTCGTCGGCCCGGAGCCGTCCGCGGCGATGACGGGCAGCGACCCGGTGACCAGGGGGATGGCCTCCGTGATGGCCGGCAGCGCACCGGTGGCCAGGCTGGGGGCGGCCATCTCCACGTGCATGGGCGCGGCGGTCACCGCCTGGGCGATCGCCTCCTGGCGGTCCTCCTCCTCGGTGTACGGGTCCTCGGTCGCCGGTCCGACGACGGCCAGTTGACTCGACCGCGTGGGCGGGTTGAACCACATCAGCAGGATGCCGCCCAGCGCGCTGGAGAGGCCGACGATCGTCAGGCCGAGGGCACTCGACCACGTGGCCGCGACGACGGCGCCCAGCGCCGGGCCCATCATGAAGATCGTCTCCGTGACGATGGAGTCCAGGGCAAACGCCGTCTGCCGGTCCTTGCCGTGGGTGAGCACGCCGAGTCCCTGCCGGACGACGGAGAAGATCGGCAGTGAGAACACGCCGCCCAGGAACACGGCCAGGAGCATCGGCCAGAACGGCAGCCACGGGACGATCGGCCAGATCACCGCCTCCGCGATCACGGAAGGCAACAGTGCACGGCGCAGCCCCTTCGCGTCCACCACGCGGCCCCGCCACGGCGAGCCCACCGCGATGCCCAGCGTCATCGCCGCCCCGGCCAGGCCGGCCTGGCCGTAGCCCAGGCCCAGCGTGAGAGCCACGTGGAGGGTGAGGATCACCCCGGCCGCGGTGTGCGGGAAGCGGGCGATGAACCCCACCGCCAGCAGATGGCGGATCCGAGGGTCCTGCAACAGCCGTCCGTACGCTCCGAAGTCCACCGTCGAATCCTACGGGAGGGGTCAAGGCACGCCCCGGAGGCGCCGTCGAGACGGCCGCGCGCTCGGCGGACTCAGCCGTTGCTGCGCCGGTCCTTGGCCCGGATCAGGTCGAGGGCGATGGCCGTGCCGAGCACGGCGCAGCGCACCACGGGCGGCATGCCGGGGTCCAGGCGCATCTCGTACCGCGAGCGCCCGGCCAGGGCGTTCATGACGCCTCCGAACCGCGCGGTCACGCGGGCGATCGGCTGCTGGCCCACGGTCATGGCGTAGTCGTGGTCCCACAGGTCGCCGGTCACCGCGAAGCACGTGCCGTCCACGACCTCGACGTTCACGGACGTCCGCAGGAACGCGAACTGGCGGACGAGGTGGGCCAGGGGCAGCCCGTCAGCGTCCAGGATCGCGAAGCGGTCGCGGCCGAACGTGGCCGGGTCGGCGAGGCGGAAGAGCACGCGGCCGTCGTCACCGTCGACCACGTCGAAGCTGCGGTTCCCCATCAGCATTCGGCCCAGGCCCCCGCCCGTAGTGACCACCGAGACGACGGTGCGCCCGTCCGGGTCCGTCACCTGGATGTCGTTGGACAGGAAGCTCGTCACCTGCTGCAGGATGAGGACGTCCGTGTGGGCGAGGCGACCGGCGTCGAAGGCGGGGCTCATGGGACCAGTCTGCCGTGTCGGGCCCTGCGGAATATTCAGGACGGGGCGGCTCGTTGTGCGGTATAGTTCATTTTTGAAGAACACGGCGACGGCGCGGCCGGCACCGTGAGACCCGCCCCCGGGCACACTGAGGAGCACACCATGCAGTTCGGCGTCTTCACGATCGGCGACATCACCGCCGATCCGACGAACGGGACCGCCCCCACCGAGCATCAGCGGATCAAGGACACCGTCAAGATCGCCCGCCACGCCGAGCAGGCGGGCTTCGAGGTGTTCGCGACCGGCCAGCACCACAACCCGCCCTTCGTGGCCCCGGGCAACCCGCCCACGCTGCTGGCCTACCTGGCCGCGCAGACCGAGACCCTCCAGCTCTCCACGGCGACGACCCTGATCACCACCATGGACCCGGTGCGTCTGGCCGAGGACTACGCGTACCTGCAGCACCTCGCCGACGGTCGCGTGGACCTGACGATGGGCCGCGGCAACACCGGCCCCGTGTACCCGTGGTTCGGCAAGGACATCCGCCAGGGCATCCAACTCGCCGTGGAGAACTACAACCTCCTCTACCGCCTGTGGCATGAGGAGACCGTGGACTGGAGCGGCAACCACCGCACCCCGCTGCAGGACTTCACCCTCACCCCGCAGCCCCTGGACGGCGTCGCCCCCTTCGTGTGGCACGGCTCCATCCGCTCCCCCGAGATCGCCGAGCAGGCCGCCTACTACGGCGACGGCTACTTCCACAACAACATCTTCTGGAACAAGGAGCACGTCATCCAGATGGTGCGCCTGTACCGCCAGCGCTACGAGTACTACGGCCACGGCAAGGCCCATCAGGCGTACGTGGCCCTGGGCGGCCAGGCCTACATGGCGAAGAACTCGCAGGACGCCGTGGCGGAGTTCCGCCCCTACTTCGACAACGCGCCGGTCTACGGCCACGGCCCGTCCCTCGAGGACTTCTCGAGGATGACGCCCCTGACGGTCGGCTCGCCGCAGCAGGTCATCGAGCGCACGCTCACGTTCCGCGACTGGGTGGGCGACTACCAGCGTCAGATGTTCCTCATCGACCACGCCGGCCTGCCCACGGACACCGTCCTGCGGCAGATCGACCTCTTCGGCGAGGAGGTCCTGCCCGTGCTGCGCAAGGAGTTCGACGCTCTGAAGCCGGACGACGTCCCGGCGGCCCCGACCCACGAGTTCCTCGTGGCACGCGCCCGCCGCGGCGAGGCTCCCGTGCCCGGCGGCAAGGAGGGATCGCAGGCCCAGCTCGACCGCGCGGCGGCCGCCGAGCAGCGCGCCACCGCCGATGCCGCGAAGGGCGGTGCCGCGCAGTGACCACCCCCGGCGCCCCCGATGCCTCCGCCCCGTTCACGCCGCAGGCCCGGCACCTCGCCGTGGTCTCCGGCGGATCCGGGGACCCGTCCCAGACCCGCATGCTCGCCGAACGCATGGCCGAGTCCGCCTCGGCCGCGCTCTCCGAGCACGGCGTGGTCCCGCAGATCCACCTGATCACGCTGCGGGAGCTCGCCACGGACATCGCGCAGGCCCTGGTGACCTTCGCGATCTCCCCGGCCCTGCGCGCCGCCCTGGACGAGGTCGCCCAGGCCGACGCCGTCATCGCGGTCTCGCCCACGTACAAGGCCTCCTACTCGGGCCTGTTCAAGTCCTTCTGGGACCTCGCGGAGCCCACGTCCGTCGTCGGGGTGCCCGTGCTCCTCGGCGCCACCGGCGGCACCGCCCGCCACTCGCTCATGATCGACACCGCCATGCGGCCGCTGTTCGCCTACCTCAAGGCCCGCATCGTGCCGACCGCGGTCTTCGCGGCCTCGGACGACTGGGGCGAGGCGGCCGGCGTGCAGGCCTCGATGCGGACCGACCCGCTGCAGTCCCGCATCCGGGCCGCCGGACGCGACCTGGCCGAGATCACCCTGAACCGCCCCCCGCGGGCACGCGCCGCCGCGCCCGCGGACCTCGACCTGGAGGTGACCCCCTTTGAGCAGCTCCTCAACCCCGGCCCCTGAGCCCGCCACGCAGGACGCGGCGCCGGCGGAGCCCGACGGCGGCTGGTTCGGCTCCGCCTCGGAGGCGCACCGCCCGGTGGACCCGCCCAAGCGCGCCTGGCGCGCGTACTTCGAGGCCACCCAGATGCTCACGGAGGTCCTGGAGCGCCGCCTGAAACAGGACTGCGGCATGTCGCTGGCCGACTACAACCTGCTGCTGCTCCTCTACGAGTCCCCCGAGGGCCGGCTCCGGCTGGGAGAGCTGGCGTCCCGGATGGTCTTCTCGCCGTCCCGCATCACCTACCAGGTGAAGACGCTCGTGGCCCGCGGCCTGATCGACCGCCGCCCGGTGGCCTGTGACCGGCGGGGCTTCGAGGCCGTCCTCACCGACGAGGGCCGGTCCGCCTTCCGACGCGCTGCGATCGAGCACGCCCGGCAGGTGGACGAGCTCTTCCTCGGCGACCTGGCGCCGGGCGAGGCGGAGTCCCTCACCCGGATCTTCTCCCGCCTGGGGCGGCGACTCGAGGGGCTGTGCTGACCGCGTCCCCACCTGGCCGGGGCCGCCCCGGGACGTCACGAGGCCCGGTGATCCGTGCGGGATCACCGGGCCTCGTCGTGCCGTTGGGGGCGGAATCGATCAGCCGACCAGCTGACCGCCCAGGGTCACGGTGGCGTCCGTGGCGGCGCCGGCCGCGTCGACCACGGTCACCACCACGGAGCCGCCCGCGGGCACCTCGGCCGGCACGGGCAGCCAGGCGCGGTACTCGCCGGTGAGGTCCAGGCCGTCCTGGCCCAGGACGGTGCCGTCCGCGTCATAGGCCGTGACGGTGACGGAGGCGAAGCCGCCCTGTTCGGTCTGCGCGACCACCTGGGTGCCGTAGGCGACACCCTCGGCGGGCGCGGCCACGACGTCGGTCACGCCCGGCGCGGCGGCCTCGGCGGCCGGGGTCTCAGCAGCGGGGGCCGCCTCGGCGGCCTCCTCCTCCGCGGCGGCCTCGGCGCGGGCCTTGAGCTCGGCCGCGATGGCCTCCTCCTCGGCCGGCGTGAACTCCGTCAGCTCGGACTCGTCCACGGCGGGCTCGCCGCCGGTGGGCAGGTCCTCGTCGGCCACGGGGCCCGCGACGTCGGCGATCGCCGGGGCGGTCTCGGCGGCCGGAGCGGTCTCCGCGGCCGCGGCGGTCTCCGCGGCCGCGGCGGTCTCGGCGGCGGGCGCCGCGGAGGCGTCCAGCGCGTCGAGGGACTCGACCGGGACCATGATCGAGGACATCGCCTGGGCGTCGCAGCCCACCACGTTGCCCTCGGCGTCGAAGGTCACCGGGGCGATGCCCGAGATGACCCCGACCACCCGCTGCTGGGCGTCATAGACGGCCCCGCCCGAGTCGCCGGCGTAGGTCGAGGCGGTGTCGAGGGCAACCTGATCCGCGTACGCGTCGTCGCAGACCGTGGCGGCCTCGAAGGTCTGCGTGTGGGACACGGTGTTCGGCGCGCCCAGCGGCACGGACGAGCCGTGGGTGTAGACGGTCTCGCCCACACCGATGGACGAGGCCGGCCGCGTGGACCAGTCGCCCACGACGTCGACGTCGTCGGCCAGGGCCACGCGGACCGCGTCCACGCCCGAATCGCCGGGCAGTGCCGAGACGGTGCCGATCGCGGTGCCGTCGACGTCGCGGACGGTCGAGCCGATCTGCCATTGGCCCGCACCACAGTGGGCCGCGGTGTAGGCGGTGGCGTCGTCGACGATGGTCAGACTGCACGCCCCGGCCGGCGCGGTGATCGCCGAGCCCTGGGTGAGCGTGGTCTGCGCGAGGGCGGGGCCGGCGCCGGCCACCACCACCGCGCCCAGCGCCGCGGTGGCGACGCCGGTCAAGGTTCTGGTTCTCATGGGTACTCCTCGGAGGATGGGAGGCATGGGGCCGGCGCGCGGCGCACGGCCTCCAGGACGGGGTGGGGCCACCACGGGCCCTCCCCTCCCCCTTAACGGTACCGGACAGGCCGGGCGACCGATCAGGGTCGGCGGACCGTGATCTCCACGGAGTCGGCCCGCTCGGCCAGCAGCGGCAGGTCTGCCAGGAGGGTCTTGAGCGTGGCCGTCATCAGGCGCACCCCGGCCGCGTCGGCGTCCCGGGTGGGCATCGCGACGATCTGCAGCTCGGGCCCGGCCCCGCCTCCGTTCATCACCGCGCCGGAACCCGTGTGTGTGGCCACCCCCGACCCGGGTGCGAGGCCCAGGTTGAGCAGGTTCGGGACCAGGTCGGCGACCTCGGCGATCTCGTCCGCGATCTCCTGGTCCCGATAGGCGGGGGTCCACTCCCTCTGCTGGGCGAGCGACCACACGGCCGGGCGTCGCACCACGTACGTGTGCTCGGCGCCGGCGTCGATGACGACGAGCTCACAGCCCTCGTCCACGGCGGACAGGCAGGCACGCGGCAGCCACACGGCCACGGGTCGGGCGACCGGGTTCCACGCCGTCAGCGCGGGCACGTTCGTGAACACCGGCAGCGCCTGCCGGCCGTCCGGCGCGCGCATGGTCACGAGGGCCACGTCCGCGGCCTTGTCCCCGTGCGCCGCGACGTCGTGCTCGTGACCGGTGTGGTCGGCGTGGTCGTGGACGTCGTCCTCGTCCACGGCAAGGGTGGGCACGACGGCGGCGAACACGCGGATGCGCGCGAGCACCTCCGTCACCTCCCGCTCACCGGCGGAGCCGTCCGTCAGGGCCGCCATGACGGCGGTCCACTCGGCCGGGCTGGTGCCGTCGTCCTCGTCGAACACGTGCAACGGGTTCGCGGAGCCGTCCACGCCGGGGCCGGAGAGGTCACGGCCCTGCCACGGGACGCCCGCGGTGTCCGCGGTGTTCTCGCCCGCGGTCTTCTCCCGCATGCGGTCGAGTGCGGCCCGGATGTGCCCCGGCAGCTCCCGGGCCGCCGGATGCGGCACCGCGACCGTCTCGTCGATCGGACCGAGCCCGTCGTCGCGGCCCAGGCCGCCGTCGTCGTGCGAGCCCGTCACGGGGCGACCGGGCCGGGCTGCTCGGAGCGCGCCTGCTCCACCGTGGCGCCGCCGGCGACGGCCAGCGCCTGCTCCAGGCTGAAGCGGCCGGCGTACAGCGCCTTGCCCATGATCGCGCCCTCGACGCCCTGGCCGGTCATGGCCGCGAGCGCGGCAACGTCCTCGAGGGAGGAGATGCCGCCCGAGGCGACGACCGGCTTCGCGGTCTTCGCGCAGACCTGGGCGAGCAGCTCCGTGTTCGGCCCCTTGAGCGTGCCGTCCTTCGTGACGTCGGTGACCACGTAGCGGGCGCAGCCGGCATCCTCGAGGCGGGCGAGCACCTCCCAGAGGTCGCCGCCCTCCTTGGTCCAGCCGCGGGCGGCGAGCGTGGTGCCGCGCACGTCGAGGCCCACGGCCACCCGGTCGCCGAAGCGCTCGATGACGCGCGCGGTCCAGTCCGGGTCCTCGAGGGCGGCGGTGCCCAGGTTCACGCGCGCCGCACCCATCTCGAGGGCGTTCTCGAGCGAGGCGTCGTCGCGGATGCCGCCGGACAGCTCGATCTTCACGCCGATCTCCTCCACCACACGGCGCATGACCTCGCGGTTGTCACCGCGACCGAAGGCCGCGTCCAGGTCCACGAGGTGGATCCACTCCGCGCCGGCGCGCTGCCAGTCCAGGGCGGCGGTGACCGGGTCGCCGTACGAGGTGGCGCTGCCGGCCTCGCCCTGGACGAGGCGGACGGCCTGGCCGTCCTGGACGTCGACGGCGGGCAGCAGCTCGAGGGCGGGGGCGTTCGGGGTCATGGGGTTCCTCTCGGGTGGGGCGGCCGGCGCGGTCAGGCGCCGACGGTCAGGAAGGAGGCGGCGATGGCCATGCCGGCCAGCACGAGGACGATCACGATGGCCCACAGCGGCGCCTTCTGCGTGCGCATGGACCAGGCGGCGCCGAGCAGCAGCCCGCCGAGGGCGAGGTAGAGGACGGACCAGTAGGGCATCAGAGGGTCTCCAGCCAGTTGCGCAGCAGCTGCAGCCCGGCGTCCCCGGACTTCTCGGGGTGGAACTGCGTGGCCGACAGGGGGCCGTTCTCCACGGCGGCGATGAAGTCCGCGCCGTGGTGCGCCCAGGAGACCTGGGGCGGACGCATGGCGGAGATCGTCTGGTCGAACTCCCATTCGAGCACGCCGTAGGAGTGGACGAAGTAGAACCGCTCGTCCTCGATGCCCGCGAAGAGGGCGCTGCCCTCGGGCGGCCGGACGGTGTTCCAGCCCATGTGGGGCAGGACCTCGGCGGGCAGCTCGGCGACGACACCCGGCCACTCCCCCATGCCTGCGGTGCGCTCGCCGTGCTCGACGCCGGCGTCGAAGAGGATCTGGTGGCCCACGCAGATGCCGAGGACGGGTCGGCCCCCGGCCACGCGGCGGCCGATCCAGCGGGTGCCGCCGACCTCGGTCAGTGCCCGCATCACGGACGCGTACGCCCCGACGCCGGGCACGAGCAGCCCGTCGGCCTCCTGCACGGCCTGCGGATCGCGCGTGAGCTCGACCTCCGCGCCGGCCCGCTCCACGGCACGCAGCGCCGAGTGCACGTTGCCCGAGCCGTAGTCCAGGACGGCGACGCGCGGCCGCACGCCGGGGACGGTGGTGGGGCGGGCCATCAGAGGGCGCCCTTGGTGGAGGGCACGCCGGTCATGCGGGGGTCGTCCTCGACGGCGGCGCGCAGGGCGCGGGCGAAGGCCTTGAACTGCGCCTCGACGATGTGGTGCGGATCCCGGCCTCGCACGACGTCCATGTGGAGGCAGATCGCCGCGTGGTACGTGATCGACTCGAACACATGGCGGGTCATGGAACCGGTGAAGTGCCCGCCGATGAGGTGGTACTGCTGGCCCTCGGGCTCGCCCTCGTGCACGAGGTACGGCCGGCCGGAGACGTCGACGACGGCGCGCGCCAGCGCCTCGTCCAGCGGCACGGACGCCTCGCCGAAGCGGCGGATGCCGGACTTGTCCCCGAGCGCGGTCTTGAGCACCTCGCCCAGGGTGATGGCGACGTCCTCGACCGTGTGGTGCACGTCGATGTGCGTGTCCCCGGTGGCACGGACCGTCAGGTCGATCTGGGAGTGCCGGGACAGCGCGGTGAGCATGTGGTCGTAGAACGGCACGGTGGTGGAGATTTCAGCGCGGCCGGTGCCGTCCAGATCCATCTCGACGTACACGTCCGACTCGCTCGTGGTGCGCGTCATGCGCGCACGGCGTCCGGAGATCAACTCGGCTGCCACGGGTCCTCCTCGGGCTGGGTCCGCACCGGTCCGGGACGGGTGCGGGGGGATGCGGGTGCGCGCGGCCGGTGCCGGCGGGCCGGGGCGCCGCGCGCGCTGTCCCTATCCTAGGGAGCCGGGCGGACGCCGAGACTCCGGTGACGCCTCAGGACCGGTCCCCGGTCTCGCCGAGGACCTCCGCGAGAGCGGTGAGGAACGCCGTCGTCTCCGCCTCGGTGCCGGCGGTGACGCGCAGGTGGTGCGGGATGCCGACGTCCCGCACGAGGACGCCGCGGTCGAGCAGGCGGCGCCACACGTCGGACGCGTCCTCGAGGTGACCGAAGAAGACGAAGTTCGAGTCGGACACCGAGGGCCTCAGTCCCAGGCCGCGCAGGGTGGAGACGATGCGGTCGCGCTGGGCCTTGATGTCCTCCACGGTGCGCAGCAGCGCGTCCACGTGATCGAGGGCGGCCTCCGCCGTGGCCTGCGTGACCGCGGAGAGGTGGTACGGCAGGCGCACCAGGCGCAGGGCGTCGGCGACGGCGGGGTCCGCGGCCAGGTAGCCCAGGCGCGCGCCGGCCAGGGCGAACGCCTTGGACATGGTGCGCGTGACGATCAGCCGCTCACGGCCGGGCAGGAGCGTGAGGGCGGAGCGGGTGCCGGCGAGGGCGAACTCCGCGTAGGCCTCGTCCACGACGACCATCGCGCCGGGCCCGCCGGCAGCCTCGTTCTCCGCCTGCGCGGCGTACACGGCCTCGATGGTCGCCAGGTCCAGGGCGGTGCCCGTCGGGTTGTTGGGGGAGGCCAGGAAGACGACGTGCGGACGGTGCTCCCGCACCATGGCCGCCGCGTGCTCGGCGCTGAGGCTGTGGTCTTCGGCGCGGCCGCCGTCCACGAACACGGTGTCCGTGCCGCCGGCCAGCAGCGGGTACATCGAGTACGAGGGCAGGAAGCTCAGCAGTGTCCGCCCGGGGCCGCCGAAGGCCTGGAGGATCTGCTGCAGGATCTCGTTGGAGCCGTTGCCGGCCCACACGTGATCCGCCGTGAGGCCGTGGCCGAGGTAGCCGGCGAGCGCGCGGCGCAACCCCGTGAACTCGCGGTCCGGGTAGCGGTTCAGCCCCCCGGCGACGGCCGCGACCCGCTCGGCGATGGCGGCGGCGACCTCCTCCGGCACCGGGTGCGTGTTCTCGTTGGTGTTGAGCATGTACGGCACGTCCAGCTGGGGGGCGCCGTAGGGGCTCAGGCCGCGGAGGTTCTCGCGCAGGGGCAGAGTGCTGAGGTCGGTCATGGCCGCCAGTCTAGGTGTTGTGGGTCATGAGGTTCTTGCCACGGGGTACGGGCTGAGATGAGACGAGCGGGCCCCGCCCGGCAGGATGGAAGTTCCTACA
>NZ_LOSQ01000036.1:0-1701 GCF_001595485.1 Micrococcus sp. CH7
AGGCATGACGTACTCGAGCACTGCCGGCACCACCACTGGCACCATTCATTGATGTTCCACCCATGAGCAACCCGCCATCACACACGCGGTGATGCAACGGGCACTAATGCTCCTTAGAAAGGAGGTGATCCAGCCGCACCTTCCGGTACGGCTACCTTGTTACGACTTAGTCCCAATCGCTGGTCCCACCTTCGACGGCTCCCCCCACAAGGGTTAGGCCACCGGCTTCGGGTGTTACCAACTTTCGTGACTTGACGGGCGGTGTGTACAAGGCCCGGGAACGTATTCACCGCAGCGTTGCTGATCTGCGATTACTAGCGACTCCGACTTCATGGGGTCGAGTTGCAGACCCCAATCCGAACTGAGACCGGCTTTTTGGGATTAGCTCCACCTCACAGTATCGCAACCCATTGTACCGGCCATTGTAGCATGCGTGAAGCCCAAGACATAAGGGGCATGATGATTTGACGTCGTCCTCACCTTCCTCCGAGTTGACCCCGGCAGTCTCCCATGAGTCCCCACCACGACGTGCTGGCAACATGGAACGAGGGTTGCGCTCGTTGCGGGACTTAACCCAACATCTCACGACACGAGCTGACGACAACCATGCACCACCTGTGAACCCGCCCCAAAGGGGAAACCGTATCTCTACGGCGATCGAGAACATGTCAAGCCTTGGTAAGGTTCTTCGCGTTGCATCGAATTAATCCGCATGCTCCGCCGCTTGTGCGGGCCCCCGTCAATTCCTTTGAGTTTTAGCCTTGCGGCCGTACTCCCCAGGCGGGGCACTTAATGCGTTAGCTGCGGCGCGGAAACCGTGGAATGGTCCCCACACCTAGTGCCCAACGTTTACGGCATGGACTACCAGGGTATCTAATCCTGTTCGCTCCCCATGCTTTCGCTCCTCAGCGTCAGTTACAGCCCAGAGACCTGCCTTCGCCATCGGTGTTCCTCCTGATATCTGCGCATTCCACCGCTACACCAGGAATTCCAGTCTCCCCTACTGCACTCTAGTCTGCCCGTACCCACCGCAGATCCGGGGTTAAGCCCCGGACTTTCACGACAGACGCGACAAACCGCCTACGAGCTCTTTACGCCCAATAATTCCGGATAACGCTCGCACCCTACGTATTACCGCGGCTGCTGGCACGTAGTTAGCCGGTGCTTCTTCTGCAGGTACCGTCACTTTCGCTTCTTCCCTACTGAAAGAGGTTTACAACCCGAAGGCCGTCATCCCTCACGCGGCGTCGCTGCATCAGGCTTGCGCCCATTGTGCAATATTCCCCACTGCTGCCTCCCGTAGGAGTCTGGGCCGTGTCTCAGTCCCAGTGTGGCCGGTCACCCTCTCAGGCCGGCTACCCGTCGTCGCCTTGGTGAGCCATTACCTCACCAACAAGCTGATAGGCCGCGAGTCCATCCAAAACCGATAAATCTTTCCAACACCCACCATGCGGTGGACGCTCCTATCCGGTATTAGACCCAGTTTCCCAGGCTTATCCCAGAGTTAAGGGCAGGTTACTCACGTGTTACTCACCCGTTCGCCACTAATCCACCCAGCAAGCTGGGCTTCATCGTTCGACTTGCATGTGTTAAGCACGCCGCCAGCGTTCATCCTGAGCCAGGATCAAACTCTCCGTAAAAAAATTACAGAACAACACCGTGGCAGCCGGAAATAACCACCACGACATCCATTCAATACCT
>NZ_LOSQ01000037.1:0-5099 GCF_001595485.1 Micrococcus sp. CH7
ACTCCCATTGGGTGTCAGAGAGCATCTGGAACCGGGACATGTCCCCAGGGTCTCAGCTGACTCGTGCATCTATTCTCAGACACGCCCTAGACTCGGCACCGGACCGCGACGCCCCGAACCGGAAGGACCGTCATGACCGACCCCCACGCCTCCCACGACCCGCGCCGTGAGGCCACCCGGCCGAGCTGGTACGGGTCCGAGGCCGGTGCGGGCTCCTCCGGCACCGGCTCCTCCGCCGCCGGCTGGCCCGACGCCCCGGCCGGCGACGCCGACCGCGCCGCCTGGGACCGGGCCCCCTCGTACGCCGAGCAGGAGGGGCAGACCCGCCCCGCCTACGGGCAGCCGTACGGCTACGGCCAGGACGCGAACACCGTCCCCGCCTACGGCTACGGGCAGGGCACGCCCGGCCACGGCTTCGGAGCCCCGCTGCAGCCCGGCCAGACCGACGGCGTCGGCCGCTCGGTGGCCTCCATGATCCTCGGCATCATCTCCGTGGTGGGCGGGTTCACGTTCCTCCTCCCGCCGATCGTGGGCGTGGTCCTCGGCCACATCGGCCTCAAGCGCGAGCCCCACGGCCGCGGCATGGCGATCGCCGGCCTCGTGATGAACTACGTGTCCCTCGCCCTGCTGCTGCTCGCCGTCGTGTTCCTCGTGATCCTGGTGATCGCCGGGATCTCCCTGGGCGACTACACCTCGACCTGACCGGCCGGCTCAGCCGGCCAGCAGCAGCTCGAGGTGCGCGGCCAGGGCGAGCAGGGGCGCGGACGTGCCGGGCCGGCCGATGAGCTGGACGGACCAGTTCAGGCCCCGCTCGTCCCGGAGCACGGGCACCGCGACCGCGGGCAGGCCGAGCACGTTGACCATCGAGGTGTAGGGCGTGAACGCGCACTGCGCCTCGTAGTTGGCCTCGGGCTCCATCGCCAGGAAGTGGCCGACCGGCGGGGGCGCGGTGGCCAGCACCGGGGTCATCACCACGTCGACGGCGGCGAACTGCGCCCGCACCCCGCGCGCCCACTCCTCGAGCCGGTGGGCGGCGTCGTCGAGCTCGGCGCGCCCTGCGGCCCGGGCCGTGCGCAGGAAGTGCGCGGCCACCGCGCCCACGCGCGCCTCGGCGTCCTCCGGCAGCGGCGCCCGGAGCAGCCCGGCCGTCCACACCGTGCGGAAGTCCCGGTGGTAGTCCTCGCCGTAGTAGGGGGAGAGGTCCTCGACCGCGTGGCCGCCCGCGTCCAGGGCGGCGGCGGCCTTCGTCAGGGCGGTGACGGCGGGCCGGGCCAGGGAGATCTCGAGGTTGGAGGCGAAGGGCGAGGCCGTGGTGACGCCGATCCGGCGGGCGTCGACGGCGCCCCCGGCCCGGGCGGTCTCCACGGTGCGGCGCAGGTCCGGCAGCACCCGGCCGGGCAGACCCTCGGGGGAGAGCAGCACGTCGTAGAGCAGGGCGGCGTCCTCGACCGTGTGGGCCAGCGGGCCCGACACCGTGAGGTTGCGGACCGTGTCCGCGTGCTCGTCCATCGGCAGCTCCCCGCGACCGGGCTTGAGGCCCACGAGCCCGCACGCCGCGGCGGGGATGCGGATGGACCCGCCCCCGTCCGAGCCCGGGGCGAACGGGAGGATCCCCGCGGCGACGGCGGCCGCGGCCCCGCCCGAGGAGCCGCCCGCGGTGCGGGTGGGGTCCAGGGGGTTGCGGGCCGGCGCCGTCACGAGGTTCTCCGAGTAGGAGTCCAGGCCGAACTCGGGCACGGTCGTCTTGCCGAGGGTGACGGTGCCGGCCCCGCGCAGGCGGAGCGCGAGCGGGTCGTCCTGCGCGGACGGCGGCGCGTCGGCCAGCAGGGCGGAGCCGAATCGCGTGGGCATCCCGCGCACGTCGATCAGGTCCTTGTACGCCAGCGGAAGACCGTGCAGGGAGGCGGGGGCGCCGTCGTCGTCCGGGGCGGGGGAGGTGTGCGGACCGGGCACGGCCCGGGGTGCGACGCGCGGGTGGGCCGCGTCCAGCTCGGCCGCACGGGTCCGGGCGCCCTCGGCGTCGAGGAGGGCGAACGCGCCGAGGTCCGCGTGGGCCTGGGCCGCGGCGAGGGCCGCCTCCGTGACCTCCCGGGCGCTCAGCTCCCCGGCGGCGAGGTCCTCCCGCAGGCGCACGGCCGAGCGGTCCAGGAGCCGGGCCGGGCCGGGGGCGGAGGGGGTGCGGTCGTCGTCGGCGGCGGGTGCGGCGTCGGAGGTCTGCATGCGGCCGAGCCTAACGGGCGTGGCCCGGGTCATGGACGGCGGGGCCTTCCTGGGATGCCCGGGCGGGTGGCTACGCTGAAGCCATGAGCGCCTTCGAGACCGTCGATGTGAACGAGATCCCCGCCGATGCAACCATCCTGGACGTCCGCGAGGACGACGAGTGGGCCCTGGGCCGCGCCGCCGGCGCCCAGCACATCCCGCTGGGCCAGCTGCCGGACCGGCTCGAGGAGCTGGACCCGGACACGGACTACTACCTGATCTGCCGCACCGGCGGCCGCTCCGCCCGCGCCGCCGAGTTCATGACCGGCCGCGGCTACTCGGCCATCAACGTGGCCGGCGGCTCCGGCGCGTGGCTCGAGGCCGGCAAGCCGATGGAGGCCGACGGCGACGCCGAGCCCACCGTCAAGTGACGGGGACGGGCTCCGCTGACGCGACGCCGTCGCGCCTGCGCTACGCCTTCCTCGGCCCGGCCGGCACCTTCACCGAGGCCGCCCTGCGCAAGGTGGCGGACCCGGCCGAGGCCGAGTTCGTGTCTGCGGGCTCCGTGCTGAGCGCCGTGGCGGCGCTGCGCAGGGGGGAGGTGGACCGCGCGGTCGTCCCCATCGAGAACTCGGTGGAGGGCGGCGTCTCCGCCACCGTGGACGAGATCGCCCTCGGGGAGACGCTGCAGATCCTCGCGGAGGTGCACGTGCCCATCAGCTTCGTGCTCGTGGGCCGGCCCGGCGTTGCGATCGAGGACGTGCGGCGCGTGACCACGCACCCCCACGCCTGGGCGCAGGTGCGCGGCTGGGCCGAGACGGCGCTGCCGGGTGTGGATTTCACGCCCGCCCCGTCGACGGCGGCCGGGGCCGGCCTCGTGGCCCAGGGCGACTTCGACGCCGCCGTGTGCGCCCCGCTCGTGGCCGAGCAGACCGGGTTGCCGGTGCTCGCCGAGCGGATCGAGGACGTGCCGGGCGCCGTGACGCGCTTCGTGCTGCTCTCCCGGCCGACGGCCCTGCCCGCGCCCACGGGAGCGGACAAGACCACGCTGGTGGTGCCGCTGCCGGAGGACCGGCCCGGCGCCCTCGGGCAGATCCTGGCCGAGTTCACCACGCGCGGGGTGAACCTCTCCCGCATCGAGTCCCGGCCGACCGGCGAGGGCATCGGGCGGTACTTCTTCTCCCTCGACCTCGAGGGCCACCTGGCGGAGGCCCGCGTGGGTGATGCGCTCGCGGCCCTGTACCGGGAGTACCCCGACCTGCGGTTCCTGGGCTCCTACGCCCAGGCCGAGCCCGTGCCCACGAGGGTGCCGGCCGAGTTCACCGACGCCGCGTATCGCTCCGGCCGCGCCTGGGTGGAGTCCCTCCGCTCCCGCTGAGGCGGTGCCGCACTTTCGTTCGGGAAACGGCGGCCCCAGGGTCACTTTCGTTCGGGAAACGGCGGCCCCCGAGGGACTTTCGTTGCCGAAACGGGACGATCACCACGACGACGACGGGCCGTCGTCGTGCTTCCCGTCCGCGCGTCGCCCCGGCGCCCGTTTCCCGAACGAAAACGGTGGGGAAGCCGCCGTTTCCCGAACGAAAGCGGGGGCGGGGGGTCAGATGTGCGGGGCCGGTTCCGGGACGGGGGCGGCGGCGGAGACCCCGTCGTCGCGGACGGAGGCGTCGTCCTCGGCCACGAGCATCACGACGAGCGAGTCCGGCTGCACGCGGGCGTCGAGGGCGGTGATGACCCCGGTGGCGTCGCCGTCGAGCTGGGAGGGCATCGGCTCGGCGAACTCGACCTTCACGCGCTGGGCCTGCTCCGTGTGCATCGCGGGGACGGAGCTGCGGTGCCGGGTCACGGTCTTCACGGCGATCCGCGCCCAGTCGAGCGCGTGCCGGGGTGAGAGGACCATGACGTCGAGAAGGCCGTCGTCGAGCTTGGCCTGGGGCAGCAGCTCGACGCCGCCCGTGAGCATCCCGCAGTTGGCCACCATCACGGTGCGCACCTTGAACCGGCGGGGCTGACCGCCGTCGAGGGCCACGGTCACCTCGTGCCGCTTGCCGCGCAGGTGCCGCATGCCGGCCTCGCTGTAGGCCAGCCAGCCGGCCAGGCTCTTCAGCTCGTCCTTGGTGTCGCCCATGATGTCCGCGTCATAGCCGGCGCCGCCGATCACGGTGAAGGTCTGCCGGGTGACGCGCCCGTCCTCGTGCGTGAAGCGGACGTCCACGGTGTCGATGCGCCGCTGCCGGCCCCCCACGGCGATCCGCAGGCACTGCTCGACGTCGTTGATCGGCAGGTCCAGGTTGCGGGCCAGCAGGTTCCCGGTGCCCAGCGGCACCACGCCGAGGGCGACGTCGGTGCCGGCCAGCTGCTCGGCCACGGTGCGGACCGTGCCGTCGCCGCCCGCGGCGATCACGAGCCGGGCGCCGGCGTCGAGGGCCTGCCGCGCCATGGCGGTGCCGGGGTCGTCCTCCTGCGTCTCGAGCACGAGCACCTCGCCGAGGCCCTCCGCCGCCGCGAGCCGCTCGAGCTCGCGCCGCACCCGGTCCGCGTGCGTCTTGATGGGGTTCAGCACCAGCGCGACCTCGTGGCGGCCCGTGCCGATGCCGGGCACCTCCTCCAGCCGGCGCTGCACGCCGCCCACCCGCGCGTCGAGGGCGTCCACCAGGAGACGCGTCCGTTGGTGCTGCACGCCGAGGCGGACCTGGCGCACCGCCAGCACCACCACGACGACGGCCAGCACGGCCAGGAGGACCAGGGCGGCCAGCGCCATCCACCACTCGGGAGTCATGCCCTGAGTCTAGGCGTCGGCCCCGCCCGCTAGGTGTAAGAGGTCATGACGTTGTTGACTCGGGCCGGGGCCAACGAGGCCGGAGGGGCGTCCCCGCAGGAGGTATGAGGCCGATGGTAGTTGT
>NZ_LOSQ01000038.1:0-1256 GCF_001595485.1 Micrococcus sp. CH7
GCGGCGCGTTTGTCTTCGATGTTGCAGATCGCCAGCCAGAGCAGCTTCACCGCCGCCTCGGTCGAGGGGAAGTGGCCGCGGTTCTTGGTCACCTTCCGTAGCTGGAAGTTCAGCGACTCGATGCTGTTGGTCGTGTAGATGACCTTGCGGAGCATGGGTGGGAACTGCAGGAACGGGATGAACCGCTCCCAGGAGTTCGCCCAGGTCGCGGCTGCAGACGGGTACTTCGTGCCGAGCTCGGAGGCCTCGAACTCGGCCAGCGCCTTCCTCGCGGTCTCTTCGTTGGGGGCAGTGTAGATCGGCTTCAGCGCGGCGGCGACCTTCTTGCGGTCCTGGTAGGCCACGAACCGCATCGCGGCCCGGATCAGGTGAACCACGCAGGTCTGGACCATCGAGTCCGGCCACGTCGCCTCGATCGCCTCCGGCAGGCCCTTGAGCCCGTCGCAGCACACGATCAGCACGTCCTGCACGCCCCGGTTGGCGAGATCGGCGCAGACGTGGGCCCAGAACGCCGAGCCCTCGGTGTCCTGGACCCAGATCCCCAGCACGTGCTTGATGCCCTCGAGGTCCACGCCGACGGCGATGTAGGCGGCACGGTTGAGGACCTGGCTGTTCTCTCGGATCTTGATCCGGATTGCGTCGAGATAGATCACCGGATAGAACTCCTCCAGCGGCCGCGACTGCCACGCCAGGACCTCTTCGCTCACGGCGTCGGTGATGTTGGAGATCGTCTCGTGCGACAGGTCCGTGCCGATCGTGGAGGCCAGGTGGTGCTGGATGTCCCGGATCGTCATTCCGCCGGCATAGAGGCTGATGATCATGTCATCCAGGCCCCCGAGGCGCCGCTGGCCCTTGGGCACCAGGCGCGGGGTGAACGACCCGCCCCGGTCTCGCGGGACGTCCAGCTCGATCGGCCCGACCTCGGACTCCACGGTCTTCGGGGTGGTCCCGTTGCGGGAGTTGGCGTGCTTCGGCGCCTCGCTCGAGCCCTTCTCGTAGCCCAGATGGCTGGTCAGCTCGGCCTGCAGGCCCCGCTCGAGCGCGGCCTTGACCAGCGCGGGCACGAACCCGCCGTCACCGGTGAGCTCGACGCCGCCCGCGTCGATCTGCGCGAACAGGGCATCAAGCTGCCCTGAGGCTTTCAGCTGCTCGACCAGGTCCTGGCCCGAGGGCTCGCCTGGGTTCTTCTCGTCGATCATGGTCATGATTCTTACCGTTCCTCTCGGTACGGCTTACACAGACCATCTGACACGCCC
>NZ_LOSQ01000039.1:0-13348 GCF_001595485.1 Micrococcus sp. CH7
CGCGGCGCCGGGGGCGCGGGTCGGCGTCGTGGGCGGCCTCGACGAGGCGGCGGCGCGCGCGCTCGGCGACCCCCGCGTGCGGCTGCCGGGCGAGCCCGACGGCGGCGCGGCGGCGGCCGAGGACCTGCCGCCGACGCCGGCGCGCGGCGACCTCGACGCCGTGCGATCGGTGCCCGACTGGTCCGTGGACGTGCGCGTGCCGCTGCGGCCCGCCGGGGCCGGCGCCCGCCCTGACGCGGACGCCGTCGCCGCGTGGCTGCTGCGCCTGGAACGGGCCGGCGTCGAGCGCGTGGAGGTGCTGGGCGAGCCGGGTGAGCCGGGCGAGCGGGGCGTGCTCGCCGTGCTGACGTGCGCACGGGCGCGGTGGCTGCCTCGGCGGGGCGGGACGGCGCGGGGGTGGCGGGTGCCCGCCTCCCGGCTGGGCTGGGCGCCCGTGGCCGCCGTGCCGGACCTCGAGGCGTGGTGGGGCGGCTGGGGCTGAGCGGGCCGGTGCCCGCGGGGCGGGGCTGGCACAATCGCGGACAGGACGGAACACGGGAGGACCGATGAGCGAGCTGGACGAACTGGACTTCGCGGCGCTCTCCGCGTTCCTGGCCTGGTGGTTCGGGAAGACGGGCGTCGGCTGGATGCGGCGCGAGGACGGCTGAGGAGAGAGGAGGCAGGCGTGCACGTGGACGAGGGACGACGCCGGCACTACGGCCACTTCTACGGGCTCGAGGACCTGCCCGAGGGCGACCTGTTGCTGGTGTGGGGCAACTGCCAGGGCGAGTCGTATCGGCGGCTGCTCGGCGGGGAGCCCGGCACACCGGTGCACGGGGCGGACCTGGTGAGCGTCCGCGTGCCGCCCGCCTTCGAGGCCCAGCCGGACGAGGTCGCGCACCTGGAGCGGCTGCTGCCGCGCGTGAAGGCGCTCGTCACCCAGCCGATCCCGCACGACTACCGGGGCATGCCCATCGGCACGGACCAGCTCGTGGCCCGGCTGCCCGAGGACGCCGCCGTGGTGCGGATCCCCGTGGTGTACGACGTCTCGCGCTTCCCCTGGCAGGTCACCCTCCGCAATTGGAAGTTCGCGCCCGGGGCGGCCGAGCGGCCGGGGGAGGACCCGCCCGTCGTGCCGTACCACGACCTGCGCGTGCTGGCCGAGGCGGCGACGGGCCGTCGTCGGGAGGTGGCGCCGGCGGCGATCCGCGAGGCCGCGGCCGCGTCCGTGCAGGCGCTGCGGGCGCGGGAGGAGGCGAAGGGGACGCTGTCCATGGCGGACCTCGTGGCGGCGGAGCGGGGCGTCGGCTTCTACACCGTGAACCACCCGACCAACACGGTGCTGACCCGCGTGGCCGAGCGCGTGGCCGGGCACCTGCCGGGCGACGTCGCCGTCCAGCCCGTGCCCGCCTCCCGCGTGCTCCTCGGCGGGGTGCGCGCACCCCTCGAGGCGGTCGTGGTCGAGGCCCTCGACCTCGACGCCGAGCCGACCGAGGACTGGACCGTGGCCGGACAGACCGTTCCGGCCGAGCAGCTGCGCGAGGTGCACCTGGACTGGTATGCACAGAACCCGCAGGCCGTGGAGGTCGGGATGCGCAAGTACGCCGACCAGCTGCGGCTGCTGGGCCTCGCGGGCTAGCGCCGGCTCCGGCCCCCAGTGGAGGATGGGCGGCACGTCCCGTCCACCGCGGAGCACGTCTGCGGGGGCGGTCGTACCGTTCCCTTGACCCCGTCACCCCACGGAGGACCACGTGACCGAGCAGTACGACATCCTGATCGTCGGTGGCGGCAACGCCGGCGTGTCCTTGGCCGCCGCACTGCGGCGGAAGCGGCAGGGCCGGGTCGCCATCGCCGACGGCCAACAGCTGCACCGCTACCGGCCGATGCTGAACTACGCGGCGGGCGGGCAGGCGGACATGGCCCGGTTCGAACGGCCGATGCGATCCGTCATCCCGGACGGGGTCGAATGGATCCCGGACCACGTCGTGGCCGTGGACGCCGAGGAACGGACCGCGGTGACGACCACCGGGCTGACCGTGGGCTTCCGCCACCTGGTGCTCTGCCCGGGGCTGACCCCGTGGTGGGGTGCGATCGACGGGCTGCGTGAGGCCTACGCCGCCGGATGGGCGGCGAGTGCGCACGTGCCCGAGCACGTGGACGCCGCCCGGGCGCTGCTGTCGCGTGTGGCCGCGGGGGACCGTGTGGTGGCGAATGTGCCGGCTGAGCCCTCCTCGTGCGGCGGCACCGTGCTCAAGGCGCTGTTCCTGGCCTGCGCGGCGTGGGAGCGCAAGGGGATCCTGCCGGACGTGGACGTCCACCTGGTGACCCCGTACGGCCGGATCCTGGACCGGCAGACCATCGACCCCGCTCTGGCCGAGGCCGTGGCGAGGTACGGCGTCCACGTGCACGCCGGCGCAGAGGTGAACGCCGTGGACCACGAGGCCCGCGAGGTGGTGCTCAACACCGGTGAGCGGATCACCGACGTCGCGGCCGCGTACATCACGCCCGTGGTGCGGGCCCCGGAGTTCATCGCCGAGGCGGGCCTGGCGGACGACGGCGAGGCCGGCCTGGCGGCGGCGGATCCCGAGACCCTGCTGCATCCCGTGCACCCGCACGTGTGGGCGCTGGGCGACGCCGCCGCCCTGGGCACACGGCCCTCCGGCGGTGCCCTGCGCCGGCAGGTCAAGATCCTGGCCCAGAACATCCAGGCCGCGGACGCGGGGAAGCCGCTCCAGAAGTACGACGGCTACACCGTGATCCCCGTCATGGTCAGCCGGGACGAGCTGGTCCTCGACGAGCACGTCCGCGACGGCTCCGAGGACCGGTCGATCCCCGGCGTGGACCTGACGACGCCGCGGAAGAGCACGGCGGCCTTCGACCGCTTCGGCCAGCCCCGGATCTACTGGCACCGACTGCTCAAGGGGAAGGTCTGAGCCCAGCGTTCTCGCCGACGCGACACATGCGGCGGACGTGCTGTCCCTCACGGGGCGCCCCCGCCCGATCCGGATGACGGCGCCGGCCCGCCGAGCGTTTTCGTTCGGGAAACGGCGGCGTGTCGCACCGCTTTCGTTCGGGAAACGGCGCCCTGCTGACGCCGTCGGCCTCAGTCGTCGCGGCCCCGCACCGGGCGCTCCTCGAGCGTGGTCTGCACGACCTGCCCGCGCTCCCAGCTGTTCGCGCCCCGCACCACGTCCGAGACCGAGATGTCTGCGCGGTTGCGCCACTTGGCCGCGGTGTCCACGCCCACGCGCTCGTCCCGGGCGCGCAGGAGGGCCTCGTCCACCTGGCCGTCGCCGGTGAGGCCCATCATCAGCTGGGGGATGCCGTACGGGAAGTCGTCCCGGTCGTACTGCCAGGTGTGGAACGTCTTCCCGTAGGTGTGGATGAGGTCTTCGAAGTAACTGTGCTCGGCCAGCTCGGGCACCCCGGGGGCCGTGAGGGCACCGGAGCTCACCTCGTAGTGGTGGCTGTGCCACAGGCGTCGCTCCTCGTCGGGGAGGTTGCGGAACCGCTCCTCGCTGATGATGTACTCGATGCCGATCAGCCGCGCGTCCGGCGCGTTGCGGTCGAAGATCACGCACTGGTGCAGGTCGTGGCGCAGGTGGATGCAGAAGTGGCTGGCTTCGACCTGCCGGCCGAGGTCGTCGGCGTAGAAGTGCAGTCCGTTGAGATAGGTGCTCATCGCGCCCATGGGGTACTTCGGCTGGACCAGGCCGGATGCCGCGTCCAGGAGGCGGTGCTTGAGCGGGTGGCCCTTCCCGACGGCGCCCATGAGGGCGATCCTGCGGGCTGCGGTGACAGCGGCCGCGGTGCCCAGTCCGGCGGCGAACCCGAGGGCGGTGGAGGACAGGCGATGGGTGCTCATGGCCCCACGCTAGGAGCGCGGGGCGGACTCGGCCAGGGTGGTGGAGCTGCCGGGGCTGCCGGGGCTGCCGGGGCTGCTCAGGAGGCGGGGACGGCGGATCGTCTGCGCATCTGACCCTTCTGAGTGGGCGCGTGGTCGCCAGAAGGGCCAGAGATGCAGAAGATTCCGGGCGGCCGGCGGGCGCGACGTCGGTCCATACGACACGCGACAATGCGCAAAATACATTTGCGCTAATCTTCTATTGACTAAGGATCGCCCCTCTTGTGCTATTCGTGAGCCGGAGTAATCTCGATTCCAGCAGCACCGTCCCGGCCCGGGGCGGTCCCGAACCGGGAGGATCACGCCATGACCACCGCCGTCCGCACCTGCGCCGCCAGCGCCTGCGCCTTCAACGCCGAGTCGTCCTGCAACGCCCTGGCCATCACCGTCGCCGGCTCCGACCGCACGCCCGGCTGCGGCACCTTCGTCCAGCTGGACGTCCGCCGCCCGGTGACCGAGGGCGCCTCGACCGTCGGTGCGTGCCACCGCCTCGAGTGCACCTACAACGCCGACCTCGCCTGCACCGCCGAGGGTATCGAGGTCACGGACGTGGCCACCTGCGCCACCTACGCGATCGACTGACCTTCCCGCCGGTCGCGCCACACGCCCGGGTCTCCGCCGCAGGTCGGCGAGGGCCCGGGCGTGTCTCGTCTCGAAGCTGAGACCGAACCGGGGCCGTGGCCTCAGGGGTGGGCGACCCGCGCCGGGATCGCGTCCAGCAGCCGCCGCCAGGCGTGCCGGGGGCTGTGATCGAGCCGGCCCGCACCGGGCAGGGCCACGTGCACCGCTGCGGCCTCGCCGTCGCGGACGCGGAGCAGGGTCACCCCGGCTTCGTCCGCGTCGAGGGCGTGGGCGGGGGACTCGGGCAGGGGCCCGGTGCCGACCTGCAACGGGGTGCTCTCGCCCGGCAGCAGGCCCAGGGAGACGGCGTCGGCCAGGTCCGCGAGCACCTCGGGGGCGGTGCCCAGCACGTCGTCCCACAGGTCTGCGAGCTCGGCCTGGTCGATGAGCCCCCGCGACGTGAGCGGCAGGGTGTGGCGGCAGAACACGGCGACGCCGTCGACGTCGTGCAGCAGGATCCGCTGGGTCTCGACGACGCCCACGCGCACCCGCGGGCCGACGTCGGCCACGAGGTCCGCGACGCGACCGCGCAGCCCCAGCTCCGCGACCTCGGCCGAGTCCCGGCACCAGCGCAGGGTGCCGAGCAGATGCACGGACGCCAGGCGGGTGGGGAGCGTGAGGTCCAGGGCGTCGCGCAGGACGTCCACGCGCACGTCCAGCGGCGCGGGCGTGTGGAACGCGCCGAGCGAACCGAGGAGGTTGGGGACGTGGGCGATCACGAGGCGGCCGTCCGCGCTCACGCCGTGGACGGCCGTCGTGAGCGTCTCGCCGGCGCGGAAGGCCGTGACCTCGACGGAGCCCTCGCCGCGGAGCAGCCGCTGGGCCAGCAGCAGGCGACGGGGCGCCACGGGCGGCAGCGGATGAGCGGGGTGCGTGGAGGCGTGGGCCATGGGGGTCCTTCCGGCGGGGGTCCGAGAACCAGTAAGGCACACCTCAGTGAGATACGCAAGGCGAGTGTTGTGTATTTTTCGCGTGTGGGGCGGTGGGGGCGTGTGTCAGGAATCGTCTGCGGATCTGACCCTTCTCGGTGGCCGTGACCGGGTCAGAAGGGTCAGGCGCGCAGGACATCTCCCCCGGGGGCAGGGGCTGTCACTCCCGGGTGCGCTCCCCGGGCCGGCGGAGCTCCTCGGCGCGACGACGGGGTTGGCTTCGCACGGGTGGTGCGCCCGGGGGCGCCGCCGTCGTCGCGTGCTGCCGAGAGCAGGGCGAGATGGAGGTCGAGCGACCGCGGGGGCGTGTGCCAGTCGGAACCCAGGACGGCGCCGAGCTGCTCCAGTCGTTGCAGGACCGTGTTGCGGTGGAGGAAGAGCCGGCGGGACGTCTCGGCCACGTTCATTCCCGCGTCCAGGTAGGTCAGTGCGGTCTCGCGGAGGGCCGAGGCACGTTGGGGCGGCAGGTCGCGCAACGGCGCCAGCGGGCGGGCCGTCACGTCCTTGCTCGCCTCGCCGGCCCCGGCGAGGACCATGCCCACGGCGCCCACGGTCGACGCGTCCACGGCGTGGAGCCCTCCGGCCACCCGACTGACGGCGAGGGCGTTCTCGAGCGTGTGGAACGCTCCCGGCAGATCGCGGAAGTGCTCGCCCGGCCCAAGGAAGGCCATCTGCCATACGGCGTCCGTCGCATGCCGAACTGCCGCCTCCACGCGGGCGGGCACATCCGGGCGGTCGCCGATCACGCACCAGGTGCCGCCCCACGGAGCGCTGAGGCGTACTCCCGCCACGGGTGAGAGCACTCGCTCTGCGAACTGGGGTTCGGGTACGGCGGCGAGATCGATGACGACCAAGCTGATCTGTGAATCCTCGCGCAGGCCGAGCTCGGCGAGCGCCCGACGCCGTCGCACGATTCCACCGGCGGAATCGTCGACGAGTTCGGCCAGCAGGCCGGCGCCCGCCTCGAGCTCGGTGGCGCGCCGCGCGCTGCGGAGCCGTCGTGCGAGCAGGAGGTGCTGCGCGGTCCTGACCAGGGCCTTCTCCTCGGCAGGGTCGAGGGCGCGGCGGACGGCGAGCCAGTCGTGCGCGTCCCGATCTGCGGGAACGAGCGTCCAGGTGCAGCCGTCCGGTGCCTCGACCTGGTGAGCCTCGCCCGTGGTGTGACGCGAGGGGAGGGTGGGGGCGGGCCGCAGCGGGGACGTCGGGCGTTCGGGGGAGAGGAGCTCCACCTCCACCCCCAGGTGCTCGGCGGCCCGATTGAGCACGGCCGTCTCATTGGGCTCTTCCAGCAGGGACTGGCACTGGCGCGAGGAGAGCTCATCCAGGCGAGTGAGCTCACGCAGGGACTCGCGTTCGTGATCCCGGTCTGCGTCCGCGCGCCCCGCGGCGTTGAGTGCCTCCGTGTAGCGATGTGCGTTCTGGATCGCGATGGCGGCATGTTTGGCGAGTGACTCGACGATGGTCACCTCGGAGTGGGTGAACCTCCGGGCGCGACGTTCGGCGACCATCAGGGCGCCGAGCGGTCGGCCGTCGACGATGAGGGGTGAGCCCATGATCGCGTGGACGCCCTCGGCCTGCACCGCGTGGTCCACCTGGGGGATGTGGGTGATCGTTGGGTCGTTGGTGTAGTCGAGGCTCTGGAAGAGTGCCAGACCCTCCGCCACCTTCCCGAGCACTCCCGTGCCGATGGGCATGCGGATCGTCCGGTACGCATGGGTCACCACGCCCTCAGCCCGGCGGATGTACGTCTCACCTGCTGCGTGGTCATTGAGGCTGAGATACGCCATGTCCGTTCCGACGAGGGCCCGAGTGCGCCGAACGATGGACGCCAGGACGGATTCGGTGTCGGCCAGTTCCGCGAGGTCGGCAGCCGTGTCGAGCAGGGCTCGCAGGAGGCGGTGGTCGAGGGCGTCGGTGGGCATTCTGCCCATTTTAGTCCGCTAGAGATGGACTGGATGTCTATAGCGCTTGACGGGGGAGCGCTGGTGGGATGGGAGGAGGCCGTGAGGCCTACATCACACATCCCCGTCGTGGAAGGCGCTCACATGCTGATCCGTGGAGCTGTTCTCGAGGAGATCGGCCGGCAGAGGCCGTACGCCTCGTCCCGTCCCCTCACCGTCTCGGACCTGGAGCTCGACCCCCCGGGCGAAGGCGAGATCCTCGTCCGCATGGAGGCTTCGGGGGTGTGCCATTCGGATCTGTCCGTGGTGAACGGTCATCGTGTTCGGCCCGTCCCCATGCTGCTCGGCCACGAGGCCGCCGGGATCGTCGAGGAGCTCGGTGAGGGTGTCGACGACGTGGAGATCGGCCAGCGGGTCGTCATGACGTTCCTGCCCCGATGCGGCGAATGCGATGCGTGCAAGACCGACGGTCGCCTGCCCTGCACCCCCGGCACGGAGGCGAACAACGCCGGCGTCCTCCTGGGCGGCGGGATCCGACTCCACCGCGACGGTGACGAGGTGTTCCATCACCTGGGCGTCTCGGGATTCGCGACCCACGCGGTCGTGAATCGGAAGTCCGTGGTGCCCGTCGGCTCTGACGTGCCGGCCGCCGTCGCTGCGGTCCTGGGATGTGCCGTGCTGACCGGCGGCGGCGCCCTGCTCAACGCCGCGGCCCCGGAAGAGGGGGACTCCGTCGCGATCGTCGGCCTCGGTGGCGTCGGGGTCGCCTGCCTTCTGACGGCGGTGGCCAGCGGTGTGCAGGAGATCATCGCGGTGGACATGTCCGAGGAGAAGCGGGAGCTCGCCCTCAGCTACGGCGCGCATGCCGCCTACTCACCCGAAGAGATGGCGGAGCGCGGCATCAAGACCACCCACGCCGTCGAGTGCGCCGGCCATCCGGCGGCCTTCACCACGGCGTTCAACGCGACGGCGCCGGGCGGCCGGACCGTCACGGCAGGGCTTCCCTCGCCGGAGCAGACGGCGGAGATCTCACCGCTCACCATCACGGGTGAGGCCCGCACGATCATCGGTTCGTACCTGGGCACCTCTGTGCCCGCTCGCGACATCCCGCGATACGAGCAGATGTGGCGTGAAGGTCGGCTGCCCGTGGAGAAGCTCGTCTCCGCGACCATGCGGCTCGACGACATCAACGAAGCGATGGACCAGCTGGCCGATGGCCGTGCGGTCCGTCAGATCATCGAATACTGAAGGCCACGGACATGACGACTACTGCGCATCACTCGCTGGACGATGAAGGCATCGGGGAAGTCTCCCCGCACTGGGAGGCAGGGCCCTTCCAGATCCGCCTGCCGTTCGTGCACTACCGCTTCGAGTGGCCGGACTACGTCCAGGGCCTGTTGATGTGCGCCGTGGACCTGGCGGCCATCCCCCTGATGGTCGAACTGCTCGGCATGCCGTTCGAGGTGGCCCTCGCCGTCGTGGTGTTCAACGGCCTCCTGTACCTCACCCATCACCTTCTCGGCGATCCGGTGGTTCCCGGGTGGATCACCCCGGCGATCCCGCTGGTCATGGCCTACTGCTCAGCGTTCCCCGAGGGGGAGGAGCGTGTGCATGCACTCATCGCGTTCCAGTTCATGCTGGGCGTCTTCTCGATCACGTTGGGTGCGACGGGACTCGCCTCCAAGGTGGTCTCGCTGATCCCCTCCGCCATCAAGGCGGGCGTCCTGGTGGGTGCGGGAATCGCCGCCGTCCAGTCCCTCTTCGTCGCCGGAGGGCGTTTCGAGACCTTCCCGGTCACCATCACGATCGCGGTGGGGATCGCCTTCCTCCTGCTCTTCTCCAGCCGGTTCGCCGCGATGCGGACCAAGAACCCGATGTGGCGCACGCTCGGCAACCTGGGCATCCTCCCGGTGATCCTGCTGGCCGTGGTCATCGCACCCCTGGCCGGCGAAGCCTCGTGGCCGACCATCGAGTGGGGGTTCAACACCCCGGACTTCGCTGGCCTCTTCGCCGGGTACACGATCTTCGGCATCGGCCTCCCGCCGGCCTCGATGTTCCTCACCGCGCTGCCCACCGTGCTCGCGACCTACATCGTCGTGTTCGGCGACGTCCTCCAGGCCCGGGCGATCCTCAAGGAGGCCGACCAGATCCGCACGGATGAGGCGGTCGTGTACAACCCGGACCGTGCCCACCTGATCTTCGGCGGCCGCAACACCATCATGTCCATGATCGGTCCGGACGTGGCCATGTGCGGTCCGATCTGGTCTGCCATGCACGTCGTGATCGTGGAGCGCTACAAGGAAGGCCGCAAGGCCATGAAGTCGATCTTCGGCGGGGCGGGGTCGTTCCGGTGGGGCACGAACACCGGGCTCCTGCTGCTGCCGATCGTGACGCTGGTGCAGCCGGTGCTCGGGGTGGCTCTGGCCCTGACCCTGCTCATCCAGGGATTCGTGTCCGTGAGGGTCGGCATCATGGAGGCCCGCAGCGTCAAGGATCTCGGAATCGCGGGAGTCACCGCTGCGGTGCTGGCGTCCAACGGTGCCGCATGGGGCCTGGCGACGGGCGTCATCCTCTGCCTCGTGGTCTACGGCCGGGACTTCTTCCGCGGTGAGCCGGATGCCACCTTCGAGGCGATGCTCCGCGCGCAGGAGGGCCAGGCCGCCGAGAGCTGACGTCTCACGGGCCGCAGCCTTCGACCGGGGCCCCGGGATGCATCGTTCACTGTGATGCAGACCGGGGCCTCGGTGCGTGAGTCTGGCCGCCGGAGGGCCCGCGCAGCGAACTGCGACGGAGTGGGGATCGACCGTGCCGGGCGTGAGCCGAGGCCTGGGTTGTCGCCGTGCCAGAATGAGGCCGACTACCACACCGCCGTGCTCCGAAAGGCTCTGCCACCATGCCCTCTCCCCAGAACCTCTCGAACTTCGTGTGGGGGATCGCGGACCAGCTCCGGGGCGTGTTCAAGCCGAACCAGTACGGCACGCTCGTCCTTCCGCTCACCATCCTGCGCCGCATGGAGGCGGTCATGGCCCCGCACCGGGAGTTCTTCGCGGAGCTGGCGGCCAAGGGGCAGCCGGACTTCGTCCTGGACAACCTGGTCGAGTCCCGCACGGGCCTGACGTTCTACAACCTCAGCCCCTTCACCCTGGACCGCACCCTGCAGGAGCCGGACCTGCTCCGCACGAACCTGCTGGCCTACGTGGACGGGTTCTCCCAGAACGTGGCGGACCTGTTCACCTATTACGAGTTCGACAAGACGGTCGCCAAGCTGGACGAGCACGACCGCCTCTTCCTGGTCCTGCAGCAGTTCGCCTCCATCGACCTCTCCCCGGACACCGTCTCCAACGCGGAGATGGGCACCCTCTTCGAGGACCTGATCCGCCGCTTCGCTGCCGCCTCCAACGAGACGGCGGGCGAGCACTTCACCCCGCGCGACGCGGTGAAGCTCCTCGTGGACCTGCTCACGGCCAACGACGACGACGTCCTCACCGGGTACCCGGTCCGCACCGTCTATGACCCCACGGCCGGCACCGGCGGCATGCTCTCCCTGTTGGACGAGCGCCTGCGCCGCATGAACCCGAACGCGGAGGTCCGCCTGTTCGGGCAGGAGCTCAACGATCAGTCCTATGCGATCTGCAAGTCCGAGCTGCTCGGCAAGGGCCAGGACGCGGACGGCATCGCCCGCGGGGACACCCTGAAGAACGACGCCCACCTGACCGAGCGCTTCGACTACGTCCTCTCCAACCCGCCCTACGGCGGCGACTGGAAGGCCTCCCGCACCGCGGTGGAGAAGGAGATCGCCGCCGGCGGCGCCACAAACCGCTTCCCGGGCGGCACCCCCGCCATCAGCGACGGGCAGATGCTGTTCCTCCAGCTCGTGGCCTCGAAGCTCCGCCCGGTCTCGGAGGGTGGAGGCCGGGCCGGCATCGTCCTCAACGGCTCCCCGCTGTTCACGGGCGGGGCCGGCTCGGGCCCGTCCGAGATCCGCCGCTGGCTGCTGGAGTCTGACCTGGTGGACGTGATCGTCGCGCTGCCCACGGACATGTTCTACAACACTGGCATCGCCACCTATGTGTGGGTGCTGGACAACAACAAGCCGGCAGACCGCCGCGGCAGGGTCCAGCTGATCGACGCCCGCACGTTCTTCACCAAGCTGCCTCGCAACGTGGGCTCGAAGAACAAGAAGTTGTCCAAGGAGGACCGCCAGCGTGTACTGGACATCTACCGGGACTTCGATGCCCAGTCCGAGGCCTACGCCGAGTTCTCCAAGATCCTCACCGCGCAGGACTTCGGCTACCGGGAGATCACTGTGGAGCGCCCGCTGCAGCTGCGCTTCGAGGTGGAGGATGCCACCATCGCGGCGGCGCTCGCCACCAAGCCGGTGGACAAGCTTCCCGACGACGGCCGCTCGGCTCTCGAGGCCGCCCTCGCCTCCCTGCGTGGCCGGGCCTGGGACCACCAGCCCACCTTCGTGCTAGACCTGAAGAGGGCGTTGAAGGAGCACGGCGTGACCGCCGGCGCTCCACTGGTGAAGGCCTTGACCGGGGCGATTGGCGTGCACGATCCCGAGGCTGAGGTGGTGACGAACAAGAAGGGCGAGCCGGAGCCGGACACCTCGCTGCGGGACACCGAGCTGGTGCCCTTCGGCCGGGACATTCACGAGTACTTCGAGGCTGAGGTGGCCCCGCACGTGCCTGGCGCCTGGATCGACGAGTCCAAGACGAAGATCGGCTACGAGATCCCCTTCACCCGACTCTTCTACACGTACGTGCCACCACGCCCGCTCGAGGAGATCGACGCCGAGCTCAAGCAGCTCACCGCCGAGATCATCGAGTTGCTGAGCGAGGTGGAGCGGTGAGCATGCAGCTACGCCGCGTCGCTCAAGTTAATCCACCTGTTCCCGAGTTGCGCGGCTTGGGGGACGATGAGGTCACCTTCCTGCCCCTCGAAGCGGTCTGGCCGGACGGTCGGCGCCGGTACGAGTTCACCAAACCGGCCAACACGGCCGGATACACCGTCTTGCGTCGTGGCGACGTGGTGATGCCCAAGATCACTCCGACGTTCGAGGCTGGCCGCGTGTTCGTGGCTGATGACCTGCCGACAGTGGCAGGACTCGCCACGACTGAGGTGCATGTGCTCCGGCCTCGTGGAATCGAACCCAGGTATCTTGCCTACTTCCTTCGAACGCAGCCGGTCCTCAGTGAGGGAGAGACCGTCCTGCAGGGAGTGGGGAATCTGCGCCGAGTAACTGCTGAGTGGGTGTCTACTCTGTCGATCCCCGTGGACAACGAATCAGACCAGGCACGGATCGCGGATTACCTCGACCGCGAGACCGCCACGATCGACGCCCTCATCGCGAAGCAGGTCGAGCTAATGAACCGGTTGCGCGAACGGCGTCAGGCAGTCATCGACCGAGCATTCGTCTCCATCTCGGAGATAGTCATTCTTCGGCGGCACCTGGTTCTCAATGACTCGGGCGCGTGGGGTGAAGATCCGACGGGTGCGGACGATGTGGCAGTACTCCGTTCGACGGAACAGACGGTAGATGGGTACTGGGCTATTGGCGATCCTGCATTGCGTAACTTGTCCCAGACCGAGCGGCAGAATACCCGGCTCCGGGAGGGAGACCTCATCGTGACGAAGACGAGCGGGTCGTTCAAGCATGTTGGAAAGACGACCCTGGTGGACAATGAAGTTGCCGAGGGTGGCTACGGGTTCGGGAACTTCATGCAGAGACTACGTCTGCGGCCCACGATGATTCCGAAGTTCTTGTGGTGGTTCATGCGGACAGATCAAGCCCGTAGCTGGATTAATCTGGTCGCGACCACATCTACTGGTCTCATGAACCTCAATGGCTCGGTCCTTGGCCGGATGGAGGTTCCGCTGCCTAGCTTGGTTGAGCAGCGCGTGATCGTCGACCACCTCGACGGGCGTGTCAACTTGTCTGTGTAAGCGGGGTGGTCACAGGTAGGGGTTGATCCGGTCGGGGTAGGCCGCGGCGAGCTGGGCGAGGGCCT
>NZ_LOSQ01000040.1:0-10905 GCF_001595485.1 Micrococcus sp. CH7
TTGACTCGAAGGATCACACGGTGGCCGCGTCCACGTCTGGAACGACGTGCCCGACCACCGGGCGCTACACCACTATGCGGGACTCAACTGCTGATGGTCGATGAGGTCCTCTACGCCCGCCCGTATACCTCAGAGCAAGCTCGGCGTGAGGCCCTTCAGGTGTGGGTGAACCACTACAACTATCATCGGCCTCATACCTCCTGCGGAGACGCCCCTCCGGCCTCACTGGCACCGACCCGAGTCAACAACGTCATGCCCTCCTACAACTAGGGCTTCGATGACCGCGGCCTGGCTGGGCGTTGCCGGGTTCGTGGCGGCCTCTCGACGCACCGCGTCGCGGATCGCTTCGGGCACTCGCACGTTCAGGGCCGCGGTCGGCGCCCCACGCCGCGCCAGGGGCGCATACCCACCGGCCGGGTCCGAGGTCGTTGCCGGTTCTGCGGGGATCACCGCTCCGGGAGCCGGGGTCTGGGGGGCCGGGGTGGGCTTGCGTCGCTGTGCTCGCAGACTCAGGTCGGGCTCAAGCTGCTTCTCGTTCATGCGGTGACCCTTTCGAAGATGAGGCCGGCCAGGTCGGCGTAGGCGGAGGCGACGGGTTCGCGCTTCTCATAGTGGCCCAGCCAGTCGCAGGCCAGACGTGCACCGGGGACGATGGAGCGGGCCGGCACCAGGGGGGTGAGCAGCAGCCCGGTCTCGCGCAGCTCCCAGCAGGGCCATGGACTGTTTGAACGCGGCCACGCTGCGGCAGGCTCCGTGCACCCCGACGCAGTCGTCCGAGGCGGGGCGGGCCGCATAGATCACCCGTCTGCGGCGGTGAACGCGTTGGGGGTCAACGGCCCGCCCTGACGGTCGGGGCAGTGGACGACGAGCTGTGGATGCCGCGAGCGAGACGAAGGGCGGGGGCTTCGCGTCTCCGCCTCTATCGTCGGGTCCCCGCGCCCTCCGGCCGACCCCATCCATGACGGCGCGGGGCTGCCGGCGTTCCGGACGGGCCCGGTTGACCGGCCTGCGATCACCCCACCGGCCCCGGGGACAGGGTCCACGTCGAGAGCAGCCGACCCAGCAGGCAGCCCCGCCCGGCCACCCTCAGTCCCGTGGCGTGACCGAGCGCAGCGCGAGCTCGGTGAGGACGGCCGCCTCGAGGGCCTCGCGTCCCTTGTCCTCTCGGGATCCGGGCAGGCCCGCCCGGTCGCGGGCCTGCTGCTCGGTGTCCACGGTGAGCACGCCGAAGCCCACGGGAACGCCGGTGCGCACCGAGACCTCCGTCACGCCCTGGGTCACGGACTGGCACACGTAGTCGAAGTGCGGGGTGTCCCCGCGCACCACGACGCCGAGGACCACGACGACGTCGAAGCGCTCCGCCAGCCGCGCCGCAGCGACGGTGAGCTCGACGGTGCCGGGCACGCGCACGAGCACGGGCTCCAGGCCCAGGTCGGCCGCGGCGGCCTGCGCCCCGGCGATCAGCCCGTCCATGATCTCCGTGTGCCACTGGGCGGCGACGATCGCCACGTTCAGGCCGCTCGCAGCGGCGGGGTCGGGGGTGAAGGTCGGGGCTCCGGCGCCGCTCATGGGGTGTCCTCCTGGTGGGTGGGGTGGGTCGGGTCGGTGGTCGGGTCATCGGCCGGCGTGGCGGGGCCGCCGGTGGCCGTCGGCGGTTCGAGCACGCGGTCCGCCAGGGCGTGGGCCATGCGGTCCCGCTTGGTGCGCAGGTAGACGACGTTGTGCTCGGTGACGGGCGTGGGGGCCGGGACACGCTCGACGACGTCGATGCCGGCCGCCCGCAGCCCCGCGACCTTCGCGGGGTTGTTGGTGACCAGGCGGATGCGCCGATGGCCGGCGGCCGTGAGGACGGCGGCGGCCCCGGCCCAGTCGCGCGCCTCGGCGGGCAGACCGAGGGCGAGGTTGGCCTCGACGGTGTCCATCCCCTCCTCCTGGAGCCGGTAGGCGCGGATCTTGTTGGCCAGGCCGATGCCGCGTCCTTCGTGGCCCCGGAGGTAGAGGACGGCGCCGCCCTCGGCCGCCGCGCGGGCCAGGGCGTCCTCGAGCTGGGGGCCGCAGTCGCAGCGCAGGGAGCCGAGCACGTCGCCGGTGAGGCACTCCGAGTGCACGCGGACGGTGAGGGGACGCTCCGGGTCGGTCTCCCCCGCCACGAGCAGCAGGTGCTCAGCCCCGGTCTCGGCGTCCACGTGCACGCTCACGCGGAACAGGCCGTGCCGGGTCGGCAGGGTGGCCTCGGCGGGGACGGCGGTCAGGGTCGGCGTCGTCTCCTCCAGGTGGGCCACGAGGTCCTCGATGGAGATGAGCACGAGGCCGTGCTCATCGGAGAACTCCCGCAGGGCGGGCAGGCGCATCATGGTGCCGTCGTCGTGGACGAGCTCGGCGATGGCGGCCACGGGCGCGACGCCGGCCAGGCGGCACAGCTCGACGCCGGCCTCGGTGTGGCCGCGGCGGGCCCGGACGCCGCCGGGGACGGCGCGCAGGGGGAACACGTGACCGGGCCGGGTCAGGTCACCGGGGGCGGCACCGGGGTCGGCGAGCACGCGGAGGGTGCGGGTGCGGTCGGCGGCGGAGATGCCGGTGGTGACGCCGGCGGCGGCGTCCACGCTCACGGTGTAGGCGGTCCCCTTGGGGTCCTCGTTGACGGTGGTCATGGGCGGCAGGGCCAGGCGGTCGGCCAGGCCGGCCGGCAGGGGCGCGCAGATGACGCCCGAGGTGTGGCGGACGGTGAAGGCGGTGACCTCGTCGGTGGCCAGGGCGGCCGCGTAGATCAGGTCGCCCTCGTTCTCGCGGTCGGCGTCGTCCACGACGACGACGGGCCGGCCGGCGGCGATCGCGGCGATCGCCGCGGGGACGGGGTCCAGACGGATGTGCTCGCTCACGGGCGGGCCTCCTCGGTGGGTGCGGCGGGGGCGGACGGGATGAGCGCGAGACGCTCGGCGTACCGGGCGAGCACGTCGGTCTCGAGGTTGACGCGGTCGCCCGGCCGCAGGGCGCCCAGGGTGGTGGCCTCGAGCGTGGCCGGGATGATGCCGACCTCGAACCAGTGCGCGGCCGCGCCCGGGTCGGAGACGGCGGTGACGGTGAGGGAGACGCCCTGCAGGGCGATGGCCCCCTGCGCGGGGACGTAACGCGCCAGGCGGGCGGGCAGGCCGATGCGCAGGGTGGTCCAGGCCCCGTGCGGGGTGACCGCGAGGACCTGGCCGGTCCCGTCCACGTGGCCCTGGACCACGTGCCCGTCCAGGTGGTCGGTGGGGCGCAGACAGCGCTCGAGGTTGACCCGGTCCCCCGGGGCGCGGTCGCCGAGGCTGGTCATCCGCAGCGTCTGGCCCATGAGGTCGGCACGGAACACGCCGGGGCGCCCCGTGGGCTCGTCGAGGGCCGTGAGGCACACGCCGTCGACGGCGAGCGAGCCGCCGGCGGGCAGCCCGTCGAGGGCGCCGCCGGCGTCGAGGGTCAGCAGGGCGGTGTCGGCGGCCGCGTCGTGCTCGAGGGCGACGACGGTGCCGAGATGGGTGACGATGCCGGTGAACACTCAGTCCTCCTGGAAACGGGTCGGGGCGGGGGCGGTGGGCAGGCGCGGGGCCGGCACGGGGCTCAGGTGGGTCCAGACGTCGTCCCCGAGGGCACGGACGGGGCCACCCTCCGCGGGGTCGGGGTGCCAGCGCAGTGCCTCGGACAGCGTGGCGACGTCCAGGCCGGCGACGGCGGCGCGGCCCGGGCCGAGCAGCAGGGGCGCGGTGTAGACCATGAGCTCGTCCACGAGGCCGGCGCGCAGCCACGCGCCGAGCACGCGGGGCCCGCCCTCGATGAGCACGTGCTCGGCACGGCGGCCGTGGGGCCAGGGCCCGGGATGGGCGGCGAGCGCGGCGAGGACGGCGTGCGGGTCGTGGTCGAGGACCTCCAGCACCACCGGGTGGGTGCGCAGGGCGGCGCCGTCGGGCACGGGCCGGTGACCCTGGACGACGGGCACGGGCTGGTGCGCGAGTTCGGCGCCGACGGCGTCACGGGCGGTGAGGCGGGGGTCGTCGGCCAGGACGGTCCCCGTGCCGACGACGATGGCGTCGACGCGGGAGCGCACCTCGTGGGCGTGGACGCGGGAGTCCGGGCCGGTGATCCACTGGCTCGTGCCGTCGGCGGCCGCGGCGTGGCCGTCGAGGGACTGAGCGAGGTGCCCGGTCACCCACGGACGGCCTGCGTCGCGGACCTCGCGCCAGCGGGCGGTGAGCGTGAGGGCGGCCGTCTCGCCGGTGGGGCCGGTGACGTGCACCCCGTGCGCGGCGAGGCGGGCCGCGCCGCCGCCGTCGTGACCGGTGGGGTCCGCGACGGCGTAGCGCAGTGCGCCGATCTCCGCGTCCAGGACGGCCTGGGAGCAGGGGCCGGTGCTGCCGGTGTGGTCGCAGGGCTCGAGGGTGACGTGCAGCGTCAGGCCGGCGGGGTCGAGGGCGGCCAGGGCCGGATCCGCGGCGCGGGCGGCCCGCCAGCGGGCGAGGGCGTCGACCTCGGCGTGGGCGGTCCCCCGTCCGCGGTGGTGGCCGACGGCCAGGACGCGGCCGGCCTCGTCGGTCAGGACGGCCCCGACGAGGGGGTTGGCGCCGCGCACACCGCGCAGCGCGGCGTGGACGGCGAGGTCCATGGGGTCGGCGGGCGGGGTCTCGGCGGCGCTCATCGGGCGACGTCCCCCTCGGGGCCGTCGGGCAGCAGCGTCTCCACGGCGGGCTTGTCCCGGTCTGTGGCGCGCAGCCACACGAAGAAGCCGATCAGGGTGAAGGCGCCGTAGAAGGCGTACATCACGGCCGAGGCGTAGTAGCCGGTGCTCCACAGCAGGGGCACGCCGACGACGTCCACGGCCACCCAGATCAGCCAGAACTCCACCCAGCCGCGCGCCATGCCGTAGGTCGCCAGCAGCGATCCCACGAACGTCCAGGCGTCCGCCCACACCGGCTCCCACGAACCCAGGGCGCGGAACACGGGGGTGAGGGCGACGGTGCCGACCGCCATGGCCGTCACGAGGAACACGCGCCCGCGCCAGCCGGCCCACTCCGGGGTGATGGCGGGAGCGTCCTCGGCGTGGCCCCGGCGGGCCTGACGCCAGCGCGCCCAGCCGTAGACGGAGACGGCGATGAACATGACCTGTCGGCCGGCCTGGCCGAGCAGGGTGGCGTGATCGGCCCCCGTGAACAGGGAGGCGAGGAAGACCGTCAGCAGGATGAGGTTGCCGAGGATGCCCACGGGCCAGGCCCAGACCCTGCGCGCCATGCCGCCCAGGGCGGAGGCGAGGCCGAAGACGTTGCCCAGCACCTCGCGCATGAGCAGGCCCCCGCCGGCGACCGGGATGGTCCAGTTGAAGGCGTCCACTAACCAGTCCATGACCGTGACGCCACCTCCTCGGATCGGGACTCCGAGGGGTGCGCTCCGCAGCCCTCCCGCGCAGGGCGCGGAACGGCTCCGCCGCGTGCCTCTCCCATCCCGACTGTACGGTCGGCACCGGAATTCCACCGGTCAGGCCGCCCGGCACCGCCTCGGATGAGGACGGGCCGCGCGGTTAGCGGGCTGTCACCGCCGGTGCGGACTTCCACCGCATCTCGGAGCACGTTGCTGTCCAGCAGTATCGCACGCCCGGCCGGCCGCGCATGCCGGACGTCACCGGGCGACGTCCGGCGCGGCGGCCGGGCGACCGCGTCGCCGGGCTCAGTGGCAGGCGCGGGCGGCGGCGGTGCGCAGGCCGACGAGCGCGGCGTCGGGGTCCTCGGCGCCGAACACCGCGGAGCCGGCCACGAACACGTCGGCCCCGGCCTCGGCCGCGCGTTCGATGGTCTCCCGGTTCACGCCGCCGTCGACCTGGAGGGCCAGCGGGGCGGGCCCGCCGTCGAGGGCGCGGCGGGCCCGGCGGATCTTCGGCAGCACGACGTCGAGGAACGCCTGCCCCCCGAAGCCGGGCTCCACGGTCATCAGCAGGAGCATGTCCAGCTCCGGGAGCATGTCCAGGTAGGGCTCGACCGCGGTCGTCGGCCGCAGCGCCATGCCGGCCTTCGCTCCGGCCGCGCGCAGCTCGCGGGCCAGTCGGACGGGCGCCGCCGACGCCTCGGCGTGGAAGGTCACGGACTCGGCCCCCGCCTCCGCGTAGCCGGGCGCCCAGCGGTCGGCGTCCTCGATCATCAGGTGGAGGTCCAGCGGCAGGTCCGTGGCGCGTCGGATCGCCTCGACCACGGGCAGGCCGAGGGTGAGGTTCGGGACGAAGTGGTTGTCCATGACGTCCACGTGCACCGCGTCTGCGCTGGGGATGCGGGCCAGCTCGTCGGCGAGGCGGGCGAAGTCCGCGGACAGGATCGAGGGGTGCAGGCGCGGGGCGCGGGCGGTCATGGGCGGGTCCTCTCGGTCAGGCGCCGGGGGCGCGCAGCAGGGCCAGGAACATGGCGTCGGTGCCGTGCCGGTGCGGCCAGAGCTGGGCCGTGCGGGCGACCACATCGGCCGGCTCCGGCGCGCCGGCGGGTTCGGCCTCGTCCAGGCGCAGGTCGTCGAGCGCGACGGTGTCGAGGGCGGTGCGGGCGTCGAGCAGCTCCAGCTCGGGGTGGCGGCGCACGAGGTCCTGGACCTGGACGACGGTCTCCGCGACGTGCGGGGAGCAAGTGACATAGGCGAGCACGCCGCCGGGGGCGAGGACGGAGACCGCCGCGTCGAGCAGCTCGGCCTGCAGGCCGGTGAGCTCGGCGAGGTCGGCCGGGGTGCGGCGCCAGCGCGACTCGGGTCGGCGGCGCAGCGCACCGAGGCCGGTGCAGGGGGCGTCCACGAGGACGCGGTCGAACGCCGGGGCCGCCTCGGGGGCGTCGGCGATCGTGCGGCCGTCCCCGGCCCGGACGGTCCAGGCTCCGGCGGGCACGGCGGCGAGTGCCTGCCGGACGAGGTCGGCGCGGTGCGGGGCGACCTCGTTGGCCACGAGCGTCGCACCCCGCTCGGCGGCGAGGGCGGCCAGCAGGGCCGCCTTGCCGCCGGGGCCGGCGCACAGGTCGAGCCAGCGCTCGGCCCGCCCCTCGGCCGCGGGGACGGGTGCCTGGGCCAGGGCGCGGGCGGTGAGCTGGGAGCCGGCGTCCTGGACGCGGAGCACGCCCTCGCGCACCCCGGGCAGACGGCCGGCGTCGCCGCCGGAGTGCAGGGCGGAGTCCGGGGCCAGCGGCCCGGGTTCGGCGCCGTCGTCGAGGGCCGCGGCGAGCGCCTCGGCCCCACCGGCCACGGGCAGGGCGACGAGGTTGACCACGGGCGGGGCGTTGTCCGCCTCGAGCAGGGCGGCCAGCTCGGCGTCGCGGTCGGCGATGTGGCGGGTGCCGCGGTGAGCGGCCAGGGCCTGGCGCAGCGCGCGGACGATCCACACCGGGTGCGCGGTGCGGACGGCCAGGGCGGCGTCGCCGCCGTCGGCGGGGGCGACGTCGGCCAGCCACTCCTCGAGGGGGCGTTCGGCGACCCGACGCAGCACCGCGTTCACAAACCCGGAGGCGCCGGCCCCGATCTCGGCGCGCACGAGGGAGACGGTGGCGTCGAGGGCGGCGTGGGCGGGCACGCGCATGCCCAGCAGCTGGTGGGCGCCGAGCCGCAGGGCGTCGAGCACGGGTGGGTCGATCTTCTCGAGCGGGCGGTCCACGCAGCGGGTCAGGATCGCGTCGTACAGGCCGAGCCCGCGCAGGGTGCCGTAGGCGAGTTCGGTGGCGAAGCCCGCGTCGCGCCGGTCGAGGCGGGCCTGGCGGGTGCGCGCCGGGAGGACCAGGTTCGCGTACGCGTCCTCCGCGTGGACGGAGCGGACCACCCCGAACGCGACGCGGCGCGCCGGGTCGGCGGTGCGGGAGCGCTGTGACGGCGCCTGCGCCGAGTACTTCCGCCCGGCGCCGGAGCGACCCCGGTTGCGGGTGCGCCCCTGCGCGTCGCGGCGGTCCTGGGCGTCCGGCCGGGGTGCGCGGCCGCGTTCTCCGCGGGCCCCTCGCTCGCCCCCGCCCTGTCCTGCCTGTCCTTCGCGGCTCATGCGCGTGCCTCCTCGTCCTGTGCCGCGGCGTTCCGCGCGGCCTCGCGTGCCGCCGCCCGGGCGGCGGCCTCCTGGCGGGCCTGTTCTTCGTGGTGGGCGAGCGCCTCCCCGGCCAGCAGCGCGGCCCCGGCGGCGGCGCCGCGCGCCCAGTCGGCGGCCGGCATCAGCTTCCTGCCCGCCGGCTGGACGCGGGAGAGCCGGACGGCCCCGCCGGCCGTGCGCAGCCAGGCGGCCTTCGCGGCCACCAGGATCTGCCCGGGAACCGCGGCGTCGAGGGCGGAGGGCCAGCCGTCGTCGCCGGCGCGGACCGGGGCGACGCCGTCGAGCTTGAAACGGGCCGGGGCGGCGCCGTCGTCCGCGGTCAGCCAGCCCCAGGCGCCGGGCTCGGGGGTGACGCCGTTGATCCGGGCGGCCACCTCGGCGGCCGGGCGGGCGGGGTCCACCAGGCCGTCTGCGGCCGTGAGCTTCGGCGCGTGGGAGGGTTCGCCGCGCTGGGGCGTCGCCGTCGCGGTGCCGGCCGCCAGGCGGTCGAGCACGTCGATCACGAGCGGACCGCCGCGCTCGGCGAGGTCGGTGAGCACGGCCCCGGCGGTCTCGTCGGCCGCGACGGGGCGGGTGAGCCGGGCGAAGACGGGGCCGGTGTCCAGGCCCTCTTCGAGCTGGAACACGTCGGCGGCGATCTCGGTCTCCCCGGCCATCACGGCGCGCTGGACGGGGGCGGCGCCGCGGTAGGCCGGCAGCGCGGAGAAGTGCAGGTTGAGCCAGCCGTGGCGGGGGATCTGCAGGGCCTCGGCGGGCACGAGCGCCCCGTAGGCGACGACGACGGCCACGTCTGCCTCGAGCGCCCGGATCGCCTGGAGGGCATCGGCGCCCTCGGGTCCGCGGAGTCGGTCGGCCTTGAGCACGGGCAGGCCGGCCTCCTCGGCCACGATCGCGACCGGCGACGGGGTCAGCACCCGCCGGCGCCCGACCGGGGCGTCCGGCCGGGTGAGCACGCCGACGACCTCGTGGGGCGAGTCGAGCAGGGCGTGCAGCACGGGCACGGCGGTCTCGGGCGTGCCGGCGTAGAGCACGCGCAGGGGCGTCGGGGCGGTCATCGGGCGGCTCCTGTTCCGGCGGCGGGGGCGGCGGGGGCGCCGAAGACCGAGCTGACGGCGGCCGCGCGCTCGGCCCCGATGCGGCGAGCGGCGTGGTCCACCTCGCCGGCGCGCATGCGGCGGCGGGCCTCACGGCGTTCCTCGCCGTCGAGGCGGTCGACGTAGAGGATCCCGTCGAGGTGGTCGGTCTCGTGCTGCAGGCAGCGGGCGAGCAGGCCGGTCCCCCGGTGCTCCACCGGGTTCCCGTCCACGTCGGTGCCGCGGACGACGGCCTCGGCGGCGCGCGCCGGGTGGTAGCGCAGCCCGGGCACGGACAGACACCCCTCGCCCGGCTCCCGCAGCGCCTGGCCGGCGGTCTCGAGTACGGGATTGACCACGTGCCCGGCGACGCCGGCGACGTCGAACACGAAGACGCGCAGGCCCACGCCCACCTGGGGCGCGGCCAGGCCCACGCCCCCGACGGCGTGCATCGTCTCGATCATGTCCGCCACGAGGGCGCGCACATCCGCGCCCGGGGGCACGGGCGACGCGGCGGTGCGCAGGACGGGGTCGGGGACGGTGCGGACGGGCAGGACGGTCACGCCGTCACCCTATCGCCGCCCTCGGCAGACGCCGGGCGCGACGACGACCCGTCGGGCGCCACGGCCGGGGCGGCGTGGGAGCCGCCGCCGAACGCCGCGGCGCGCACGGCCTGCAGGCCGGTGGCCGCCGACACCGGGACCGACGGCGGAGGGGGGCCGATGACACGGAGCGCGGGGCCGGCGTCGTCCACGGCCTGCGCGTGCTTCCAGACCTGGCGCAGGGCCCAGAACTTGTGCCAGTGGCGGGGCAGCACGCCCGGGTTGGCCTGGTGCACGGCGACCTCGGTCTCCCCCAGGGCGACGCCGAGCAGCATCTCGGCCTGGCCGTGCCGCCACTCCTCCCAGGTGCCGGCCTCGGGGTCCACCAGGGACTCCTCCGCCTTCAGGCCGGCGGTCAGCTGCATGACCACCTTGGGATCGAGCGCCTTGACCCGTCCGTCCCGCCCCGTGCCCTTCGTCTTGTAGTCGATCAGGCACAGCCGGCCGCCGATCCGGGCGACGAGGTCCAGCGTGCCCGCGTAGCCCACCGTGTGGTTCCAGACGGTGATCTCGGCCGCGATCGGCCGGACGTCGTAGAGGTCCCACCACTCGTCGAAGCGGTCCGCGTAGGCGCCCTCGCCGTGCTCGATCAGCCGGGCCCGGGCCTCCGCCATGGTGTGGGGGCGGCCGAGGGCGCGCTGGGCCACCTGCTCGGCGTAGTCGTGCACGCGGTCCCCGCGCTCGGCCGCGGCGTCCCGGTAGCGGGCGGCGGCGTCGGCGGACTGCCGGGCCACCTGCTTCAGGCGCGCCGCGGAGCCCACCGATTCCGCCAGGCGCGGATCCTGGGTCACGGACTGGGCCGCCATCCACCCGACCCAGCCGTCCAGGTCCGTCTTCTCCATGCCGATCACGGTGGTGATGGACGGGACCTCGGGCAGGCCCGAGAGGGAGCGCGCGTACATGCGTCCGTGGGGGGTCTGATGCGCGAGGCGTGGCTGGGTCATGGTCAGCCATTCTGGCAGGGTCCCCGGACCCCCGACGGGGTGGCCCGACACGCCTCCGGACGCCGATTTTGCATCCGGGCGGAGATGGCCTAGAGTTCTTTCTCGTTGGAAAACGCAGGTGAGCGGCTCGGACGAGCGGATCCCGGCGGCACCGACGTGCACGCGTGGGCACCCGAGGACGCCCCCCGGCCCCTGTGGCTCGGCGGCATCCACTGGCCCGGCGAGCGGGGCGTGGC
>NZ_LOSQ01000041.1:0-812 GCF_001595485.1 Micrococcus sp. CH7
GTCGCTCAACGGATAAAAGGTACCTCGGGGATAACAGGCTGATCTTGCCCAAGAGTCCATATCGACGGCATGGTTTGGCACCTCGATGTCGGCTCGTCGCATCCTGGGGCTGGAGTAGGTCCCAAGGGTTGGGCTGTTCGCCCATTAAAGCGGTACGCGAGCTGGGTTCAGAACGTCGTGAGACAGTTCGGTCCCTATCCTCTGCGCGCGTTGGAAATTTGAGAAGGTCTGTCCTTAGTACGAGAGGACCGGGACGGACGAACCTCTGGTATGTCAGTTGTACCGCCAGGTGCATGGCTGATTAGCTACGTTCGGGATGGATAACCGCTGAAAGCATCTAAGCGGGAAGCCGGCTTCGAGATGAGATTTCCTTGCCCCTTTGAGGGTGTGAGGCCCCCAGCTAGAACACTGGGTTGATAGGCTGGATGTGGAAGCGAGGACTGAAGACTCGTGAAGCTGACCAGTACTAATAGGCCGATGACTTACACACACTCTTATCCCATTGCTTGCTTCAAGGTGATGGGTTGGTGTTCGCGTCCACTGTGCGGTTGTCTGATTGCAACCGGCTGTCTGCTTGTTGGTGGGTGGTTGAGGTGTTTTCAGTTGAATAGTGTCACTGTTGTGTGACCCGTAGGTTTCCCTGCTGTTGCCCGTGTTGAGGGTGGTGGTGTGGGGTTAGGGTTACGGCGGTCATAGCGTGGGGGAAACGCCCGGTTCCATTCCGAACCCGGAAGCTAAGGCCCACAGCGCCGATGGTACTGCAGCCGGGAGGTTGTGGGAGAGTAGGTCGCCGCCGGACATTCTTTGAGGGA
>NZ_LOSQ01000041.1:822-1013 GCF_001595485.1 Micrococcus sp. CH7
TATTGCTTGCTTCAAGGTGATGGGTTGGTGTTCGCGTCCACTGTGCGGTTGTCTGATTGCAACCGGCTGTCCATGTGTTGGTGGATGGTTGGGGTGTTTTGAGTTGAATAGTGTCACTGTTGTGTGACCCGTAGGTTTCCCTGCTGTTGCCCGTGTTGAGGGTGGTGGTGTGGGGTTAGGGTTACGGCGGT
>NZ_LOSQ01000041.1:1023-31290 GCF_001595485.1 Micrococcus sp. CH7
GGGCCTCGCACCGTTGGGTGCGAGGCCCTTCCCGCATTTCTGGACTGCTTTCCCCGCAAGGACGGTCTGCCACAGGCTCCGGGCACTAGCCTGGTCCCCTGAGGACCCGGCCGCGAGGCCGGCACATGAGGAACAGAGACCGCGTTCCCGCGGACCGTCGCGGCGTGACGCCCAGGAAGGACACCATGGCTGAGGACACCCCCCGAGAGCGCCGCGAGGACCGCGGATCCGAGGGCCGCGGGCCCCGTGGTGGCGGTGATGGCCGGCGTCGTGGCGGTGACCGCGACGGACGTCCTCGCAGCGGTGCCGGTGACCGGCGCCGCTCCGGCGGGCCTCACGAGGACCGGCGGCGCGGCCCGGGCCAGGGGGGCGGACGCCCCGAGCGCCGCGGTGCGCCGACGGGCCCTCGTCGCGAGGACCGCGCCGAACGACCCGCGCACAATCCCGGTGACCTCCGAGCGGCGAATCGTGCGGACCAGGAGCGCTCTCCGGACATCGACCCGGACGTGACGGGCCAGGAGCTCGACCGCGGCACGCTCAAGGAGATCAACGGCCTTGACGAGCGTCCTGCCAGCTGGGTCGCCAAGCATCTCGTGATGGCCGGCCGCTACCTGGACGTCGACCCGGCGCTGGCGTTCCAGCACGCCCTCGCCGCGTCCCGCAAGGGCGGCCGCCTCTCACGCGTGCGCGAGGCAGTCGCGCTCACCGCCTACGCGGCGGGGGAGTACGCCGACGCGCTGCGCGAGTTCCGCACCTACCGGCGCATGACGGGCGACGACACCCACATCGCCGCGCAGGTGGACAGCGAGCGTGCCCTCGGCCGCACGGAGAAGGCCCTGCAGCTGGCCGCCGAGGTGGATGCCTCGCGTCTGGACCGGGCGGCGCGGGCCGAGCTGGCCATGGTCGTCTCCGGCATCCGCGAGGACGCCGGCGACCTTCAGGGTGCCCATGAGGCCCTGCAGATCCCGGAACTGGACCGGCGGCGCGGCTACCCCTTCTCTCCCCGGCTGTTCCAGCGTCAGGCCGACGTGCTGCTCGCCCTGGGGCGCCGCGACGAGGCTCGGCTCTGGGCGCGTGCCGTGCGCGTCGCGGAGAAGGCCCTCGGCGTGGGCGGGTTCGCGGACCCGGAGATCATCGACGTGGACACCGAGCCGGTCGAGGACCCCCGGGACCGCCGCCCGTCCCCCCGCGAACGGCGCCACGAGCGGTATGCGGCCGAGGCCGGTGCGGAGCCGACGGCGGACGGATCCCCGGCCGAGGAGCCGGAGGCCGCCACGGAGCCGACCGAGGCGCCCCGGCCGGAGGCCGCCGCAGAGCCGCCGGCCGCCGTCGACGCGCCGGACGAGGTCGACCCGAACCAGCTGTCGCTGTTCGACGCCCTCGAGGCCCCGGAGGCGGACGAGCGGTGAGCGCCACGTTCTTCGCCGGTCACGACGGGCTGCTGTGCGACCTGGACGGCGTCGTCTACGCCGGAGGCGGCGCGATCGCCGGGGCGGTCGAGACGCTGTCGACGCTGCAGGAACGGGGCGTGCCGGTCGGGTTCGTGACGAACAACGCCTCCCGCGCGCCGGAGTCTGTGGCCGAGCATCTCCGCACGCTCGGGGTGCCCGCGCAGGCGGGGCAGGTCTTCGGCTCCGCACCGGCGGGCGTCGACCTGCTCGAGGAGACGCTCGGCCGCCGCACCGGCCGGGTGCTCGTGGTCGGCTCGGCGTACCTGCGCGCCGTGGTCGAGGAGCGGGGCTACGAGGTGGTCGCGTCCGCGGCGCAGCGTCCCGACGCGGTGATCCAGGGCTTCGACCCCGGTCTCGGCTGGGCCGATCTGGCGGAGGCGGCGTACGCCGTGCGCGCCGGGGCCACCTGGGTCGCCACCAACCTGGACACCTCGATCCCGCGCGCGGAGGGGATCGCCCCCGGCAACGGGGCCCTCGTCGAGGCGGTGGGCCGGGCCACCGGCACCGCGCCCGTCGCGGCGGGCAAGCCCGAGCCACGACTGTTCCGGACGGCGGCCGAGGCCCTCGGCCTGGCCCGTCCCCTCGTGGTCGGCGACCGCCTGGACACGGACATCCGCGGCGGCAACGCGGCGGGGTTCGACACGGTGCTCGTCCTGACCGGCATCGACACGCGCGAGACCGCGGCCGCCGCCCCCGGGCCGGACCGGCCCACGTGGGTCCGTGCGCACCTGCCCGCTCTGCTCGCCGGCGGGGCCGAGGCCTTCGCGGACCCACGGCGTGGCTGAGACCGCACGCGCCGACGTCGCCCTGGCCGCCCGGGGCCTGGCCCGCTCCCGCACGGAGGGCGCGGCGCTCATCCGCGCGGGGCAGGTCCTCCTCGACGGCCGCCCGGTGCGCCGGCCCTCCGACCGCGTGGCCGCCGACGCCACGCTGCGCCTGCGCGACCCGGGCCCGCGGTACGTCTCCCGTGCGGCCCACAAGCTCGTCAGCGCGCTCGAGGCATTCCCGGACGTCGCCGTGGCCGGCCGCCGGGCGCTCGACGCCGGGGCCTCCACCGGCGGATTCACCCAGGTCCTCCTCGAGCGGGGCGCCGAACGGGTGGCCGCCGTCGACGTGGGCCACGACCAGCTGGCCCCGCCCGTCCGGGCCGACCCCCGCGTCCTCGTGCGCGAGGGGCTCAACGTCCGCGACCTCAGGGCCGAGGACATCGACGGTCCGGTGGACCTGGTGGTCTCCGACCTGTCCTTCATCTCGCTGCGCCTCGTCCTCGCCCCGCTCGCGGGCGTGTGCCGACCCGGCGCGGAGCTGCTGCTCATGGTCAAGCCCCAGTTCGAGGTCGGGCGGCGCGCCCTGCCGCGCTCCGGCGTCGTCACCGATCCGGACGCCCGCCGCGACGCCGTCGCCGGGGTGGCCGCGGCCGCGCTGGGCGCCGGCCTCGCCCCCCGCGGCCTCACCCGATCCGGCCTGGCCGGCCAGGACGGGAACGCCGAGTTCTTCCTGCGGCTCCACCGCCCCGACGCCACCGCGGCCGACGACCCGGCCGGCAGGACGAGCCCGGCCACGCCCGCCGACGAGCGCGCCGCCGGGTGGGTCCGGGGCGCCCACATCGACTGGTCCTGACCCGCGTCCGGGGGGGGGCGCCGCCCGTCCACGGGCGCGGGGCCACCGGTTCGCGTGTCCGATCTCGTGGCTATCCTGGAGCGCAGTGCCCGGCACCCCGGCTCGCGGAAGGAACCATGCCCTACACCCCCGGACGTCGTGTCCTCGTCCTGACCCACACGGGCCGCGAGGACGCCATCAGCGCGGCGCTGCAGGCCACCCGCATGTTCGCGGAGGAGGGCCTGGTCAGCGTCATGCTCGAACAGGACGTGGCCGCCATCCGCGCGGCCGCGGGGGACCCCCCGGAGTTCGCGCCGGAGGCCCTCGGGGTCGACTGCGAGCTCGAGGACATCACCCTCGGCCTCGTCCTCGGCGGCGACGGCTCGGTGCTGCGGGCGGCCGACTTCGTCCGCGGCCACAACGTGCCACTGCTGGCGGTGAACCTGGGCCACGTCGGCTTCCTCGCCGAGTCCGAGCGCACCGACCTGCACCGCACCGTCCAGGCGATCGCCTCGGAGTCCTACGTGGTGATCGAGCGCATGGCCCTGGACGTCGTCGTGCTCGTGGAGGGCCGCGAGGTGGCCCGCACGTGGGCCCTCAACGAGGCCTCCGTGGAGAAGTCCCACCGGGAGCGGATGCTCGAGGTGGTCGTCTCCGTGGACAACTCGCCGCTGACGGCCTTCGGCTGCGACGGCGTCGTCCTGGCCACCCCCACCGGCTCCACCGCCTACGCCTTCTCCGGCGGGGGCCCCGTCGTGTGGCCCTCCGTGGAGGCCCTGCTGTGCGTGCCCATCAGCGCCCACGCCCTGTTCACCCGCCCCCTCGTGGTGGGTCCGCGCTCCACGATCGGCGTGGACGTGCTCACCCGCACCCGCGAGACCGGTGTGCTGTGGTGTGACGGCCGGCGCACCGTCGAACTGCCGCCGCAGGCCCGGATCGAGGTGTCCCGGTCGGCGGAGCCGGTGCGCCTGGCCCGTCTCAACCCGACTCCCTTCGCGGAACGGCTGGTGCGCAAGTTCCGGCTGCCCACGGACGGCTGGCGCGGCCCCGTCACCGCCCAGGAGCGGGCGGGCGTGCTCCACGCGGTGGAGACCGTCGAGCCGCGGCACGCGGGGCCGCGTCCCGACGTCGTCGAACCGGCCACCATGCCGCTGTCGGTGCTCTCGCCCGCGGACATCCAGCGCCACCGCGACCGCGGGGCGCGTCACCCCGGGGAGGACGCATGATCGACCATCTGAGGATCTCGGGGCTCGGCGTGATCGGCGAGGCCACCGTGGACCTGGACCCCGGCTTCACCGTCGTCACCGGTGAGACCGGCGCCGGCAAGACCATGGTGGTCACCGCCCTGGGCCTGCTGCTCGGTGCTCGCGCCGACGCGGGCGCGGTCCGCCGGGGCTCGTCCCGAGCCGTCGTGGACGCCGGCGTGCGCGTGGCCGCGGACCACGCGGCGCTCCGCCTGGCTCAGGAGGCCGGTGCGGTCGTGGACGAGGGCGACGACGGCACCCGCGACCTGGTCCTCAGCCGCAGCGTCACGGCGTCGGGGGAGGGCACACGCTCCCGCGCCGCGGCCGGCGGCCGTTCCGTGCCCGTGGGCCTGCTCTCCGAGATCGGGGCCACGCTCGTGGCCGTGCACGGGCAGAACGACCAGGTCCGCCTCCAGGGCGCCGACGCCCAGCGGCACGCCCTCGATGCGTTCGGCGGCGCCGAGCTCGCCGCGGCCCTGCGGGCCTACCGCGCCGACCACGCCGCCTGGGCCGCCGCGCGTCGGGAGCGCGAGGAGCTCACCACCCACCGCCAGGAGCGGGCCCGCGAGGCCGAGGCGCTCCAGCGCTCGCTCGAGGAGATCGACCTCGCCGACCCGCAGGAGGGGGAGGACGAGGAGCTGCGGGCTCTCATCCGCCGGCTCGAGGACGTCGAGGAGCTGCGTGCCGCCTCGGGGGAGGCGCACGCCCGACTGGCCGGCCCCGACGTGGACGCGATGGACGAGACCCCCGGCGCCGTCAGCCTCGTGGAGGGGGCGCGGCAGGCCGTGCTCGCCGCCCCCGGCGACGACCCCGAGCTCGCCGCCGCGGCCGCGCGCCTGGCCGAGGCCGCCGTCGTGCTCACGGACATCGCCGGCGACCTGGCCCGCTACACCGCTGACCTGGACGCCGACGCGGCCTCCGACCTCGACGCGGCCCAGTCGCGGCTGGCCGAGCTCACACGACTGCAGCGGCTCTACGGGCCGGAGCTCGCCGACGTGATCGACTGGGCCCGGACCCAGCGTCCGCGCCTGGACGAGCTGCAGGGCGACTCCGGCCGCCTCGAGGAGCTCGAGGCGGAGGTCGACCGGCTGGACGCCGCGCTGCGCGAGCGGGCCGCGACCCTCACCGCCCTGCGCACCGCGGCCGCCGAGCGGCTCGAGACCGCGGTGACCGAGGAGCTGCACGCCCTGTTCATGCCGGACGCCTCGTTCCACGTCGGGCTGACGCCGGTCGCCGGGGACGGTCTCGGCCCGTACGGCGCTGAGGACGTCACGCTCGCCCTGCGCCCCCACGCGGGCGTCGAGCCCCGGCCCCTGGGCCGCGGCGCCTCCGGCGGCGAGCTCTCCCGCGTGATGCTCGCCCTCGAGGTGGTCCTGGCCGCCACGGACCCGGTGCCCACCTTCGTGTTCGACGAGGTCGACGCCGGCGTGGGCGGTGAGGCCGCCGTGCGGATCGGGGCACGCCTGGCCCGGCTCGCCCGCCACGTGCAGGTCATCGCCGTGACGCACCTGCCCCAGGTCGCCGCCTATGCGGACCGGCACGTGCGGGTGGAGAAGAACTCGGATCCGGCCGCGGGTGTGACCACCTCCGACGTCGTGACCCTGACGGCCGACGAACGGGTCGAGGAGCTCGCCCGCATGCTCGCCGGCCGCGGGGACTCCGCGGCGGCCCGCGAGCACGCCCGGGAGCTGCTCGAGTCCTCCGCCCGCGAACGCGGCTGACCCGGTCCGCGGACGCCGCCCCGACATGAAAGGATCGCCCCATGCCTGAGATCCCCGCGTCCGCGGGACGCTCGCCCCTGCGCGACCTGCACGTCCCCCGCCCGGTGAAGAAGTCGAAGACCGTCTACGAGGGCCGAGTGTGGGACATCGCCCGGGAGTCGTTCCGCCTGGACCCGGCGGACAAGTCCCGGGATCCGCTGACCCGGGAGCTGATGGTGCACCCGGGCGCCGTGGCGATCCTCGCGGTCCGCACCAAGCTCACCACCACCGGCCCCCGCGAGCAGGTGGCCCTCGTCCGCCAGTACCGCCACCCCGTGGGCATGGAGCTGTGGGAGATCCCGGCGGGCCTGCGGGACGTGGACGGGGAGGACCTCCACCAGGTCGCCGTCCGTGAGCTGGCCGAGGAGGCCGACCTGCGCGCCCGCGAGTGGCACACCCTCGTCGACTACTACACGACCCCGGGCGGCTCCAGCGAGGCGATCCGCGTGTTCCTGGCCCGTCAGATCGAGGAGATCCCCGACGGCGAGCGGCACACCCGGCAGGACGAGGAGGCGGCCATGCCGCTCGTGTGGGTCGGCCTCGACGAGGTGACCGACGCCGTCCTGGACGGCCGGGTGCACAACCCGTCCACCGTCGTCGCCGTGCTGGCCCTGGGCGCCCACCGGGCCCAGGGCTGGCGACGCCTGCGTCCCGTGGACGCGCCGTTCGTCCCCGACCGCCACGGCCCCGGGGCGGACTGGCCCGCGTGAGCACCGACCCGGCCGCCCGGGGGAGCGGCGAGGCCGAGGCCCGTGGGAGCCGTGGGGGCCGGGGCGCGGAGTCCGCGCTCGCGGCCCCGTTCCGCCGCCACCTGGAGCACCTGGCCGTCGAGCGGGGCCTCGCCGCGAACACGCTGGCCGCCTACCGCCGCGACCTCGAGCGCTACCGCCGCTGGCTCGAAGCCCACGGGGTGCGCGCCCCCGCCGACGTCGACCCCGGCCACGTCTCCGGCTTCCTGCGGGCGCTGGGCACCGGCGAGGACGGCGGGCGGCCCCTCGCGGTCCGCTCGGCGGCCCGCGTGCTCGCGGCCGTGCGCGGCCTGCACCGGTTCTGGGCCCTCGAGGGACTCACGCCCGCCGACCCCGCCCGCGACGTCCACCCGCCGAAGCCGGGCGACCGCCTGCCGAAGGCGCTCCCCGTGGAGCAGGTGACGGCGCTGCTGGAGGCCGTGCCCGTCGACACCCCCGCCGGACTGCGGGACCGCGCGCTGCTCGAGTTCCTCTACGGCACCGGCGCCCGCATCTCCGAGGTGGTCGGCCTCGACGTCGACGACGTGGTGGGGCTCGCGCAGACCGGGGACGACGGCGGCCAGCCCGTGGTCCGCCTGTTCGGCAAGGGGTCCAAGGAGCGCGTGGTGCCGATCGGCTCCTACGCGGCCGCCGCGCTCGACGCATGGCTGGTGCGGGGACGGCCCACGATCATGACGGGAGTCACACGCTCCACGCCCGCCCTGTTCGTCAACGCCCGCGGGGGCCGGCTCTCCCGGCAGTCCGCGTGGGCCGTGCTGAAGCGGGCGGCCGAGCGCGCCGGCCTCGAGGCGGACGTCTCGCCCCACACCCTGCGCCACTGCTTCGCCACGCACCTGCTGGCCGGCGGCGCGGACGTCCGCGTGGTCCAGGAGCTGCTCGGGCACGCGTCCGTGACCACCACGCAGGTGTACACCCTCGTCACCGTGGACTCCCTGCGCGAGGTCTACTCCGCCGCGCATCCGCGCGCGCGCTGAGCCCCGCACCTGATACGCTCAAGATCCGTGGTGAAACGAACTTCTCGTACTCAGACGTCCACGCGCGTCACCCGTCACGTGTTCGTGACCGGCGGTGTCGCCTCCTCCCTCGGCAAGGGGCTCACGGCCTCCTCGCTCGGCCACCTGCTCAAGGCGCGCGGGCTCAGGGTGGTGATGCAGAAGCTCGACCCCTACCTCAACGTGGACCCGGGCACCATGAACCCGTTCCAGCACGGCGAGGTGTTCGTCACCGAGGACGGCGCCGAGACGGACCTGGACATCGGCCACTACGAGCGCTTCCTCGACGAGGACCTCGACGGCCTGGACAACGTGACCACCGGCCAGGTGTACTCCACCGTGATCGCCCGCGAGCGCCGCGGCGAGTACCTCGGGGACACCGTCCAGGTCATCCCGCACATCACCGACGAGATCTGCCGCCGGATGCGCCTGCCCGCGGAGCCCCGCGGCGACCGCCCCGCCCCGGACGTGATCATCACGGAGATCGGCGGCACCGTCGGCGACATCGAGTCGCAGCCCTTCCTCGAGGCCGCCCGCCAGGTCCGCCAGGACGTCGGCCGCGACGACGTCTTCTTCCTGCACGTCTCCCTCGTGCCGTACATCGGCCCCTCGCAGGAGCTCAAGACCAAGCCCACCCAGCACTCCGTGGCCGCCCTGCGCTCGATCGGCATCCAGCCGGACGCGATCGTGCTGCGCTCGGACCGGGCCGTCCCCGACGATGTCCGCGGCAAGATCGCCCGCATGTGCGACGTCCCGCAGGACGCCGTCGTCAACTGCGCCGACGCCCCCTCCATCTACGACATCCCCCGCGTCATCCACGACCAGGGCCTCGACGCCCACGTGGTGCAGTCCCTGGACCTGAAGTTCAAGGACGTGGACTGGACCGCGTGGGATGCCCTCATGGACGCCGTGCACCACCCGGAGCACGAGCTCACGGTGGCGCTCGTGGGCAAGTACGTGGACCTGCCGGACGCCTACCTGTCCGTCACCGAGGCGCTGCGCGCCGGTGGCTTCGCCCACCGGGCCAAGGTGGGCATCCGCTGGGTGGCCGCGGACGAGTGCGCCACCCCCGAGGGCGCGGCGGTGGCGCTCGCGGACGTCGACGCCGTGTGTGTGCCCGGCGGCTTCGGCGTGCGCGGGCTCGAGGGCAAGCTCGGCGCGCTGCGGCACGCCCGCGAGCAGCGGATCCCGACGCTGGGTCTGTGCCTGGGCCTGCAGTCCATGGTCATCGAGTACGCCCGCAACGTCCTCGGCCTGGAGGACGCGGACTCCACCGAGTTCGACCCGGAGACCGCCTCGCCCGTGATCGCCACCATGGCCGAGCAGGAGCAGATCGTGGCCGGCGAGGGGGACCTCGGCGGCACCATGCGCCTGGGCGCCTTCCCCGCGACCCTGCGCCCGGGCTCCGTGGTGGCCGAGGCCTACGGCACCACCGAGGTGACCGAGCGCCACCGCCACCGCTACGAGGTGAACAACGCCTACCGCGACCGCCTCGAGGAGGCCGGTCTCGCGATCTGCGGCACCTCCCCGGACGGCGCCCTCGTGGAGTTCGTGGAGCTGCCCCGGGACGTGCACCCGTACTACGTGTCCACGCAGGCCCACCCGGAGTTCTCCTCCCGGCCGACCCGCCCGCACCCGCTGTTCGCCGGCCTCGTCGCCGCCGGCCTGGCCCGCCGCGCCGACGCGGCGGCCCGGCGCTGAGGGGCCGACGACCGGCCCGACACAGTGGTCACGACACGCCGTCGCCGCGCCCGGCACGCGGCGTGTCGTGACCACTCTGCGAGGGCGTCGCACCGATGACGACACGACGACGGCGGGCCGCCCCACCCGGGGCGACCCGCCGTCGTCGTGCACGCGGCACCGCGCCGCGAGCGAATGGGGCGACGTGTCGGAGGTGATCTGCGTCTACACCTCCGACAAGTCGCCCCGACCGCCCCTCACGAGGCTCAGCCCGCCGGCAGCTCCCGCTGCTCGGGGCCGTCGTAGGCCGAGAGCGGGCGGATCAGCGCGTTCGCGGCGCGCTGCTCCATGATGTGGGCGGTCCAGCCGGTGATGCGCGAGGCGATGAAGATCGGCGTGAACAGCTCGGTGTCGAAGCCCATGAGGTGATACGTCGGGCCGGCGGGGTAGTCGAGGTTCGGCTTGATCTGCTTGGCCTCGTCCATGGCCTGCTCCAGACCGTCGTACAGGCCGAGCATCTCCTCGCGGCCGTAGTGCTCGATCATCCGGTCCAGTGCGGCCTTCATGGTGGGCACGCGGGAGTCCCCGTTCTTGTAGACGCGGTGGCCGAAGCCCATGACCTTCTTCTTCTGGGCCAGGGCGTCCTCCATCCACGCCTTCGCTCGGGCGGCGGCGTCCTCACGGGACTCCTCCTTCCGGATGCCGATCTCGTCGAAGGTGTGCATCACGGCCTCGTTGGCGCCGCCGTGCAGGGGGCCCTTGAGCGCGCCGATCGCACCGGTCACGGCCGAGTGCAGGTCGGAGAGCGTCGAGGTGATCACGCGCGCGGTGAAAGTCGAGGCGTTGAACGAGTGCTCGGCGTACAGCACCATCGAGACGCGGAACGCGTCCACGACCTCCGGGGCGGCCTCCTCGCCGAACGTCATCCAGAGGAAGTTCTGCGAGTAGTCCAGGTCCTCGCGCGGCTCCACCACGTCCTGGCCGCGCCGGCGGCGCTGGTCGTAGGCGACGACGGCCGGGAACGCCGCGAACAGGGCCTGGGCCTTCTCCAGCTCGGCCTCGGGGGAGGAGTCCTCCGCCTTCGGGTGGTTCGCGCCGAGCACGGACACGGCGGTGCGTCCGACGTCCATGGGGTGGCAGTCGGTGGGCAGCAGGTCGATGGCCTGCTTCACCTTCGGGTCGAGGGCACGGTGCGCGCGCTCGAAGTGCTCGAACGCGGCCAGCTCCTCGTCCGTGGGCAGCTCGCCCGTCCAGAGCAGCAGCGCGACGGCCTCGAACGAAAGCTGCGCGGCCAGGTCCTGCACGGGATAGCCGCGATACAGCAGGGAGTTCGTCTCCGGGTTGACCTTGGAGATCGCCGTGGTGTCCACGACGACGCCGGCCAGGCCCTTCTTGATCTCGGTCTCGGTCATGGTGTCCCTCCTCGGGGAGTGGGGCCCGCCCGCGCACGGGCGGGCCCGGTGACGGGTCAGAGGTCGGCGTGGTTGGCGCCGATGTCGAGCGTGGGCACGTCGAAGTTGAAGATGCCCGTGTCGAAGGCGTTGTAGCCCTCGTAGTCCACCAGCTCGTAGAGGCGGGCGCGGGTGAGCATCTGCTCCACCTGCGACTGCTGGGTGCCCTCCTCCTTGATGGCGTCGAGCACGCGCTCGGCGGCGCCCATCGCGGAGCGCAGCAGGGTGACCGGGTAGATCACCATCGCGATGCCGGCGTCGGCCAGCTGCTGGCGGGTGAACAGCTCGGACTTGCCGAACTCGGTCATGTTCGCCAGGACCGGGACCCCGAGGGGCTCCAGCTCGCGACACACGGTCTCGAACTCGCCGATGTCCTTCAGGGCCTCCGGGAAGATCGCGTCCGCACCGGCCTCCACGAGCGCCTTCATGCGGGCGATCGCGGCGTCCAGGCCCTCCACGGCACGCAGGTCGGTGCGCGCCATGATGAGGAAGTTCGGGTCCCGGCGGGCGTCGACGGCGGCGGCGATGCGCTTGACCGCGGTGTCGAGGTCCACCATGTTCTTGCCGTCGAGGTGGCCGCACCGCTTGGGGTTGAACTGGTCCTCGATGTGGCAGCCGGCCAGGCCGGCGTTCTCGAACTCCTGCACCGTGCGGGCCACGTTCATCGGCTCGCCGAAGCCGGTGTCCGCGTCGATGAGGCACGGCAGGTCCGTGAGGCGGGCGATCTGCCCGCCGCGCACGGCCACCTCGGTGAGCGTGGTCAGCCCGACGTCGGGCAGGCCCAGCTCGTTCGCGAGCACGCCGCCGGAGATGTAGACCCCGGGGAAGCCCTTCTCCTGGATCAGCTTGGCGGTCAGCGGGGTGAACGCGCCCGGGAACTGCTGGGCGCCGCCCTGCTTCAGGGTCTGCCGCAGGTCGATCCGCTTCTGTTCGGCCGTCTTCGTCGAGTACAGCATCAGAACAGGCCCTTCGGGGCGGCGGCGAGGTCGGCCTCGGACAGGAACGCCGGGTCCGCCAGGACGTTCAGCTGGTCCAGCTCGCCGGGCTGCAGCTCGGCCACGCGCTCGGCGGCGGCCAGGAAGCGGTCCTGCTCCTCCTTCGAGACGATGCCCTCGGCCAGGGTGCGGAACTTCTGGATGTACTGCTCGCGGGCGAACGGCCGGGCGCCGAGCGGGTGGGCGTCGGCCACGGCGATCTCGTCGGTGATGACGGTGCCGTCCTTGAGGGTGATCTCCACCGCGCCGCCGAACGCCTTCTCCGCGAGGGCCAGCGAGTGGTAGCGGCGGGTCCACTCCGGGTCCTCCACGGTGGTCACCCGGTGCCACAGGGCCACGGTGTCCTCGCGCTGGGCGCGCTCGGGGGCGTAGGAGTCCACGTGGTGCCAGGAGCCGTCCTGCAGGGCCACGGTGAAGATGTAGGGGATCGAGTGGTCGAGGGTCTCGCGCGAGGCCGTCGGATCGTACTTCTGCGGGTCGTTGGCGCCCGAGCCGATCACGTAGTGGGTGTGGTGCGAGGTCTTGATCAGCACCGACTCGACGTTCGCCGGGTCGGTGGCCTCCGGGTGCTCCCTGTGGAGCTTGCGGGCCAGATCGATCCAGGCCTGGGCCTGGTACTCGGCCGAGTGCTCCTTGGTGTAGGTGTCCAGGATGCCGCGCTTGGGCTCGCCCTGCTCGGGCAGCGGCACCTCGTAGGAGGCGTCCGGGCCGTCCAGCAGCCAGGCGATCACGCCGTCCTCGCCCTCGTAGATCGGGACGGGGGAGGTCTGGCCGCGCATGGCGCGGTCCACGGCCTCGACGGCCATCTTGCCGGCGAACGCCGGGGCGTGGGCCTTCCACGTGGAGATCTCGCCCTTGCGGGACTGGCGGGTGGCGGTGGTGGTGTGCAAGCCCTGGCCGATGGCCTGGAAGATGGTCTCGGTGTCCAGGCCGAGCAGGGTGCCGATGCCGGCGGAGGCGGAGGGGCCGATGTGGGCCACGTGGTCGATCTTGTGGCCGTACAGGTTGATGGACTTCACGAGGTCCACCTGGATCTCGTAGCCGGTGGCGATGCCGCGGATCAGGTCCTTGCCGGAGCGGCCGGCGTGCTGGGCGACGGCGAGGATCGGCGGGATGTTGTCGCCCGGGTGGGAGTACTCGGCGGCCAGGAACGTGTCGTGGTAGTCCAGCTCGCGGACGGCCACGCCGTTGGCCCACGCGGCCCACTCGGGGGAGACCTTCTGCTCCACACCGAACACGGAGGCGCCCGCACCGCCGGTGGAGACCGGGTGGGACAGGGCCTGGGCGCGGGCGGCGACGATCGGGCCGCGCCGGAGCGAGGCGACGGCGACGGAGGCGTTGTCGATGATCCGGTTGACGATCATCTCCTCGACCTCGGGCAGCACCTCGACGTCGTCGACGGCCACCTCGGCCAGCTTCCAGGCCAGCTGGTCCTTGCGCTCGAGGTTCTCCTCGGAGCGGTGGACGCGCACGTGATGGTTCTTCATGGTCGGTCTCCTTCGGTGGGGGTCAGCAGGGTCGGGGTCTCCTCGGCGCGGCCGCGCCGGGTCAGATGGTGGAAGGCGTGGTGCAGGTGGACCCGCGTGGTCGCCTCCGCGAGGTCCGCGGCGCCCGAGCCGACGGCGTCGGCGATGTCCGCGTGCTCCGCGGCGGAGGCCGCGAGGCGGGCCGGGTCGTCGGCGGCCAGTCGGCGCAGGCGCGCCAGGTGCAGGCGCAGGGTGCGCAGGGTGGAGACGAGGTAGGGGTTCGCGGCGGCCTCGTCCAGCCGGCTGTCCAGCTCGGCCGTCATCGCGTAGTAGTCCGCCGGGTCGGTCCCGCCGCGCAGGGCCGCCTCGGCCTCCTGGAAACGGCCCGCGAGGACCGTGAACCGCTCGGCCGCCTCCGGGGTGGCCCGCTGCGCGGCCCGGCGCGCCAGGAGGGACTCGAGGGCGATGCGCAGGTCGAACAGCTGGTCCGCCTGCTCGAGGGAAAGGTCGGCGACGACGATGCCCCGGCCCGGGGCCTGCTCGGCCAGGCCGTCGGCCACCAGGCGGGAGAGCGCCTCGCGCAGAGGGGTGCGCGAGATGCCCAGGCGCTCGGCCTGCTCCACCTCGCCCAGCCCCGCGCCCGGAGGGAGGGACCAGTCGAGGATCTCCGCCCTCAGGGCCTGGTACGCCCGCTCACTCGCTCGCATACCGCCAGTGTATACACAACAGTCCCGCCGAGGGCAGGGGGTGTGTCCGATGCGCGTGCCGGGCGACGCCGTCCACGGGAGCGTCGTCCGGCGTAAGGGGGCTGGGCGGCCTGTCCCCGGCGCGGGATGCCCGTGCGCCGCCGCACCTCCCTGGCGGGGCAAGAAATGTATACAGATCCCTTGCCCCCTGTGATCCACGGCACTACCCTGGGCGCATGGCGACCCACGATGCCCCCGCCGAAGACCGCCCCTCCGGCGCGTACGCCGACGCCCACGCCCGCTCCCTCCGCGACCCCGAGGGGTTCTGGCTCGACGCGGCGCGCGCCATCGACTGGACCGTCGCGCCCACGCGCGCCCTCGACGACTCCGCCGCGCCTCTGTACCGCTGGTTCCCGGACGGCGAGCTGAACACCGCCTTCAACTGCCTGGACCGGCACGTCGAGGCGGGCCGCGGGGACGCCGTCGCGCTGATCCACGACTCCGCGATGACCGGCGGGGTCACCCGCTACACGTACGCCGAGCTCACGGACGCGGTGGCCCGCCTGGCCGGCGCCCTGGCCGCGCGCGGCGTCGGCAAGGGCGACCGCGTCCTCGTGTACCTGCCGATGATCCCGCAGGCCCACATCGCGATGCTGGCGTGCGCGCGGCTCGGCGCGGTGCACTCCGTGGTCTTCGGCGGCTTCGCCCCGCGCGAGCTCGCCTCCCGCATCGACGACGCCGCCCCCGACGTCGTGCTCACCTGCTCCGGCGGCATCGAGCCCAAGCGCCGGGTCGAATACCTGCCCGCCGTGGCCGAGGCGCTCGAGACCGCCGCGCACCCCGTGCGCACGGTGCTGGTCCACCACCGCGAGGGCTTCGAGACCGCGCTCGCGGACGCCGACGGGCGCGGGGGCGCGAGCTGGGAGGACTGGGGCGAGGCCGTCGCGGCCGCCGAGCCGGCCGACTGCGTCCCGGTGCAGGCCACCGACCCGCTGTACGTGCTCTACACCTCGGGCACCACGGGCAAGCCGAAGGGCGTCGTCCGGGACAACGGGGGCCACGCCGTCGCCCTGCGCTGGACCATGGAGCACATCTACGACGTCGGTCCGGGGCAGGCGATGTGCACGGCCTCGGACGTGGGCTGGGTCGTGGGGCACTCCTACATCGTCTACGGCCCGCTGCTGGCCGGGGCCACCACGGTCATGTACGAGGGCAAGCCCGTGGGCACGCCCGACGCCGGCGCGTTCTGGCGGCTGATCGAGGACCACGGCGTGCGCTCCTTCTTCACGGCCCCCACGGCGCTGCGCGCGATCCGCCGCGCCGACCCCGAGGGCGAGCTGCTCAAGGACCACGACCTGTCCTCCCTGCGGCACTTCTTCGCCGCGGGCGAGCGCCTGGACCCGGAGACGCAGCGGTGGATCGAGGGCCTGCTGGGCATGCCGGTGATCGACCACTGGTGGCAGACCGAGACCGGGTGGGCCATCGCGGCGAACCCGGTGGGCCTGGAGCAGCTGCCGGTGAAGATCGGCTCGTCCTCGGTGCCCTCGCCGGGCGTCGATCTCGTGGTCCTGGACGGCCTGGGCGAGCCCGTGCCCGCCGGGACCGAGGGCAACATCGCCCTGCGGCTGCCGCTGCCCCCGGGCACCCTGCCCACCCTGTGGGGCGACGACCAGCGCTACATCGACTCCTACCTCAGCGCGTTCCCCGGCCATTACGCGACCGGTGACTCCGGCGTCGTGGACGACGACGGCTACGTGTTCGTGCTCGGCCGCACCGACGACGTCATCAACGTCTCCGGGCACCGGCTGTCCACGGGCGTCCTCGAGGCCGCCCTGGCCGCCCACCCGGCGGTGGCCGAATGTGCCGTGATCGGCATCGCGGACCCGCTCAAGGGCCAGCGGCCCTCGGGCTACGTGGTCCTCAAGTCCGGCGTCGAGACGCCCGAGGCCGGCTCCGAGGCCGAGGCCGCGCTCCTGGACGAGCTGCGTCAGGCGGTGCGCCGCGAGGTGGGCCCGGTGGCGGACTTCCGCGACGTCGTCGTGGTGGACGCGCTGCCCAGGACCCGCTCGGGCAAGATCCTGCGCAAGACCATGCGGCAGATGGCCGACGGCGAGGAGTACGCGGTGCCCTCGACCATCGAGGACCCCGCCGTGCTCGAGGCCCTGGCCGGGGTGCTGCGCCCGGCGGGCTGAGCGCCGCCGTCGTCCCGGGAACGCCAGGCACTAGGGTGGAGGAAGATCCGGACACGCCGACGACGGCGGCCGCGGCGTGCCGCGGCCCGCGGCCGGGCATGCAGACCACCGTGGAAGGAGCCGGCGCCGCCGTGACCTCGAGAGAACCGATCCCCGTGATGACGATCCACGGTGAGCCCGTGCTCGGGCCCACCGGCCGGCCCAAGCACGACTTCCCGGAGCCCGCGCCCCTGGCCTCGCACGGCCCGGCGCGGATCATCTCGATGGTGAACCAGAAGGGCGGCGTCGGGAAGACGACCTCCACCATCAACCTCGGCGCCGCGCTCGCGGGCTACGGGCGCAAGGTGCTCATGGTGGACTTCGACCCCCAGGGCGCCCTCTCGGCCGGCCTGGGCGCGAACCCCCACGAGCTCGACACCACGGTGTACAACGTGCTCATGGAGCGGTCGGTGACCGCGAAGGACGCGATCCTGTCCACCGACTTCGAGAACATGGACCTGCTGCCCGCGAACATCGACCTGTCCGCGGCCGAGGTGCAGCTCGTCAACGAGGTGGCCCGCGAGCAGGTCCTCGAGCGCGCGCTGCGTCAGGTCCGCGATGACTACGACGTGGTCCTCATCGACTGCCAGCCCTCGCTGGGCCTGCTGACCGTGAACGCGCTGACGGCCTCGCACGGCGTGATCATCCCGCTGACCGCCGAGTTCTTCGCGCTGCGCGCGGTCGCGCTCCTCGTCGAGACGATCGAGAAGGTGCAGGACCGGCTCAACCCGGACCTGGAGATCGACGGCGTGCTGGCCACGATGTTCGACCAGCGGACCCTGCACTCCAAGGAGGTCGTGGGCTCGCTCGTGGCCGGCTTCGGGGACCGCGTGTTCGAGACCGTCATCAAGCGGTCCATCAAGTTCGCCGACGCCACGGTGGCGGCCACGCCCATCACCCTGTTCGCCGAGAACCACGACGGGGCCAAGGCCTACCGGCAGCTCGCCCGCGAGCTGATCTGCCGCGGCGGCGCGCCGTGACCGTCCGCTGACCGCCGACGACGCCGGCCCGGTCCCGTCGCGGGACCGGGCCGGTTTTCTCCGCGCTCGCGGCCGGGGGAGCGGTGGCCGGGAGACGCGACGCCGCCGATCTGCGAGAATGAAGCCGGGCGTGTCCGTCTCCGGACCGTCCCTCACCCCCTGACCCGTCCGCCGCCGGCCCGACCGGCGCCGTTGACGCGCACCCGAAAGGACGCCCTCCCCATGAACTCCCGCAAGCCGCGAGGCTCCGGACGCACCCCCGCCGTCGGTCGACGGGGCGGCCCGTTCCAGGAGCGCGACTTCCAGCGACAGATCGGTGCCCGCCGCGGCGCCGCCGCCCCCCGTGAGGAGGCCCCCTTCGACGAGGACGCCGTGCCGCGCACCCGCGGTCGCCGCGGCCGCGGCGCCGGCGCCGCCCGGGCCAAGGCCGCCCACCTCGACCGCATCCACGACGAGTCGGGTGAGCGCCTGCAGAAGGTGCTGGCCGCCGCGGGTGTGGCGTCCCGGCGCGTGAGCGAGGACCTCATCGCCGAGGGCCGCGTGGAGGTGGACGGCGTCGTCGTCACCGAGCCCGGCGTGCGCGTGGACCCGGCCAAGGCCGTCATCCGCGTGGACGGCATCTCCGTGCAGACGGACGTGACCAAGCAGTACTTCGTCTTCAACAAGCCCCGCGGCGTGATCTCCACGATGGTGGACCCGGAGGGCCGGCCCTCGATCGCCACCTACCTCAAGCCCGGGCAGGAGCACCTGTTCCACGTGGGCCGCCTGGACAACGAGACCGAGGGCCTGCTCATCCTCACCAACGACGGCGAGCTGGCCAACCGCCTCACCCACCCGAGCTACGAGGTCCCCAAGACCTACGTGGTCCAGACCCGCGGCCCGCTGGCCAAGGGCGTCTCCAACCGCCTGCGCGAGGGCGTGGAGCTCGAGGACGGCGTGGCGCAGGTCGACTCGTTCAAGCTCGTCGACTCGACGCCGGGCCACGTGCTCGTCGAGGTCGTGCTGCACTCGGGCAAGAACCGCATCGTGCGCCGCATGTTCCAGGAGATCGGCCACCCGGTCGAGCGGCTCGTCCGCGTCAAGGTGGGCCCGATCCTGCTGGGCGACCAGAAGCAGGGCACCGTCCGTGCGCTCAACGCGCAGGAGCTGGGCCACCTCAAGGCCCTGGTCGGCCTGTGAGCGCGCCCGCCGAGTCCGCCGCCGCGCTCGGTGACGGCCCGGCCGGGATCCCGCAGCCCGTCCTCGTCCGGGGGACCGGCCTGCTGGGCACCTCGATCGGCATCGGGCTGAGCTCGGCCGGTGTGGACGTGCGCCTGCACGACCCCTCGCCCGCCGCCCTGGCCGTGGCCGCGGACATCCGCGCCGGGCGTCCGGCCCGCCTGGACGCCGAGGGCGACGACCTCGACGCCGCCCCGGGCCTCGTCGTCGTGGCCGCGCCGCCGGACGTGACCGCCGACGTCGTGGTGGACTCGCTGCGCCGCTGGCCCGCGGCCGTGGTGGTGGACATCGCCTCGGTGAAGGAGGCGGTCGCCACGGGCGTGCGCGCCGCCGTCGACGACGGCCGCCTGGCTCCACAGGACGCCGACCGGTACCTCGGGACGCACCCGATGGCCGGCTCCGAGCGGTCCGGTCCCGTGGCGGCCCGCGGCACCCTGTTCACGCAGGCGCCGTGGGTGCTGTGCCCGACGGACACGACCCACCCGGCCGCCCTCGCGGCCGGTCGGGCGCTCGCGCTGACGCTGCAGGCCACCCCCTACCGGATGGCCGCCCGCGCCCACGACGAATCGGTCGCGCTGATCTCGCACCTGCCGCAGATCGCCGCCTCGCTCGTGGCCTCCCGCCTGCAGGACACCCCGGACCAGGCGCTCGCCCTGGCCGGCAACGGGCTGCGGGACACCACCCGGATCGCGGCGTCGGATCCGCAGCTGTGGGTGCAGATCCTCTCCGGCAACGCCGGGCGGATCGTGCCGGCGCTGCACGGGCTGCGGGCGGACCTGGACCGGCTGATCCGCACCCTGGAGGACCCCTCCGCCCCCGGGGCGCGGCTGGACATGGCGCAGCTGATCGCCGAGGGCAACGCCGGTCGGGCCCGGGTGCCCGGCAAGCACGGGGCGCCGCCGCAGGCGTTCGCGGTGGTCACGGTGATCGTGGACGACGCCCCCGGGCAGATCGCGGCCCTCCTCGACAAGGTCGGCCGCACGGACGTGAACGTGGAGGACCTGCGGCTCGAGCACGCCTCGGGCCACCGGGTCGGCATGGTGGAGATCTCCGTGCTGCCCGGCCGCAGGGACGAACTCGTGGCGGCGCTGACCGCCGCCGGATGGAAGGTGGTCTGAGATGACCGAGCACACCCGCGACGACGTCGCACCCGCGCCGCTCGTGGTGGCGGTGGACGGGCCCTCGGGCTCGGGCAAGTCGTCCGTGTCCAAGGCCGTGGCCCGGCGTCTCGGCGCCGCATACCTGGACACCGGCGCCATGTACCGCGCCGTGGCGTGGCACTGCCTGCACGAGGGCGTCGACCTGGCCGATGCGGAGGCCGTGGCGGCGGCCGCCGTCGCCATGGACCTGGACCAGTCCACCGACCCGGACGTCGAGGCCGTGCGGGTCGGCGGCACGGACGTCACCGAGGCGATCCGCGGCCCCGAGGTCACGGACACGGTCTCCACCGTCGCCGTGGTGATCCCGGTGCGCGAGGAGCTGCACCGCCGCCAGCGGGCGGCGATCGCCGCCGCGGGCCGGATGGTCGCCGAGGGCCGCGACATCACCACGGTGGTGGCCCCGGACGCCCACGCGCGCGTGCTGCTCACGGCCTCCGAGGCCGTGCGCACCGCCCGCCGCTCCGGCCAGCTGGCCGCGGCGGGGGAGACCGGCGTCGACGCCGGCACGCTGCACCGTCAGGTGGCCGGGCGCGACGCCCGCGACGCCACCGTGTCCACGTTCGACCGCCCCGCCGACGGGGTGGCGCTCGTGGACTCCACCGAGCTCGACTTCGAGCAGACCGTGGCGGCCGTCCTGGCCGCCGTCGAGGACCAGGCCGGCATCCCGGCCGTGAAGGGAGGCCGACGATGACCGAGAACCCCCAGCACCGCTCCGGTGAGGACGAGTTCGTCCCCGCCGGCGACGATCAGGTGGCCGAGCGGCTCGCCGCCATGACCGAGGAGGAGGCCGAGGCGCGCGCCGCGTCGCTGCGCGCCGGCCTCGAGGACTACGAGCTCGAGGAGGACGACGCCGCCCTCCTCGACGCGTGGCAGCTCGGGCCCGACGAGGACGTCGACGCGCCCGTGCCGCCCGTGCTGGCCATCGTGGGCCGGCCGAACGTCGGCAAGTCCACGCTCGTCAACCGCATCATCGGCCGCCGTGAGGCCGTGGTGGAGGACGTGCCCGGCGTGACGCGCGACCGCGTCTCCTACGACGCCGAGTGGAACGGCCGCGAGTTCACCGTGGTGGACACCGGCGGCTGGGAGCACGACGCCAAGGGCATCCACCGTCGCGTGGCCGAGCAGGCCGAGCTGGCCGTGGACGTGGCGGACGCCGTCGTGTTCGTGGTGGACGCCACCGTCGGCATGACGGCCACGGACGAGGCCGTGGTCTCGATGCTGCGTCGCAAGGACCGCCCGGTGATCGTGGCCGCCAACAAGGTGGACGACATGGTCCAGGAGGCCGACGCCGCCACCCTGTGGTCGCTCGGCTTCGGCTACCCGTACCCGGTGTCCGCGGTGCACGGCCGCGGCGTCGCGGACCTGTTGGACGCCGCGCTCGAGGCACTGCCGGAGGAGTCCGCCCACGGCGGTCTCGTGCCGCGCGGCGGCCCGCGCCGGATCGCCCTCGTGGGCCGGCCGAACGTGGGCAAGTCCTCGCTGCTGAACAAGCTGGCCGGCTCGGACCGCGTGGTGGTGGACGACCTGGCCGGCACCACGCGCGACCCCGTGGACGAGCTCGTGGAGCTCGGCGGACGCCTGTGGCGCTTCGTGGACACCGCCGGCATCCGCCGACGGCAGCACATGGCCCACGGCGCCGACTACTACGCGTCGCTGCGCACGGCCTCCGCCCTGGACCGCGCCGAGGTGGCCGTGGTGCTGCTCGAGGCGCCGCAGGTGATCTCGGAGCAGGACGTGCGCATCCTCCAGATGGTGCTGGACTCCGGACGCGCCCTCGTGATCGCGTTCAACAAGTGGGACCAGGTGGATGAGGACCGCCGGTACCAGCTGGCCAAGGAGATCGAGCGGGACCTGGCGCACGTCGCGTGGGCGCCGCGCGTGAACATCTCCGCGAAGACCGGCTGGCACAAGGACCGTCTCGTCCCCGCGCTGGACCTCGCCCTGGACTCGTGGGACACCCGCATCCCCACGGGCAAGCTCAACGCGTTCCTCGGCGAGCTCGTGGCGGCCCACCCGCACCCGCTGCGCGGCGGCAAGCAGCCCCGCATCCTGTTCGCGACCCAGGTCTCGAGCCGGCCGCCCAAGTTCGTGCTGTTCACCACGGGGTTCCTGGACCCCGGCTACCGCCGGTTCATCGTGCGCCGCCTGCGCGAGACGTTCGGGTTCGAGGGCACGCCCCTCGAGATCGGGATGCGCGTGCGCGAGAAGCGCGGTCGCGGCCGCTGATCCGGCCCCGCCACCGACGACGTCCCTCGGCCTCCCGCGCCGGGGGACGTCGTCGTCCCGGCAAGCTCCCACAGTTCTTCCACCTTCGCCTCGTAGCCTGTGGGCATGAGCCTCATCCGACGTCGCCCCGCCGCCCTGTCCCTGGCCACCCTGGCCGCGCTCGCGCTGGCCGCATCCGGCTGCGCGGTCGACGACGGCGAGACCCGGGCCGCGCTGCAGAGCGCGGAGGACCGGCTCGCCCAGGCCGAGGACCGGATCAGCGAGCTGGAGGCGGACGCCTCGGACCGCGTGGACCTGGGGCAGCTGCGCCAGGAGGCGGAGGGCGCCCTCGAGGAGGCGGACCAGCGCGCCGCCGAGGTCGTCGAGGACCTGACGCGATCCCTGCCCTCCGGTTCGGACATCGTCGACGTCGAGGCCCTCCGGGAGGACGGGAAGGTGGTCATCGAGTTCGGCCAGTCCCTGCTCGAGGCCGATCCCCAGGTTCTCGAGGACACGATGCGGGAGGCGGCGGACCGGGCGCGCGACGCCATCCCGGACCTGGAGGACGTCGAATTCCGCGTGGGGGACCGGACCTTCACCTACTGATCCTGAGACGGCGCTCCGTGAGCCCCCGACACGCCTCTTCGACCCGCCCGGAACGGCGGATCGAAGCGGCCTGGCGTGTTACGCTTCACCCGTGCGCGACTGCACCCTCAGTCATGAGAGGGTTCGTGCAGACCGCCAGGCCCACCGGTACGCCAGGGCCGCGGTCGCTGGGGGACTCTCGGTCGGGTGGCCCTCGGTCAAGGGATGAGGGGTTCACGTCTGTGAAGAGGACGTGGGCCCCTTGTTCACGTTCCGGGGTGTCACGCGTTTTGCCCCTGACGACGACGCCCCGGCATACCCGCTCCCGATTCGCGTCCGGCGGTGCGGGTGGGGTATGCTCGTCGGGTGCTGAAGCGCGGATGACCGCGATTCGCCACGGGCTATGGCGCAGCTTGGTAGCGCGCTTGACTGGGGGTCAAGAGGTCGTGGGTTCAAATCCCGCTAGCCCGACCACATTCCCACGGGTCAGAGTCCGCATCTGCCTGGGAATACGGAATGAGGCCCAGGTGCTCCGTCGAGGGGAGCGCCTGGGCCTCTTTCTGTGCCTGGCATATTCCTTAGCGCAAACCGATCGAGACAAACCCTACGGTTCGGCGTTCGGCTCGACTTATATCCCCGGGAATTCAGAACTTCCTCAGTGGCCGAGCGGCTCGATCCAAAATCGATCTCGTCGGTGACCAGAGCGTTGGCCCTGAAGCCCCCTGGGTCTGATGGAGACTCGCGCTATTTGATTCCGACCAGCTGTTCGCGGCCGGCTTCGACAGCATAGAACGTGTCCTCGAACTCGGCGGGTGGGACGTCGCCGAGGTAGCCGTGGAGGCGTTGCGTGTTGTGCCAGGACACCCACCCGAGGGTCGCGAGCTCGAGGTCCTCGACCGTCCGCCAGGGACCTGGCCGTGCGGGTCCGCGGACGTGCTCGGCCTTGTAATAGCCGTTCACGGTCTCGGCCAGGGCGTTGTCATAGCTGTCCCCGACGGTCCCGATCGACGGTGTCGCTCCGATCTCGGCGAGGCGTTCGCCGTAGCGAATGGAGGTGAATTGAGACCCCGCGTCGCTGTGGCAGCGCAGGTCCTCGTGGCGAGCGCCGCGGGACCAGCGGGCCATCTCGATCGCGTCGAGGACCATCTCGGTGCGCATGTGTGACGCGCACCGCCACCCGACGATCATCCGGGAGAACGCGTCGACGATGAAGCAGACGTACGCGACGCCGGCCCACGTCGGCACGAACGCCAGGTCGGTGACCCAGAGCCGGTTCGGGGCAGGCGCGGTGAACTCCCGCTTCACGAGGTCCGGGTGCCGCGCCGCGGTCGGATCTGGCCGGGTCGTCTTCACCCGCTTCGACCTGGTCGCGCCCTTAATCCCTGCGGCGCGCATGAGCCGGCCCGTCTGATCTCGGCCGATGTCGATCCCGGCGCGACGCGCGGTCTTCCAGAGCTTTCTGACCCCGTAGACGCGGTAGTTCGTCTCCTAGAGCTCGACCAGCTGCGGGATCAGCTCCTCGTCCCGCACCGCGCGAGCCGAGGGGGCGCGGGTCTTGGCGGCGTAGTAGCTGCTCGGAGCCACCTGCAGCAGCCTGCAGATGAGCTCGACTCCGAGCCGGCGAGCGTCGACCAGGTCATCCTTGTTCGCGTCGATGAACGCGACTACTTCCGGTAGTGGCGGTCGAGCTCCGCCCCGAAGAAAGACGCAGCACGCTTGAGGACCTCGTTGGCCCGCCGCAACTCCCGGACTTCCTGCTCCAGTTCACGCACCCGCCGCGCCTCAGCGCTGCTCACGCCAGAGGTGACGCCGTCGTCGATGTCGGCTTGCTTGACCCACATCCGCACGGACTCGACCCCGTACCCGAGCTGCGTCGCGACCCGATTGACGGTCCCATGCTCGGTCCCCAGCTCGGCACGCAGCGTCCTCACCATCCGGACCGCCGCGGCCTTCTCCTCCGGCGAATACCGACGCGTCGTCGGCTTCCCCGCTGTCTGCTCTTTCGGCATAACTCCATCCTCGTTTCCAAGGTCAGGAGTCTCCAACAAACCCAGGGCGCTTCAATCGGTCAGGAAGGCAGCAGGAGCACCTTGATGTCGTAGTCGAGCTTGCAGAGATAGAAGATCAACTCGACGACGGGACGGTGACTATCCCAGCGGGGCTGTGAGGGGCCGATCTCGCAGAACCTTGCGGCAAACTCAACCTTCTCGCGCGCGGCCGGGATCGATGCGCGGAAGGCCGCTTCATCCCATTGCTCTTCGCTCATACTCCCGACCGTAGCGGTGAGTACCGACACGGCCGTGGGAGCTCTCAGCCCCAGAAGATCGGATCCTGGTGGCTGCCGATGTAGTCGAGCAGACTCTGGACGTTCTTCGTCGGGCGCCTCTTCGTGTACTCGTGGAACTTCATGTGCCGGTCACGCCAGTAGATGCTCCACTGGCCGGTCTTGACGGTGTATCGCAGGCGCGCGACCGGGAACCGCGTCCAGTCGCCCTGCCCGTCCCACGGCGGCCGCGTCTCGATGATCGTGACGTGCCGGTCGGCGATCTCGGCTTCTACTCTCACCTGATCCCACAGGTGCTCGGGCACGCGTTCACGGCACCAGCGGCCGATGCGCAGCAGGTCGGTCTCGGGCATAGCCATGGTCAAGTCCTTTTGAGTGGTGTATCGAGGCTTTGTCGGGTTCCTCGTGGTCGGGTGGGTTGTCAGGCGGCGAGTGCCGCGTGGCCGGGGTCGTCGGTCATGGTGTCGCTGACCTGTAGGGCGGCTTGTTCAGCCGCGGCTTTCGCGGCTGCTTCGGCGAGCATCGTGTCGGTCGCGGTCAGCAATTCCAGGCTCATGTAGCGCCGTGATTCGGTCCATTCGTCGTGCTGCTCGGCCAGCACCGCGCCGAGGAGTCTAATCACCGCGACTCGGCTGGGGAAGATGCCGACGACGTCGGTGCGTCTCCGGATCTCCTTGTTGAGCCGTTCGTTCGGGTTGTTCGACCAGATCTTCTTCCACACCTCCTTCGGGAACTTCGTGAACGTGAGCACCTCATCGCGGGCGCCCTCGAGGTGCTCGGCAGCGGCCGGCAGATGGGTGGCCAGGCTGTCGATCATGTGCTCGTACTGGGCGATCACCGCCTCGACGTCGGGCTGGGTGTAGACGCTGTGCAGCAGCGCTTTCACCGCGGGCCACTGCGACTTCGGGCACACCGCCATCAGGTTGGCCGCGTAGTGGGTGCGGCAGCGCTGCCACTGCGCCGTCCCGAACACCGCCCCGGCCGCTTCGACCAGCCCGGCATGGGCATCGGAGGTGATCAGCTCCACCCCCGACAGGCCGCGGGCAGCCAGATCACGGAAGAACCCGAGCCACCCCTCCCTGGTCTCCGCGGTGCCCAGTTGCAGGCCGAGGATCTCGCGGTAGCCGTCGTTGTTGATGCCGGTGGCGACCATGGCGGCGACCTTGACGACCCGGCCGTGTTCACGCACTTTGAGCACGAGCGCGTCGGCGGCGACAAACCGATACGGCCCAGCATCGAGCGGCCGGGTGCGGAACGCTTCGACCTGCGCATCCAGGTCTTTACTCATCTCTGAGACCTGCGATTTCGACAGGCCCGTGATGCCGAGAGTCTGCACCAGTTTGTCCATCCGGCGGGTGGAGACGCCGAGCAGGTAGCAGGTGGCGACCACCGTGGTCAGCGCTGCCTCGGCGCGGCGGCGCCGCTCCAGGAGCCAGTCGGGAAAGTAGGTGCCTTCGCGCAGTTTCGGGATCGCGACGTCGATGGTGCCGGCGCGGGTGTCCAGGTCCCGGTGCCGGTAGCCGTTACGCCGGTTGGTGCGCTCATCCGAGCGGGCGCCGTAGGCGGCGCCGCACACGCTGTCAGCCTCGGCCGACAGCAGGGCATTGATGAAGGTGGTGAGCATCTGACGCATCAAGTCCGGCGAGGCCTGGGTGAGCAGATCGGACAGAAACGCCTGGGGGTCGATATCGTGGGGAGCGGTCATCGCGGGTGTCCCTTTCGAGTGGGATGTGAGAGTTTCCTCGAAAGCCTCCCGCGGTGACCGCTTCTACTTCGCGGTCGACACGCCAACCGGAGTCAACGTGCTGCGGGATTCGTACACCACTCTGCCGGACGCAACTGCGCCGCACCCTCCACACCGGGATGAGCCTGCTGACCGACCGCCAAAAAGAACACCTCAGCGTCCTCTTCGCCCACGAGAAGCACGCCGCGGTCGAAGCGGCCTGGGAGATCTACCAGGCCATGGTCGCCGCGTATCGAGAATTCGACCGCGCAAAGGCTAAGGCCAAGATGGAGAAGGTGATCGCGGCGCTGAGCAAGAAGGTCCCCGACACCCTCGAGGAACTGGGCAAGCTCGGCCGGACACTGACCAAACGCGCCGCCGACGTGCTGGCGTTCTTCGAGCGACTGGGCACCAGCAACGGTCCGACGGAGGCGATCAACGGCCGGCTCGAACACCTGCGCGGCTCCGCCCTCGGCTTCCGCAACCTCACCAACTACATCGCCCGCAGCCTCCTCGAATCAGGCGGCTTCAGACCCTTGCTACACCCTCAAATGCGATGAGCCTCGAATGCAGGATCTTGTGCCGACAGCGGCGCACGATGGTCGCGGGGATCTCGAACAACCGTGCGCGAAACCGTTTGGGCTCCCAGCGACGTGCATCATGGCCGGCCAGCGCGATGGCCTGGATCCAGGCGACGATGACGCCGGCGAGCTGGACGATCTGGCACCAGACCTGGTTCTGCGCGAATCCCTGCAGCGGGAACTTCATCAGGCCCATGTCCTTGGCGTTGCGGATCCGGTCCTCGCAGCGCGCGCGGCGGCGGTGACGCAGCTCCAGCACTGGAAGCTGGCCGCGTGGGGCGTTGGTCGCGAACGCAGTGATCCGCATCCCTTTGTGATCGGTGATCCGTAGCTGCACTCCGGGGTGGGGGCGTTCCTTCCTTACGGTTACCCGCATTCCGGGGGCCACCCGGGCAGGTCCAGTAGTCCGGTCAGTTCCGCGACCCATGCCCCATCGCGGATCCCTTCGGTGTCGGTGTCGTAGGCAGGAGTCCACGCCTTCGCCTCATCAATACGTTCCAACAGGTCAGGAGTGTTCGCGGGGAGGGTGAACCCGACTGAGTAGGCCAGACGCTGCCGCTCCAGCCAGCCCGCGAAGTCCTTGGGGCCGCCGGCCCCGTCGGTGCGAATCAGGACCTTTTTCGATCCCCGCCCGCCCCGGCCCAGCAGGGCCGGTGGGAGCTGCGCAAGGGCCAGACGGGTGACGGCGATGTGATCGCTGGCGGTGTTCGAGCCCGCGTTGCCGGGGCGAAGGTGGATCGCGAGCGGTTCCCCGGTTCCTTCGCTGCCGTGGTCCAGGAACGCGTACAGAGGGTGGTAGCCGAAGCCGCGTTTGAACGTCGGGGCGGCTTGCTCCTTCTCACTGTGGACGTTGATCAGGGTGGCGTCGAGGTCGATGACCAGCGGGGTCTTCGCGCTCGTCCCCTCGGCCGGGGAATGCTCGCCGGCCAGGGCCCAGGCCTGCTCGCGCGCGGTCCTGCGAGCCCTGGCGATCGCGGTCATCACGGCGGGCGCGTCCTCAGCGAGGGTGGTGAGCGTGCGGGAGATCGTTGGGGCCGAGGCGACGTCACCGAACAGGCCCGGCTCGCACCGCAGCAGGTCGGTGTCACGGGCGACCTCCCCGCCCACCGCGAGAGTCATCGCGAGGTCCAGCAGGACCTTGGAGGCGTGATGCTCGGCCAGCGGTTTCGTCCATGAACCCAACGCTTCACGCAGCGAAGAGGCGAGGCCGGTGGCGTGGATCGTGTCGGTCAGCAGCACCGCGCCCGCATGCGAGGCCGCCGGGACCTCAGCGACGTCCACACGCGGGCGGGGGTAGAAGAACACGGTAGGGTGGGACACCTGAAAGGTGCTCCTTCCGGCCAGGGATTACGAGACTCGACACCCCGTATCATCCCAGGCCAGGAGCACCTTTCTCTATGACGCCCACCCGTCGAGACCACACCCCAGTGAAATCTCGAGGTCAGCGGGTGCTCGTGGCAGGGCCTGAACTGTGGTCCGTACACTCCTACTCATGGATGCGCTTGATATTGGACGGATCGTGGCCGGACTGGTGCTGCTGGTCTTGGGTGGGGAATTTTTGGTGCGTGGGGCGTCAGCACTGGCCGGACGTTTCGGGATTTCGTCATTGGTGATCGGTCTCACCGTAGTGTCAGCGGCGACGTCGGCACCCGAGTTCGCAGTGAGCGTCGGTGCTGTACTGCGTGATGAACCGGGGCTTGCCGTGGGCAATGCGGTTGGCAGCAACATCATTAATGTCCTGCTCATCCTGGGACTGTCCGCGCTGGTCGTTCCCCTCGCTGTAAAGCGGAGGCTGATCCGCTTTGACCTGCCCCTGATGGTCGTCTTGTCAGTTCTACTGCTCCTTGTGTCCCTGGATGGGAGGATCAGTGCGGTGGACGGGCTGATACTATTTTTCGGTGTGGTGGTCCACACCATAATGTCCGTGGTGATTAGTCGGCGGGACGCCAAGACCGCGGTGAATGCCCGGGAAGGGACAGGAGATTCGGCAACCGTCGATCCAGCCGACGAGGAAGGGGCTGCGCTAGGCGCCTCGGTCAGCAGGTCGCTCTTCTTTGTGCTGCTGGGGGTCGCGTTGCTGGTCGCCGGTGCCACGCTGCTCGTGGAAGGAGCAGTGAACATAGCCACCACGTTGGGCGTAAGCAGCCTCGTGGTCGGACTGACCGTTGTGGCTGTCGGGACATCGCTGCCCGAGCTGGCGACGTCCATCATTGCCGTGCGTCGCGGTGAACGCGACCTAGCGGTGGGCAACGTGGTCGGCAGCAATATCTTCAACATAGGGGTAGTGCTAGGACTAACCGCGCTCATCTCTCTTGAGGGCATTCCCGTATCCGGCGCCGCAGTGGCCTTCGATATCCCAGTAATGCTGGCGGCCGCAGTGGCACTACTGCCGATCGCGTTCACGGGCTTCGCGGTGGCGCGTTGGGAGGGCGGCTTGTTCGTGGTTTTGTACGCCGCCTACACCGGATACCTTGTGCTGGCTGCCACAGCGCACGATGCACTGGAGGGATTCACCGTAGCCATGGCGTGGTTCGTGCTGCCGTTAATCGCACTGACGCTCATTTCCTTTACAGCCTACGAAATCGGGCTCCGCAAGGGACGCCGAGACCTGGACCAGACCACGACTTCGACGTAGACCGTCGAGTGCATTCGGCTGCTGGCTTCATTCAGGTCGTCGGCTGAATGTAAATCGGCAAGAGATGACTGTCGGTTGGTGGTGTCATAGCGTCGTAGCAACACTCCCGGTCGGTGGGGGCTCGAGGCGAGGAGGCCTGGGATGGTGCGGCGGCGACTCACGTTCACGGAGCGGATGGAGATCTCGACGGGATCGAAGGCCGGGTGGGGAGTCCGGAAGATCGCGTCTCACCTGGGTAGATGCCCTTCGGTGGTCTCCAGAGAGCTTCGACCGAACTCGACGAAGACGCGCGGCTATCAAGCCGTGACCGCGGACGTGAAAGCGCAACGCCAGCGCTCTCGCCCACAGGTCCGGAAAGTGGCAAAGGACCCGGTACTCGAGGCCCGCGTCAACGCCGACCTCGCAGCGTCATGGATGCCGAACGAGATCGCGGGTCGCTTGCGTCTGGAGGCCGCAGACCCGACCGTTGAACGCATGGCGAACTCTCCCGACGCTCAGGGCCGTGAGCCGCCCCCTTCATTCGGTCCGGACGTTCTGTGAGTCGTCGGTTTCCATTTGATGGGTGCACTGCCGAGCGTACTCGGCTGGGGTT
>NZ_LOSQ01000041.1:31300-74433 GCF_001595485.1 Micrococcus sp. CH7
AGGGCCTCGCACTGTTGGTGCGAGGCCCTTCCCGCATTCCGGGGAGGATTCACCGGGCGGCCCCGTGCGATCTGCACGGGGCTTTCTGCGTTCCCGGGTGCATTCCCCGCGGCGCTCAGAACTCCTCGCCGGCCCGCAGCCGCGCCGTGAGCGCGCGGGTGAGTCGGCGGCGCAGCCGGCCGTGCTCCGTGCTCTGCTCCAGAAGGCGCGCGTGCACGGCGTCGGCATGGGCCGGCTTCTCCGAGTCGGGGAGCGCGAGGAAGTCGCGCAGCAGCGGCTCCAAGCGCCCGGTGAGGGCGAGCACGAGCTCCTGGGCCTCCACGGGCCGTGTGCGCTGCAGGCGAGTCCAGGCCGGGGCGTACTCGGCGGCGTGCTCGACCATCTCCCACGCGAGGGCCCAGCTGTCCGGGCGCAGCCGGTGCCGCTCCGCGCGCAACAGCTGTCGCAGGGCGGCCACGGCCTCCTCGAGCTCGGCAGCGGCCGGGGCGCCGTCGTCGTCGGGGGAGGGGCTCGCGGAGGGACGCAGGAACGGCCACCAGCTCATGCCGGCCTCTCTCGGATTCGTCGGGTGCGCAGAGGTCTCATGCGTGCGATTCTGCCCCGCATCTCGGTTTGGCGGCACCCGGTGTGGCTGGTATAGTCGCACTCTGTTGGATTCAGGTCTGAGACCTCCAACGGGGTGTGGCGCAGCTTGGTAGCGCGCGTCGTTCGGGACGACGAGGCCGCAGGTTCAAATCCTGTCACCCCGACCAGAAAGAGCCCCCGCCGATCCGGCGGGGGCTCTTCTCGTCTGTGGGTGCAGTCGGGTGCGGGGCGTCAGTCCTGGCGGGACTCCAGGAACCGCAGATGCTCGGGGCGCGCCGGGTCCACTTCGCCGGCCACGTCGTCGTGTTCGTCCACCCAGTCCTTCACGTACGGGCACACGGGGACGATCCGGCGGCCCGCGGCCACGGTGTCCTCCAGCGCCTCGCGCACGAGGATCGAGGCCAAGCCCCGGCCCTCGTACTCGTGGTCGACCTTGGTGTGCGGGAAGATCCGCTGGGCCGGGCCGTCGGCGGTGTCGTCGTCGATCGCCACCGTGAAGCCGGCCACCGTGCCCGCGTCATCGACGACGATCTCGTACCCCTCCGCGTTCTTGCGGACCTGCGGGTGCTCCAGGCTCGGGGTCTGCTCGGTCATGGTCGGTCCTCTCGTTCCTCGGTGGACCCCGCCGCCGGGCCGGCGACGGGGAAGGGGTCAGCCGTCCCGGCGCCGCACGGGGTGATGGGACAGGATCGAGATGCGGTTCGTCAGGTTCATCACGATCGCGACCCACTGCACGGCCGCGTACTGGGCGTCCGTGAGCACGGCGGCCGTGGAGGCCTGCACGTAGTTCAGCTGCTCCTGCTCGGGGAGGTCCGTGACCGCCTCGGCGAGCTCGAGCGCGGCGCGCTCCTGCTCCGAGTACACGGCCCCGGCCTCACGCCACGCCGGCAGCAGCCCCAGGCGCTGCACGCTCAGGCCGGCGTCGGCGCCCTGGCGGGTGTGCCGGTCCAGGCAGAACACGCAGCCGTTGAGTTGGGAGACCCGGAGGTTCACGAGCTCCACGAGCTGCCGGTCCAGCCCGGCCTGCTCGGCGGCATCGCGCGCGGCCGAGGCCAGCGGCCCGACCGCGTGCCACGCCTCGGGCACGGCCTTGTCGAGGAAGAACGCGAGGGGGTCCTGACGGGGTGCGGGGGTGTCAGCGGCGGTCATGGTCCTTCACTGTCTCGCAGAACGGGGCGGGGGGCCAGGGACCGGGTGCCCGGCCCGGACGAGCTTCCGGCTCAGATCCGGCCCCGATCGCCTCAGAATCGGCCGGACGAGCCCGCCCCGGAGAACGAGCCGCCCGAGGATCCGTAGCCGGTCCCGGAGGAGCTGGACTGCGCCTGGCGGTGGTCCTGGACGGACCGCTCGCCGGCCTGGTGGCCCGTGGTGAAGGCCACCACCGTCCAGTAGGCATCCGCCGGCAACGCGGAGTCCAGGATCGAGCCGCGCGCGGACCGGGCCGGGCCACGGTGCGAGCGCAGCTCGTCGCGCAGCAGCTCACGCTCGGCCTCGTCCTTGCCGAAGGCCGCCACCTCGGCGTCGGCGAGGGCGGAGACCAGCCCGGTCAGGCGACGCCGCAGCGCGTCCAGCTCGTCCAGCGCCGCGGCCGGGGTCAGGCGCTCCTCCTGCAGGTCCGCGCCCAGCGCCTCGAGCCGGTCCTGCGCCTCGGCGCGGAAGGACTCCAGCGCGGCGACCGCGGACCGGACGGGTCCGGCGGAGCCGACGGAGGAGGCCAGCGTGCCGACGGCGTCCAGGTCGGCCCGCAGCGGGGCGGTCTGCTGGTCCCACGCCGCCGGCCACCCCGGGTGGCGGTTGAGGAAGGTGTTCGCCGCGGCCACGGCGTCGTCGAGGCGGTCGAGCTCACGGGCGCGGTCCCGGACGTCCTCCGCGGCCCGGGCATGCTCCGTGCGATGCAGGCTGCGCTCCGGCAGGGCCTCGAGGCGGTCCAGTTCCGCCGACGCGTCGAGCGCCTGGCGCCGGAAGCCGCGGAAGCGCTCCATCAGCGCGGCCGCGTGGGGCGAGTCCTCAGGCACCGTGGACGCGTTCACCTCGGTGGCGTCCATCTCCAGGGTGACGGAGGTCAGGTGGGTGCGGGCCTCGGCCAGCAGGTCGGCCGTCCGGCGGCGGCGACGCCGTCGGCTCGCGAGCACCGCGGCCGCGGCGCCGCCGCCCGCCACACCGACGATCCCCGCGCCGAACCACAGCTCGGGAGCCTGCCACCAGGGGCGCCCGATCAGCTCTGCGGCGGCGCCCGTCACCTCCACGACCGTGTCCGTCCATCGGGCCGCACGGGCCGCCTCGTGGCCGGCCTCGCGCACCTCCCGCAGCTGGTCCGTGCTGAGCATCCGGTCCTCGCCCACGTACACCCCGATCACCCGGTTGTCCGGGTCGAGCGCCACGATCACGAGGCCGTCGGCCCACTTCTGGCCGTCCGCGCTGAGCCAGTCCGGGTGCTCGGCGCGAGCCCGTTCGAGCACCCGCCCGTTGAACGCCTGGGACGCGCGGTCGTCGTCCAGCGCGGAGAGGTCCGGGCCGCGCTCGGTGACCACGGCGACGCGGGTCGGCTCCCGGAACTCGATCCCCGCCAGGTCACGGCGCAGCTGGGCGGGGTCGATCACGCCCGCGTCATCCACGAGCTCCACCCGGTCCCAGGCCACGGCGTGGGCCTGCGGCGCGGCGGCCACGACGGCGCCCGTCACCCCCGCCGCGACCGGCAGGGCGACGACGGTGGCGGCCGCCGCCGGTCCGGTGAGGGCGGCGGCGGACAGGGCGACCGCGGCGAGCGTGCGGCGGGCGGTGCGGTGCGTCGGACGGGTCACGGGGGCCTCCTGGAGGGGTCGGCGGTCCCGCCCAGCGTAGGCACCGCAGGGCCGGTGTCGCCTCAGCCGGTGGACGCGTCGGCGAGCAGCACGGCGAGCCGGCCGGCGTCGTGCGCAGTGCCGAACCCCGCCGCCCCCGGCTCGAGGGCCCCGGCCCGGTCGAGGCCCGTGTAGGGGACCGCGTCGAAGCCCATCGCCGTGACGAGGGCGATCACCGTGTCGCGCGCGGCGGCGACCGCGGCCGGGTCGGCCGTCGCGTCGGCCGGCTCGGTGCCCACCGCGAGGGCGCGGCGCGGGGCTGTGGCACGCCCGGCATCTCCGAGGTCGTGATGCGAGATCTCCGAGAACGCGCGCACGACGGGAACGCGCAGCCCCGCGGCGGCCCAGCGCGCGGCGATCCGGACGGAGCCGGGCGAGCCGTCGTCGTCGAGCCACGCCGGGACGGGCTCGCCCGGCCACGTGTTGGTCAGGTCCACCACGGCGCGCGTGGCCGGCCCGGCGAGGGCGAGCGGGTCGACGTCGTCGAGCGCCTCGCGCGGCACGGCCACGACGACGAGCTCCGCCTCCGCCGCCAGGTCCTCGGCCGACACGGCGACGGCCTTGGGCGCGTAGATCGTCAGGTGGCGCTGGACCGCCGCGGGGCGCCGCGTGCCCGCGACCATCACCCGCGGGGCGGCCGTGCCCGGGGAGAGGCGGGGGATGCGCGCGATCGCACGTGCCAGCGCGGTGCCCGCCCGCCCCGCACCGAGGATGCCGACGACGCGGGGCAGGGCGTCCGCCGGCGCCGCCTCAGACGAGCTCATTGCGCTGGCGTCCCAGCCCGGTGATCTCCACCTCGACGACGTCGTCGGGACGCAGCCACGGGCGGCGGCCCTCGGCGTCCCGGCGGGCCAGGGCGACCCCTGCGGGCGTGCCGGTCAGGATCAGGTCACCCGGGTTCAGGGTGATCAGCTGCGAGGCGTAGGAGACCAGCTCGGCGGGGGAGAAGACGACGTCGGCGACCCTGTCCTCCTGACGCAGCTCACCGTTGACGTGCGTGAGGACGCGCGCGTCCGCCGGGAACTCTTCCGGGGTGACCAGCCACGGACCCACGGGCGTCGAGGCCTCCCACACCTTGCCCTGCAGCCACTCGGAGGTGCGGCCCTGGAAGCCGCGCATGGAGATGTCGTTGGCCACCGCGTAGCCCGCGATGTGCTCCGGGGCGTCCTCGACGGCGATGCGTCGGCCCGGCTCCCCGACCACGATGCACAGCTCGCCCTCGTAGTCGACCCGGTGGTCCTCCTCGGGGACCTCGATCGGGTCCAGCGCACCCGTGAGGGACTGCGGGAACTTCGCGAACAGCGTCGGATGCTCGGGGCGATCCAGGCCCGTCTCGTCGATGTGGTTCGTGTAGTTCAGGCCCACGCAGAACACCTTGGTGGGGAAGGGCACGAGCGTGTCGTAGACGAGGCCGGAGGTGTCCAGCAGGAGGGACCGGTCGGCCTGCGCCGCGCGGAGGGCACCCTCCACCATCTCCCGCTGCTCCTCCGGCGTGGCGGTGAGGTACTCGCCGACGTCGCGACAGTCCGGCAGGGCGACGGCGCGCACGGCGACCTCGGGGTCCTCGGGGTGCACGGAGGTGATGACCGCGGCGAACGTGGCGCCGGGGTAGGCGGCGTCGGAGTCGGGCTGGCGGAACGTGGCGAGCTTCATGGACCCATCCCATCACAGGGCGGCGGGTCCGGACCCGGGGCGGGCGGACGTGAGACGGTGAGGCCATGAGCACAGCCTCCACGCATCCGCCGCTCGACCTCGACCCGACCCCGGCCACCCCGATCGTCCTCGGGACCATGGCCTGGGGGTCCGTTCCCCCGCCGCCCCCGGACGCCGATCCGGGGGCGGGGCCGGAGGGGCCCGCGGGCGCAGCGCAGGCCGAGGCGGCCGTGGAGCGTGCCCGCCGCGCCCTGCGCGCCGGGATCGAGGCCGGCGTCGACCTGCTGGACACCGCGGACATCTACGGGGCCGGCCGCTCCGAGGAGACCGTCGGCCGGCTGCTGCACGAGCTGCCCTACGAGGAGCGCTCCGCCCTGAAGGTGCAGACCAAGTGCGGGATCGTCCTGCACGAGACGGACCCGGCCGGGCGGCGTCTGACCCGCTACGACTCCTCGCCCGAGCACGTGCGCGCCTCGCTGGAGGGCTCGCTGTCCCGCCTCGGCGAGCAGCGCGTGGACACCCTGATCATCCACCGGCCCGACGTCCTCACGCCCGTGGCCGACACCGTGCGCGCCTTCCTCGACGCGCGGGAGGCGGGCCTGGTCGGCAAGCTGGGCGTCTCCAACCTCGGCGTGGGCCGCGTCCTCGAGTTCCAGCGCGAGCTCGAGAGCCAGGCGGCGGACGGGACCGGGCTGGCGTGCGTCCAGGTCGAGCTCGGCCTGCACCACCGCACCCTCGTGGAGGCGGTCGTGCTCGCCAACCACCCGGACGCCCCCGCGGACGCCGACGCCGGGCGCCTCGGCCCGGTGTGCGCCGCGGAGGGGATCGAGCTGCAGGCCTGGGGTCCGCTGGGGCAGGGTCGGTTCAGCTCCGGCGACGACGGCGCGGCCGGCGTCGTCGGCGAGGTCGCGGCGGAGCTGGGCGTCAGTCGGGAGGCCGTGGTGCTCGCCTGGCTGCTGCGCCTGCCGTGGGGCGTGCGGCCCGTGATCGGCACCCAGGACCCGGAGCGCGTCGCCGCGTGCGCCGAGGCGGCCGCCGCGGGCGAGGCGATGGACTCCGCGCAGTGGCACCGCCTGTGGACCGCGGCACGCGGCGCCGGCCTGCCCTGAGCGACCCACAGACGTGAGGGATGTCACACTGGGGGCATGACCTTCGAGCCCGTCAACCTCTTCACCCCCTGGCTCGCCTACTGGGCGGCCGCCCTCGCGCTCGTCGTCGGCGGCATCCTGCTGGCCGCCGGGATCTGGCGTGAGCGCCGACACCGCCGGCACGCTGACGCGCACGGACGCAACACCGAGGTGGACGTCCTGGACAACACCCGGCTGCAGCGCCGGGTGGGGGCCGTGATGCTGGCGGTCGCGGCCGTGCTGGCCGGCGTGGGTGTGTGGACGCACCTGGCGGGGCTGGACACGCTGCGTCAGAACCTGACGGCCAAGTACGGCTACACCTCGATCGAGCGCATCCGCCAGTCCGGCCCCGGCTTCGTGGCCGATCTGACCCAGGCCGACGGCACCGTGCTGCGCGACGAGATGGTCCTGCTGGAGTCCTCGGGCGAGCCCGTCGTCGGGGAGGACATCTTCGCCCGTCCGGTCGAGACGCGTTGACCTTCCCGCCCCGGCCCGTCGGGCCTGATGCCGCGTCGGGGGCCTCTGTTAGCGTCGCCGCGTGAGCACCTCGACCGTCCGTTCCGCCCCCGCGTCCACCTACCGGCTCCAGGTCAGCCCGGATCTGCCGCTGGAGTCCGTGGCCGGGCTCGTGCCCTATCTGCGGCGCCTGGGCGTGGACTGGCTCTACCTCTCGCCGCTGCTCGAGGCCGAGCCCGGCTCCGACCACGGGTACGACGTCGTGGACCCCACGCGGCTGGACGCCGCCCGCGGCGGGGCCGAGGGACTGGACGCGGTCGCGCGCGCCGCGCACGAGGCGGGCATGGGCGTGCTCATCGACATCGTGCCGAACCACGTGGGCGTGGCCACGCCCCAGGCCAATCCGGCGTGGTGGGACGTGCTCACCCACGGTCCCGAGGCGGCGCATGCGGCGTGGTTCGACGTGGACTGGGCGGCCGGCGGCGGCTCCCTGCTCATCCCCGTGCTGGGAGACGGCCCTGACGGGGACGCGAACGCGGAGCTGGACCGTCTCGTCGTCGACGCCGAGGGCGGCCGTCTGCGCTACTGGGACAACGTCTACCCCCTCGCCCCCGGATCGCTCGAGGCCGCCGAGACGGAGACCGGGCTGCGCGCCGCGGAGGTCTTCGCGGCGGCGGACCCGGCGAAGGAGCCGACCGCGGAGCAGGCCCGCCTGGCCCGCGCCGTCCACGACCGCCAGCACTACCGGCTGGTCGGCTGGCGCCGCGGCGACGCCGAGCTGAACTACCGCCGCTTCTTCACCGTCACCACGCTTGCGGGCGTCCGGGTGGAGGAGCCCGAGGTCTTCGACGTCGTCCATGCCGAACCCGCCCGCTGGGTCCGCGAAGGGCTCGTGGACGGGCTGCGCGTGGACCACCCGGACGGCCTGGCGGACCCGGCCGGCTACACGCGGCGCCTGCGCTCCCACGTCCTGCCGGAGGGCTACCTCGTGGTGGAGAAGATCCTCGAGCCCGGTGAGTCGCTGCCCGCGGACTGGCCCGTGGACGGGACCACCGGCTACGACGCGCTCGGCGAGGTCGAACGCGTCTTCATGCATCCCGAGGCCGCGGGCGATGCGGCCGAGGACGCGCGCCGTCGTCGGGAGTGGGACGAGGCCGTGGTGCGGGCCAAGCACGACGTGGCCACCGGCTCCCTCGCGGCCGAGACCGCCCGGCTGGTCCGGGAGGTCCGCACCGTGCACGCCCTCAACGCCCACCCGGACGAGGACGTGGCCGCCGCGTTCGCCGCCGTGCTCGCCCGCCTGCCCGTGTACCGCACCTACCTGCCCGTGGGCCTGGCCGTGCTCGAGGGCGCGCTGGCGGACGCGGCCGCGGCGGAGCCGGGCCTCGCCGACGTGCTCGGCGACCTGCGGCCCGAGCTGACCGACCCGGACTCGCCCGTGGCCCGCCGGTTCCAGCAGACCTCCGGCATGGTGATGGCCAAGGGCGTCGAGGACCGGTCCTTCTACCGGTACACCCGGTGGGCCAATCTGAACGAGGTCGGCGGAGACCCCTCCCACGTCGCCCTGTCCCTGGCCGACTTCCACGCCGCCCAGCAGGCGCGCCAGGCCGCCTGGCCGACGGCCATGACCACCCTGAGCACCCACGACACCAAGCGCGGCGAGGACGTGCGCGCCCGCATCGCCGTGCTCGCCGAGGAGCCCGACCGCTGGGCCGCCGAGCTCGCGGAGCTGAGGCGCCTCCACCCGCTCGGCCACCCCGACGCGGAGCGGCTGCTCTGGGAGTCCATCGTGGGTGTCTGGCCCACGGACGGCACCGCGCCGGAGGAGGAGCGGATCCTCGGCTTCCTGCAGAAGGCCTCCCGCGAGGCGGCCCTGGCCACCACCTGGACGGACCAGGACCCCGAGTTCGAGGCCCGGCTCGCCGCGCTCGCCGCCGCCGTCACCTCCCCCGAGGGGCCTGCGCGGGGCGTGCTGCAGGCCGTCGCGGACCGCATCGCCGAGCCCGGCCTGGTGGTCCAGCTCGGCCACAAGCTCGTCCAGCTCGCCGCCCCCGGCGTCCCCGACGTCTACCAGGGCACGGAGGTGCCCTTCCCCACCCTCGTGGACCCGGACAACCGCCGCCCCGTGGACTTCGCGGCCCGGGCCGACCTGCTGGACCGCCTCGACGCCGGCCACACGCCCGGCCTCGACGACCCCGCCGCCGCCAAGCTGGCCGTCGTGGCCGGCGTGCTGCGCACCCGCCGCGACCGGCCCGAGCTGTTCACCGGCCACCGCCCCCTCGACGTCTCCGGCCCCGCCGCCGAGCACGCGATCGCGTTCGACCGGGGCGGGGCGCTCGCCGTGGCCACCCGCTGGCCCGTCCGCCTGGCGGCCGCGGGCGGCTGGGGCGAGACCGTCGTGACCGTGCCGGCCGGCCGGTGGGAGGACGCCGTCACCGGCCACCCCGTCCACCCTGACGCGCGCGGCGCCGTGCGCCTCGACGAACTGCTCAGCACCCTGCCCGTCGCGCTGCTCGTCCCGGCGCACGCCCCGTCCGACCGCCGAGAGAGGACCGCCCCGTGACCGAGCCCCGTCCGGCCGACGCCCCCGCCCCGGGCCTGCACCCGATCGGCTCCGACCCCCTGGACCCCGCCGCGGCCGAGCGGGCCGCCGTCGACGCCGCGCGCGTCGTCCCCTACGCAGTGTGGGCGCCGCACGCAGAGAGCGTCGACCTCGTCCTCGTCGACACCGAGCCCGGCGCCCTGCACGACGCCGAGGACCGCTGGCCCGTCGCCGCCGTCGTGGCCATGGACCCCGCCGCCGGAGGCTGGTGGACGCCCACGGAGGACCCGCTGGCCACCCTCGGCCTCGACGCCGCCCAGCCGCCGGCCGACCCCGGCTACGGCTACCGCGTGGACGGGGCGGACCCCGTGCCGGACCCCCGCTCCCGCCGCCAGCCCGACACGGTCCACGGGCCCTCCCGCCGCGACGTCGCCGGCCGCGCCTTCGCGTGGCCGGACGAGGGCTGGACCGGGCCGCCCGGGGTGGAGTCCGATCCGGCCGCACCCCAGGGCGGGGGCCTGCGCGGCGCCGTCCTCTACGAGCTGCACGTGGGGACCTTCACGGCCGAGGGGACCCTCGACGCCGCCATCGCCCGCCTGCCGCACCTGACGGACCTCGGGGTCACCCACGTCGAGCTGCTGCCGGTGAACTCCTTCCCCGGGCCGCGGAACTGGGGCTACGACGGGGTGGCGTGGTTCGCCGTCGACGAGTCCTACGGCGGCCCCGCCGCCTACCGCCGCTTCGTGGCCGCCGCCCACGCCGCCGGCCTCGGCGTGGTCCAGGACGTCGTGCACAACCACCTGGGCCCCTCCGGCAACTACCTGCAGGTGTTCGGGCCGTATCTGGGTCAGGGCGGCACCGGCTGGGGCGACGGCCTGAACCTGGACGGCGCCGACTCGGACGAGGTGCGCCGGCTCGTCCTGGACAACGTCCGCTTCTGGCTCGAGGAGATGCGCGTGGACGGGCTGCGCCTGGACGCGGTGCACGCCCTGCGGGACGCCCGCGCCGTGCACCTGCTCGAGGAGAGGGCCGCGCTCGCGGACGGGATCGCGGCCCGTGCCGGCCGACCCGTGCCCCTCCTGGCCGAGTCCGACCTCAACGACCCGCGTCTGGTGCTGCCCCGCCACGCCGGCGGGCTCGGCCTCGCCGCGGCCTGGAACGACGACGTCCACCACGCCCTGCACGTGGCCGCGACGGGGGAGACCCACGGCTACTACGCGGACTTCGCCCCGCTGGAGGCGGTGGCCAAGGTCATGGAGCGCACCTACTTCCACGACGGCACCCGCTCCACCTTCCGCGGCCGTGACCACGGGCGCCCCGTGCCGGAGGCTGTCCCCAACCACGCGTGGGTGGCCAGCATCCAGAACCACGACCAGGTGGGCAACCGTGCCGGCGGCGACCGCACCGCTGCCGCCCTGTCCGAGGGTGCGCTCGCGGCCGAGGCCGCCCTGCTGCTGACCGGCCCGCACGTGCCGATGCTCTTCATGGGGGAGGAGTTCGCGGCCTCGACGCCGTGGCCGTTCTTCACCTCGTTCCGCGAGCCCGAGCTCGGGGACGCCGTCCGGCAGGGACGACGCCGCGAGTTCGCCGCCCACGGCTGGGACCCGGCCGACGTCCCCGACCCGCAGGACCCCGCGACGCGGGACGCGGCGGTGCTGGACTGGGCGGAGGCCGCGGGCGGCACGGACGGCCAGGGCCGCGGGGTGCGCGTGCTCGCCGCCTACCGCACCCTGATCGGCCTGCGCCGCACGCTGCCCCAGTTCACCGACCCTCGCCGCGACCGCGTCCGGGCCGAGGTGGACGCGGCCCGGCGCCACGTGCGCCTCACCCGCGCCGGCGAGGACGCCGACGTCGTCCTGCTCGTCGCCCTCGGCGCGGAGCCGCTTCCCGTGCCCGCGGACCTGACGCGGGCGGAGCTGCTCGCCGGCCACGGCGACCACGGCCCGCTCGGCCCCGGCACGGTGCCGGCGGCGGTCCCGGCCCCCGGCTTCCTGCTCCTGCGCCGCTGAGCCGTGTCCGGCGTCAGTCCGCGTCCGCAGGCGGGACGGCGCGCAGCATGGTGGTCGTGGGGTGCAGTGCCACCGCGTCCTCGTCGCGGCGGGCCCGCAGCACCGTGTCCACGTAGGAGTCCACCGCCTCCTGCAGGGGCACGGCCCGGCCGCGGGCCTCGGAGAGGTACCAGCGGTGCTCGAGGAGCTGGTGCATCACCTCGGCGGGCTCGAGCTTGGCTCGCAGCTCAAGGGGCACCGAGCGGACCACGGGGTCGAACACCTCCACCACCCAGCGGTGCGCCGCAGCCTCGATGTCCATGTACGGGTCCCACTCCCGGCGGGCGGCCTCGATGTCCACGAGCAGCCGGCGGGCCTGGTTCTCCTGGACCTCGAGTCCCGTGAGGCGGGTCAGCCGACGGCGGTGGTAGCCCGCGTGGATCTCGACGGGCCGGGCGATCATCATCCCGGGGGCGTCGGCGGCGCGCAGTGAGTACTCGGCCAGCTCGAACCCGAGCTCCTGCAGGCGGCGGACGCGGCGGTCCAGGCGCCACGGCTCGGCGCGGGGGAACAGCAGAGGCTCGGTCAGCTCGTCCCACAGCCGGCGGTAGGAGGCCACGAGCAGGTCCGGCGTGGTGACGGGGTCCACCTCCGGGTCCAGCAGCCCGCTGGCCTGCAGGTCCAGCAGCTCGCCGCCCACGTTCACGGCGGCCACGTCCAGGTCGTGCTCGCGCTGGCCGTTGGACAGCCGCTCCCGCAGCTCGCCGGTCTCGGCGTCCACCAGGTGAGCGGCGAACCCGCCCGCGTCCCGCCGGAACAGGACGTTGGACAGGGAGACGTCACCCCAGATGAACCCCTCGAGGTGCAGTTCCACGAGCAGCGTCGCCAGCGCGTCCATGAGCCGCACGAGGGTGCGGCGCTCGAGGCGCTCCGAGAACACGGCGCGGTACGGCAGGGAGAAGCGCAGGTGCCGGGTCACGAGGGCGGCGGGCAGGGGCGTGCCGTCGTCCTCCGTGCGTCCGGTGACCACGGCCACCGGCACCACCGACGGCGCCGGGCTCCGCTCGAGCCGGCGCAGCAGCCGGTACTCGCGGAACGCGAGTTCTTCGGTGGTCTCCTTCACCGCCACGATGCCCCCGCCCATCCGGGCGAAGCGCACCACGTGACGGGAGATGCCCCGCGGCAGGGCCGCCAGCACCTCACGCGGCCACATGTCGAGGGGGAGCACCCAGGGCAGGGCGAGCAGAGACGTCGCCGGGTCCTCGGTCGCGTCCCCCGACGGGGCGCCCGTGATGGTCAGTCGATCGACGGGGGAGGGGGTCTCGGCGGTGTCCATGGTCACGATCCTTCCAGACAGGGCCGCTATGCTCGCCTGGCGCGGCGCGCCCGCTGCCCGCCGGCTCCGGTGCTCGACCCGGACCGACTGCCCCACGAGGAGGACCCTTGGCCCGGAACATGTCAGGCTCGCACACCTCGGCGACGGACGCTCGTGCGCGTGCCCGCCAGATCCAGGAGGAGCAGCGCAGGAAGGACAGTCGCCGCCGCACCGGCGTCATCTGGGGCTCGGTCCTCGCGGTGGTGCTCGTGATCGGCCTCGTCGTCGCGTTCGTGCTCAACCGCAACGGCGACGACGCCGCCACCGCCGGCCCCATCCCCGCCGTGGCGAACGAGCAGGGCGGCATCGAGTTGGCCTCGGCCACGGCCCTGGCGGAGGGCGCGGGAGAACGCGAGGTCGACCCCTCGAAGATCGAGGTGCCGAAGCAGTCCGCGAGCTCCCAGCCCGAGACCCTGCCGAACACCGAGGCCCGGGCGGACGGCGAGCCGACGCGGATCGTGCTCTACGCGGACTTCAACTGCGTGCACTGCGCGGACTTCGAGTCCACCAACGCGGACCAGATCGAGCAGTGGCTCGAGCAGGGTGAGGCCACGGTCGAGTACCGGATGGTGGACTACCTGAGCGCCCCGAATAACCAGAACTACTCGGCCCGCGCCGCCAACGCCGCGTACTGCGTGGCGGACCAGAAGCCCGAGGCCTACAACGGCTTCGTGGCCGCCCTGTTCGCCGCCTACGACGAGCACCAGGGCAAGGGCCTGGACAACGCGGCGATCACGCAGCTCGCGCAGGAGCACGGCGCGGACATCGCCTCCTGCGTCGAGGACGGCACGTTCCGCTCCGCGGTCGAGCACACCACCCGCCAGGCGCGCGTCGCCGGCGTGGCCGGCACCCCCACCGTGTTCGTGGACGGGAAGAACTGGGCCCTCGACGGCGAGGACAAGACCTTCGCCGACTGGGCGGGCGCCAAGATCGCCGGCTGACCCGGCTGACCCGTCGCCGAGGTCCGCGGGGCGTCCCCACGCAGGGGGCGCCCCGTGCCGTCCGCCCGGGCCTTGTACGCTGGGAGGGTCGGCCGCGGCGCCCCCGGGCGCCGGCCGCCGGCCTCCTTAGCTCAGCTGGCCAGAGCAGCTGCCTTGTAAACAGCAGGTCGCCGGTTCGAATCCGGCAGGGGGCTCCACCCCACCGCGGGCCCGACGGCGCCGCGCACCTCCGCCGGGAGGGCGCGGCGCCGTCGTCGTGTCCGGCGCGGGCCGACGCTGGGGTGCCGCTGTGCGCGCCCCGACCATCCGCCCGGCCCGGCTGGCGGAACCGCGAGAGATGCCTCGACCATCCGCCAGACTTCGGCCCGCGGCCTCGCCGTGACGGAATCGTGACCCTACCGTGAGCTCAGTCACCCTGGCCCGAGCCCCTCGGGCGCCCGCATCCGGTGACCCAGAACTCCGAGGAGATCCCGTGCAGTCCTCCACACCCCGCAGCACCCGCCGCCGCATCGGCGCCCTCGTGGCCGGCGCCGTCCTCGCCGGCGGGACCCTGACCTCGTCCCCCGCGCTCGCGGCCCCCTCCGGCGGCGCCCCCGCCGCACCGGCAGCGAGCCCGACCGCCGCCTCACCCCTGGCGGCGGCGCAGGTCGAGGACCCGAGCGCCGACGGCTACGACTCCTTCATCGTCACCTACAAGGAGACCGCCGCCAACGCCCACGCGAAGGGCCGCGCCAACGCCTGGGGCAAGGCCGCGAAGGAGGCCGGCGTCTCCGTGAAGGAGCTGCGTGAGACCGCGCTCGGCTCCCGCGTGGTCAAGGCGGACCGCAAGCTGGATCAGGCCGAGTCCGCGAAGTTCATGGCCGACCTGAAGGCCTCCGGGGCGGTCGAGGCCGTGGAGCCGGACGCGCTCCTCACCGCCACCGGCCTGAGTCCCGTGGACGCCCTCTACTCGCAGCAGTGGGGCTTCACCGGCAGCCACGGCATGCGGGTCCCCGGGGCGTGGGATCGCACGACGGGCTCCGGTGCGACCGTGGCCGTCATCGACACCGGCATCACCTCCCACCCGGACCTCGACCGCAACGTCGTGCCCGGCTACGACTTCATCTCCGACGGCAGGGCGGCGCGCGACGGCGGTGGCCGCGACTCCAATCCGCGTGACGAGGGCGACTGGTACGCCGCCGGCGAGTGCGGCACCGCCGGTGCCTCCGACTCCTCGTGGCACGGCTCCCACGTGGCGGGCACCGTCGCGGCCGTGGCCGACTCCCAGGGCGTCGTCGGTGTGGCGCCGAACGCGAAGATCCAGCCGATCCGCGTGCTCGGCAGGTGCGGCGGCTCGCTGTCCGACATCGCCGACGCGGTCGTGTGGGCTGCCGGCGGCACGGTGGCGGGCGTGCCGGCCAACCCGAACCCGGCGGACGTCATCAACATGTCCCTCGGTGGCTCCGGCATGTGCGGCACCACCTACCAGAACGCGATCAACGCGGCCGTCTCCCGCGGCGTGCCCGTCGTCGTGGCCGCGGGCAACGAGAACCAGCCCGCCGCCAATGTGCGCCCGGCCAACTGCCAGAACACCGTCGTGGTGGCCGCCTCCACCTCGCAGGGCGCCCGCGCCTCGTTCTCGAACTACGGCTCCGCCGTGGACGTGACCGCTCCGGGGGCGAACATCATCTCGACCGTGAACAACGGCGCCACCACCCCGACGACGGCCGGCCACGCCGCCTACAACGGCACCTCGATGGCCACCCCGCACGTCGCGGGCCTGGCCGCCCTGCTGCTGGCCGCGCAGCCGAGCCTCACCCCGGCCCAGGTCGAGTCCACCCTCACGTCCACGGCCCGGTCCATGCCGGTGACCTGCTACGCAGGCTGCGGCGCCGGTCTGGCGGACGCCACCAGGGCGGTCTCCTCCCTCGGCGGCAGCTCCTGACCGGGGCCCGCCCCGGGCGCCGGGGCCTCGTTGGTCGCCCAGGGCGGTTTCGAGCCCGGCGCCACGCTGACCGACGCCTGACGTGCTCGTCGGCTCTCGACGGCCGCTCCGCCGTGCGCGGGGCGGCCGTCGCCCGGGTGGACAGGCGACGCCGCCTGAGGTATCGTTCTTCGAGTTGTCACCCCCATGGGGCGACGCCCGGATCTTTAGCTCAGTTGGTTAGAGCGTTCGCTTCACACGCGAGAGGTCGCTGGTTCGAGTCCAGTAAGATCCACCGCAGCAGGGCCCTCCTCCGGGAGGGCCCTTTCGCATCCCCGGTCCGCGGTGCCGAAGGCCCCGGCGGGGGAGGTGTCGGCGTGGTTGGATGGACGCGTCGGCGGGGCTCGGCCCACCGCCGTCTCGCGTCCAGCGCCCGCATACGGAAGGAGAGGGTGAGCCGCATGGAGCAGGAGGGCACCCAGGAGCCGGCGCGGTTCGACCCCCGCATCGCGGAGCCCCCGGCCGTCCCCACGCTCATCCCCGTGCTGCGCCCGGCCGGCGCCGAGGACGCCGCCGCTGTCGGCGACCTCGCGATCGACCCGGAGGACCCCGGCCTGCTCGACCTCGACCCGGCGGAGTCGGCCCACCCGGCCGCGGCCGCGGTCGCCGTCGAGCCGACCGAACCGCTGCCGCCCGTGGTCCGCCCCGCCGCCGCCGATCCGGTCCCGGCGCCGGCGCCGGAGCCGGAGGAATCGGCCGAGCCGGAGGAGACGCTGCCGGAGCCGGCCGCGGACGCGCCCCTGACCGAGCCGCCGCTGTCCGAGCAGGTGCCCACCTCCGTCCTGGCCCCCGCGGAGGCCGACGGCGCCCTGCCCGCCCCGGACGTGATCCCCGCGCCGGACATCACCGTCCCGGACCCGGTGGTCCCCGTGGGCCCGCCCGAGAAGCGCGGGCGTCGGCGCGGCCGGCGCTCCCGCGAGGTCTTCGTCGAGAACCTGCCGACGCAGGCGCTCGTGCTGGCCGACCGCCTGCACTCCTCGCCGTACGGGCGCCGCATGCACTCCACGCTGCAGCAGCGCCGCGCGGAGGCGCAGGCCCTTGAGGCCCGCACGACCCTGGACTTCGCGCTCAAGCTGGGCGAGACGATGTTCAGCTTCGGCGCGGCCTCGCTGGACGTGGAGACCTCGATCATCGTGGCCACGCAGGCCTACGGGATCCTCGAGACCGAGGTGGACCTGACCAACCAGTCCATCTCCCTGAACTACGCGCCCGACTCCTCACGCGGCGAGGCCCCGTTCACCCTCCAGCGGGTGGTCCGCTCGTCCTCGGTGAACTTCGAGGGGCTCGTGGCCGTCCACCGGCTCGTCGAGGAGATCGCCGCGGGCGAGGTGGACCGGGCCGAGGCCCAGCGCCGGCTCGTGGAGATCCGGCATCAGCCCAAGCCGTTCCCCGCCGTCTTCGAGGTCCTCTTCTCCGGCGTGTTCGTGGCCTGCTTCGTGCCGTTCATCGGCGGGACCTGGACGGGCGCGGCCCTGGGCATGGTCTCCACCTGGCTGGTCTTCTGGCTCAAGGTCCAGGCGGACAAGGCGCGCTTCCCGGAGATCTTCTCCACGATGTTCGGGGCGATCACGGCCACGGTGATCGCGCTGATGGCCCACGCCCTCGACCTGCCGGTCAACCCGGCGCTGGTGATCGCCGGCGGCATCATGATGCTCCTGCCCACGGCGAGGTTCGTCACCGCGGTGCAGGACGCCATCCACGGCTTCCCGGTGACCGCCGCGGGCCGCTTCCTCTCCGCGCTGCTCGTGTTCGCCGGCGTGATGGCCGGGATCATGATCGCCGTGGGCATCGGGGATCTCGTGGGATTCGAACAGCTGGACCTGGCCGAGGCGGGGACGCTGAGCTATCCGCCGCTGCTGCTGCTGGGCCTCGTGATGGCCGCGGGCATGGCGGACGCGGGGGTGGAGCAGTCGCGGTGGCCCCAGATCCTGGCCTGCGGTCTCGTGTCCGGGGCCGGCTTCGGCGCGTACCTGGCCGCACAGCAGATCGGGGTCAGCGACCGGCTGGTGCCCGCGGTCGCCGCGGCGGCGGTCGGGTTCCTCGGCCGCCTGGTGGCCCAGCGGCTCGCAGCCCCGGCGCTCGTGATCGTCCTGCCGTCCATGCTGTTCCTGCTTCCCGGACTCACCATGTTCCGGTCCGTCTACGGGTTCACCGTGGAGACCGGGGCCACGCTGCTGGGCGTCGAGGGACTGTTCAACGCCGCGGTCATCGTCGTGGCGATCGCGGCCGGCGTCGCCTTCGGCAACACCCTGGCCAAGCCGATCACCGACCGGATGGGCACGCTGCTGCCCACCGAGCTCGTGATGCACCAGCGCGGCTGACCGGCGGCCCGGCTCAGTCGGGCAGGCGCCAGTCCACCGGGGCCGCGCCGGCCGCCTCGAGGAGCCGGTTCACCCGGCTGAACGGCCGGGAGCCGAAGAACCCGCGGTGGGCGCTCAGGGGCGAGGGATGCGGGGACTCCACGACGCCGGCCCCCGCCGCCGTCAGCAGCGGCGCCATGCGCCGCGCGTCGGCTCCCCACAGCAGCCCCACGAGCGGGGTGCCGCGCGCGCAGAGGGCCCGCACCGCGGCCTCCGTGATCTGCTCCCAGCCGAGGCCGCGGTGGCTGCCGGGTGCGCCGGCCCGCACGCTGAGGGCGCGGTTCAGCAGCAGCACGCCCTGGTCCGTCCACGCGGAGAGGTCCCCGTGGGCGGGCGGGGTGATGCCGAGGTCGTCGTGCAGCTCCCGGTGGATGTTGGCCAGGGAGCGGGGCAGCGGCCGCACGTGGCGGTCCACCGCGAAGCTCAGGCCGATCGGATGGCCCGGCGTCGGGTAGGGGTCCTGGCCCAGCACGAGGACGCGGACGTCCGCGAACGGCTGACGGAACGCCCGCAGGATGTGCTCCGGCGCCGGCAGCACCTGCTCTCCGGCCGCCCGGCGGGCCCGCAGGGCCTCGCCGACCTGCTCGAACGCGGCGGCCTGCGGGGCGAGGGCCGCCTCCCAGCCCGGATCCAGGGGCGCGATGAACTCCATGCCCCGAGGGTAGACCGGGTGGGTACAGTGGCCGCCATGTCCCACCCCACGCCCGTCTCGCCCGATCCGGCCCCGGACGAGGGTGCCCGCGCGCGGGCGCGACGGGACGAGCTGACGGACCTGGAGCGTGCGGTCCTGGACCTGGAGGCCGCCACCTGGCGGTACGGCGGGGCCAAGGACCACGCCGTCCGAGAGCGTCTGGGGCTGTCTCCGACCGCCTATTATCAGGTGTTGAACGGATTGCTGGACCGTGAGGCCGCCCTGGCCTACCGACCCCTGCTGGTCACGCGGCTGCTGCGCAAGCGCGGCACCCGCAGCCGGGCCCGGAGGGGACCCGCGGATCCGGCGCCGTCCACGCCCGCTTCCCGCCAGGAGAACTGACCCATGGCCTACCAGCCCGACCGCTTCGACGAGGTCCCCGAGTACACGGACCAGCGCGGCGCGCACCGCGAGTCCTTCGCCGCCGCCGGCGCGACCGCCGCGGGCGGGGGTCGCCGCCTGAGCCCGCTGCTCTGGGTGGCCGGCCTCGTCCTGCTCGCCGGCCTGTTCGTGGGCGTCGTCCTGCCGTGGCTCACCGGCGACCGCTCCGAGCCCGTCGCCGCCGAGAGCTCGACGACGGCCCCGGCGGTCGAGCCGTCGACGTCGACGTCGGCGTCGTCCGAGTCCTCCTCGGCGTCCTCCGCGTCGGTGTCGACTGCATCCGCGACCGAGTCCGCCACCCCGTCCGAGGACACGGCGGAGGCGTCCCGTTCCGCGGCTGCGGCCGCGGCTGAGTCCTCGCGGGTGGCGCAGGAGGCGGCCGCCGCAGAGGCCGCCGAGTCGTCCCGGGCCGCCGAGTCGTCCCGTGCCGCCGCGGAGGCCGCTGAGTCGTCCCGTGCCGCCGCCGAGGCACAGGCGGCGGAGGCCTCGCGTTCCGAGGCCGCCGCGCAGTCCGCAGAGGCGTCCCGGTCGGCGGCGGCCGTCCAGGCGGCGGAGTCCTCGCGCGCCGCCGCGTCCCGTTCGGCCGCCGCGGCGGAGGCCTCGCGCTCGCAGTCCGCGGCCGCGTCGAGCTCCCGTGCGGCCGCGCAGTCTGCGGCCGCGTCGAGCTCTCGTGCGGCCGCGCAGTCTGCGGCCGCGTCGAGCTCCCGTGCGGCCGCGCAGTCTGCGGCCGCGTCGAGCTCTCGTGCAGCCGCGCAGTCCGCGGCCGTGCGCGGCACCCACGTCACCGTGTACAACGCGACCCGCACCCAGGGCCTCGCCGCCTCCTACGCGCAGCGGCTCACGAGCGCCGGCTACACCTCGGTGGACGCGAAGAACTGGAGCGGCTACGGCATCCAGTCCTCCACCGTCCTGTACAACGGCTCGGCCAACCAGGCCGCCGCCGAGGCGGTCGGCAAGGAGCTCGGCTTCCCGGTCCTGCAGACCCCGAACCTGCAGGTGAACGGCGTCGCGGTGGTCGTCACCGGCTGATCCGCCCGTCGTGCGGCCGTTCCGGCCGCGCACCCTTTCCGGCCCCCGGCGGGGCGCCTCCCGAGGCGTGCTGTCGGGGGCCGTCCGCCGTCCGCGGAAGGGCGGGCCCCGCACCGCGGACCCTTTGCACTCTCCCGGTGCGAGTGCTCATAATGGGGTTAGCACTCCGAAGGCGCGACTGCCAGCCGTACCCCGGTCGGTCCGGCGCCGTGGAGGAGGACCTGTCCACCGGTGAGGCCCCCAAGGGCCGTCCGTCGCGGGCATCGGGGCGGGTCAGCCACCAGCAGTAGGAAGCCGACGTCCAGAAAGGACCTGCACATGGCCAAGACCATCGCATTCGACGAAGAGGCCCGCCGCGGCCTGGAGAAGGGCCTGAACGCCCTGGCCGACGCCGTGAAGGTGACCCTCGGCCCCCGCGGCCGCAACGTGGTGCTGGAGAAGAAGTGGGGCGCCCCCACCATCACCAACGACGGCGTCTCCATCGCCAAGGAGATCGAGCTCGAGGACCCGTACGAGAAGATCGGCGCGGAGCTCGTCAAGGAGGTCGCCAAGAAGACCGACGACGTCGCCGGCGACGGCACCACCACCGCCACCGTGCTGGCCCAGGCGCTGGTCCGCGAGGGCCTGCGCAACGTGGCCGCGGGCGCCGACCCGCTGTCCCTGAAGCGCGGCATCGAGAAGGCCGTGGAGGCCGTCACCTCTGAGCTGCTCTCCGCCTCCCGCGAGATCGAGACCAAGGACCAGATCGCGGCCACCGCCTCGATCTCCGCCGCGGACAAGCAGATCGGCTCCCTCATCGCCGAGGCCCTGGACAAGGTCGGCAAGGAGGGCGTCATCACCGTCGAGGAGTCCAACACCTTCGGCCTCGAGCTCGAGCTCACCGAGGGCATGCGCTTCGACAAGGGCTACATCTCCGGCTACTTCGTGACCGACGCGGACCGCCAGGAGGCCGTCCTCGAGGATCCCTACATCCTCATCGTCAACTCGAAGATCTCCTCCGTGAAGGACATGGTGGCGATCCTCGAGAAGGTCATGCAGTCGGGCAAGCCGCTGCTGATCATCGCCGAGGACGTCGAGGGCGAGGCCCTGGCCACCCTCGTGGTCAACAAGATCCGCGGCACCTTCAAGTCCGTGGCCGTGAAGGCCCCGGGCTTCGGCGACCGCCGCAAGGCCATGCTCGCCGACATCGCCATCCTCACCGGCGGCCAGGTCATCTCCTCCGAGGTGGGCCTGTCCCTGGAGAACGCGACCCTCGACCTGCTGGGCACCGCCCGCAAGGTGGTCATCACCAAGGATGAGACCACCATCGTGGAGGGCGCCGGCGACGCCGAGCAGATCGCCGGCCGCGTGGCCCAGATCCGCTCCGAGATCGAGAACACCGACTCGGACTACGACCGCGAGAAGCTGCAGGAGCGCCTCGCCAAGCTGGCCGGCGGCGTGGCCGTCATCAAGGCCGGCGCGGCCACCGAGGTGGAGCTCAAGGAGCGCAAGCACCGCATCGAGGACGCCGTGCGCAACGCCAAGGCCGCGGTGGAGGAGGGCATCGTCGCCGGCGGCGGCGTGGCCCTGATCCAGGCCGGCGCCAAGGCGTTCGGCGGCCTGCAGCTCGAGGGCGACGAGGCCACCGGCGCGAACATCGTCAAGGTCGCCATCGAGGCCCCGCTGAAGCAGATCGCCTTCAACGCGGGCCTGGAGCCCGGCGTCGTGGCCGACAAGGTCAAGACCCTCGACGACGGCCACGGCCTGAACGCCGCCACCGGCGAGTACGAGGACCTGCTGGCCGCCGGCATCAACGACCCGGTGAAGGTGACCCGCTCGGCCCTGCAGAACGCCGCGTCCATCGCGGGCCTGTTCCTGACCACCGAGGCCGTCGTCGCGGACAAGCCCGAGAAGGCCGCCGCCGGCGCCGAGGGCATGGACCCGATGGGCGGCATGGGCGGCATGATGTGATCAGCCGCTGAGCCGGCCCGGCCCGGTCGGGCGCCCAGCCTGCGAGGCCCGTCTCCCCGCCGGGGAGGCGGGCCTCGCCGCGTCCCGGGTCAGCACCGGGGCAGTGCGCTCAGGCCGACAGCGCGGCCCGTTCCGCCGCCAGGTTCCGGCGGGCGGCGGCCTCCCAGCGCGTTCGGCCGGGCGCGGTCCGATACAGCCGCTCGGCGTCCAGCAGGGCGTCCAGCACCGCGCCGCGACCGCGGGTCCAGTCCGCGTCGGACACGTGCGCGTAGTCCTGCCGCACCGCGGCCACGTAGCGGGCGTAGGCCTCGGGGGAGCGGCCGAGGACCTCGAGGTCCGCGTCCGAGAGCACCGCCCCGGCCGCGTCGTGCGGGGCGGGGTCGTGGGCGGCGGTGAGCAGCACGAGGCGCGCCACCTCGTCGACGAGGTCGGCCGGCACGGCCAGCCGCGGGTCGGTGAGCACGTTCCGGGCCAGGGCGGCCGAGTCCGCCTCGTCCTGGCCGGCGGGCGCGGCGGGGTCCCCGACGTAGACGGCGTCGTGGAACCACGCGGCCAGGCGGACCGCACGCGGATCCGGCCCGGTCTCCGCCCCCGCCCGCTCGAGCAGGTCCACGGACTCGAGCACCGCGAGCAGGTGGGCCGGGTCGTGGTAGTGCCGATGCGGCTCCGCCCAGCGGGCCAGCAGGTCGCGTCCCGCCGTCGTCACCGCGTCCGGGCTCGCCGCCGTGCCCTCGAACAGCCGCGCCCAGCGCCGGGCGAGGACGACGTCGCGCTTCTCGGCGCGGCTCCGGGCGGGCACGCGCAGCCCCGAGGCGGCGAGGCGGCGCACCAGCTCCCGTCCGGTGACGGGCACCGCCCCGCGGGCCACGAGCTCGGCGCGTCGGTGCGCGGGCACGTCGTAGTGGTCCCGGTCGAAGGCCCGCTCCGAGAGCCCCGCCGCCCGCGCGAACGCGTGGAGCTCCTCGAGGGAGGCGTCGGAGACGAGGTGGGAGAACACGGTGCCGTGGGCGGGCCACGCGGGCGGGTCGATCAGGACGGTCATGCCCCCACTCTAGGAAGCACGGACCGGGGCGCGGCCGGCCGGCCGCACCCCGGACCGTTCCGGGCGCTCAGAACCGGAACATCGCGGCGTTGGCGGTCTCCGCGTCCTGGTACTGGGTGGCGGCGGCGTCCATCGCGCGGCGGATGCCCGCCAGGGACTCCTCCACGCGCTGCTGGGTGGCGCGCCACTCGGTGAGCACACCCTGGAAGTTCGCGGCCGCCTGGCCGCGCCAGGTGTCCTGCAGCTGGCGCAGGTTGGCCTCCATGGTGCTCACCTCCGCCTGGAGGCGGCCGATGGAGCCCTCCACCGCCCCGCTCTTGGCCCGCAGGTCCTCGACGTCGATCTGCACGATGCTCATGTGACTGTCCCCTCTGATGAGTGCTGATGGGCGGCGGGTGCCGCCGGGCACCACGCTAGGGACGCGCGTCGCGCCCGGCCGCCGGGTCGTCCCCGCCTGGGGACGGGACGCTGGCCTCGGGCGCCTGTGCAGGAGCAGAAGCCCGACGGCGGCGCTCGGCCGAGGCACGACGGAACCGCTCCGCCGCCCGCAGCAGGCGGCTGCTCCGGGCGGCGTCCGCGGCGCTGGCGCCGGCTCCTGACGGCGCGGTCAGGGCGAGGGGGCCGCTGGGCGGACCGGCCGCGTCGTCGTCGGTGTCCTGCGCGGACGGGCGCTCGTCCTCGACGTCCTCGTCCGCCTCGTCCTCGAACGGCGCCCACGGCAGGTGGACGGAGAAGGTGGCGCCGCCGCCCTCGGTCTCCAGCAGCCGGACGGAGCCGCCGTGCTGGGCCACGATCGCCGCGACGATGGCCAGGCCGAGCCCCGTGCCGCCCGTCTCGCGGTGCCGGGAGGTGTCCGCGCGGTAGAACCGCTCGAAGATGCGGGCGCGGTCCTCCTCGGACACGCCCGGCCCGTGGTCACGGATCTCGATCACGGAGCTGCGGCCCGCGCCGTCCGCCCCGGCCCGGCCGCCGAGGTGGTCGACCGTGCCGACCGCGATCTCGATGGGGGTGCCGGCGGGGGTGTAGCGCAGGGCGTTGGCCATGAGGTTCACCACCACCTGGCGCATCCGGTTCTCGTCGCCGAGGATGGGCGCCGGGGCCGCCCGGTCGTCGTCGGGGCCCACGAGGGTGACCTTGCGGTCCGGGGCGTTCACGGACGCGTCCATCATGGAGTCCATCGCGAGGATGAGCAGGTCCACCGGGGCGTGCTCGAGGGGGCGCTGCTCGTCGAGGCGGGCCAGGGTGAGCAGGTCCTCCACGAGGCGGGTCATGCGGGTGGCCTCGGACTCGATGCGCTGCATGGCGGCGGCGACGTCCTCCTCCTCGCGCAGCCCGCCGTGCCGGTACAGCTCGGAGAACCCGCGGATGGTGACCAGGGGGGTGCGCAGCTCGTGGGAGGCGTCCTGCACGAATCGGCGCATCTTGTCCTCGGAGATCTCCTTGTCCCGGAACGCGGACTCGATGTGCGCGAGCATGGCATTGAGGGAGCGGGAGAGCCGGCCCACCTCGGTGTCGGGCGCCGCGCTCTCCACGCGCTGGCTCAGGTCGCCGGCGGCGATCTTGGCGGCGGTGCGCTCCACGCGGTTCAGGGTGCGGAACGCGCGCTGGACCGCCAGGTTGGCCACGATCACGGTGCCCGCCGTCGCGAGCAGGCCGATGGTCACGACGATCGAGGTGACGCGCTCGACGGAGGAGGTCACGCTCTGCAGGGGAAGGGCCACGGCCATGGTGCCGTCGCCGCTGCTGAGCCCGTACAGCTGCACGCGCCAGCCGCTCGAGTCCGGCTGTGTGCCGGGCACCTCGAAGGAGGCGGAGCCGCGCTCCAGGGCCTCGGCCGGGGTGATGTCCGGCAGGGCCGGCTCGTCCGCACCCGGCATCACCGGGGTCTGGACGACCCGCGCGCCCTCGTTGTCCCACACGACGCCGTAGAAGCGCAGGATGGGCAGCTGCGGCATGTAGTACTCGCCGGTCTGGGCGACGTTGGCCAGGTACATCGAGACGGTGTCCCGGTTGGCGGCCATGTCCTCGTCCAGCTGGCGCACCGCCTCCTGGCGGAACAGCACCGCGGTCGCCACGGCGGTCACGGCGACCAGGGCCAGCATGAGCGCCGCGATCATCACGACCAGCTTGGTGCGCAGGGACTGCCCCTGCCACGCGCCCCTCAGCCAGGCGCGCGGATGGCGGACGCGGGCCGCCGCGGCGTCGAGCCGCGCACGCACGTCAGCGCTTGTCCGCGGTGCGGAGCATGTAGCCGACGCCGCGCTTGGTGTGGATCATCTTCTCGCGGCCGCCGACGTCGATCTTGCGGCGCAGGTAGGAGATGTAGGACTCGACGATCGAGGCGTCCCCGTTGAAGTCGTACTCCCACACGTGGTCCAGGATCTGGGCCTTCGAGAGCACCCGGTTCGGGTTCATCATGAGGTAGCGCAGCAGCTTGAACTCGGTGGGGGAGAGCTCCACGACCTCGCCGCCGCGGCGGACCTCGTGCGCGTCGTCGTCGAGCTCGAGATCGTCCACGCGCAGCACCGCCGCGTCGTCGTCGTCGAGGGAGGCGGTGCGGCGCAGCACGGCGCGGATGCGGGCGACCACCTCGTCGAGGGAGAACGGCTTGGTCACGTAGTCGTCACCGCCGACCGTCAGGCCGGTGATCTTGTCCTCGGTGCCGTCCCGCGCGGTGAGGAACACGACGGGGAAGTGACGGCCGGCGGAGCGCAGGCGGCGGGTCACGGTGAAGCCGTCCATGTCCGGGAGCATCACGTCCAGCACGGCCAGGTCCGGCTGGAACTCCTCGGCGGCGTCCAGGGCCTCCCGGCCGTTGGCCGCGGCCGTGACCTCGAAGCCGGCGTAGCGCAGGGACGTGGAGAGCAGCTCGCGGATGTTGGGCTCGTCGTCCACCACCAGGAGGCGTGCTTCGGGGTTCTGAGGCTGCATGGAGCCCAGTCAACCGCCCCGACCTGGGAACACCCTGAAAGGGTGCTGGATGTCACGGGGCGTCGTTGGCCCGACGGCTCAGGGGCGCGAGCGCCGGACGGCGCCCAGCACCACGTGCAGCAGCATCAGGCCGAAGCCGACGGGCAGGCCGAACAGCGCGAGCGCGAACAGCGCCGGGGACGCCGGCCACGCCAGGAAGTACGCGACCAGCAGGGCCACCAGGGCCAGAGCGGACACCGCCGTCACGGCCACGCCCAGCACCAGGACGACGCCACGACCGCCCCGGTGATCGGCGGGGTCGGCGGCGGGCGCGGAGGCGGGGAGGGTGGAGGGCCGAGGCATGCCCGCCACTCTAGTCGGGCTATCCTGGGAGGTCATTGACGACCACGTCCTCCGCCGTCCCCTCCGGGCGCACGGCCAGGCTGGTCCCACCGATGCCGCGGCGCACCGCCACGCCGGTGCCGGACCCCGCCGACCCGAGACGAGAGCACGGCCGCCCCTGCGGCGCCGGCCCGACGCGGTGGACCCACATGACGAGGAGCAGGTGACGCACATGCCCACCGGGCGCATCAAGTTCTACGACTCGACCAAGGGCTTCGGGTTCGCCCAGACGGACGAGGGCGAGGAGGTCCACGTGCCCGCCTCGGCCCTGCCGGCCGGGGTGACCGAGCTGCGCGGAGGCACCCGCGTGGAGTTCGGCGTGGCCGAGGGCCGCCGCGGCAAGCAGGCGCTCTCGCTGCGCGTGCTCGACGCCGCACCCTCGGTGGTCCGCAACCACCGACCCGGCGCCACCGAGATGGCCGTCCTCATGGAGGACCTCATCACGTGGCTGGACCAGACCTCCAACGGCCTGCGCCGCGGCCGCTACCCCCAGCGCGCCCAGGCGCAGAAGATGGCGCAGGTGCTGCGCCGTGTCGCCGACGATCTGGAGGCCTGAGCCATGACCACCCACGACGACGCCCCGCGCGTCGACCACCGGAGCCCCGACGCCGAGCCCGCGCCCGCGGAGGAGAGGGCGGCCGTGCCGCCCGCGCGTCGCCGGGCCCCGCGCCGCGACGAGCTGCTCGCCGCCGCCGTGGACGCCGCCCGCGCGGGGCTGGCCGGGCTGGCCGCCCCGGACGAGGTGGGGGAGCACGTGGACGTGCTCGTGGACGACGACCGGCTCCTGACGCACCGCTTCGCGTGCCGCATGCCCGGCTACGCGGGCTGGCTCTGGTACGTGACGATCGCCCGGGCCCCACGCGCCAAGCAGGTCACCGTGTGCGAGACCGGCCTCATGGCGGGGGAGGGTGCGCTCGTGGCGCCCCCGTGGGTGCCGTACGCCGAGCGCGTGAACGAGGAGGAGCGCGAGCGGCTCAAGGCCGTGGCCGAGGGCCGTGTGCCCGGCGCCCCGGCGCCTGAGACCGCGCCGGACGACCGCGGCTGAGACGGCGCGCCCCGGCTGACCCGCCGGGGCGGACACGCAACGGGCCCGCGGTGGAGTCCCCCGCGGGCCCGTGTCCCCGTCCGGGGACGGCTCAGGCCAGGCGCTCGACCACGTGGTCGATGCAGCGCAGCAGTGCCGCGACGTCCTCGGGCTCGATCGCGGCGAAGGTCGCGATCCGCAGCTGGTTCCGGCCGAGCTTGCGATAGGGCTCCACGTCCACCACGCCGTTCGCGCGCAGGGCCTGGGCGACCGCCGCCGCGTCGACGTCGTCGGAGAAGTCGACGGTGCAGACCACGGCGGAGCGGTCCTCGGACCGGGCCACAAAGGGCGTGGCGAAGGACGACGCCTCGGCCCACGCGTACACGCGCGAGGAGGAGTCGGCGGTGCGGGCGGTCATCGCGTCCAGCCCGCCCTGACCGTTCATCCAGCGCAGCTGCGCGTCCAGCATGACGAGCGTGGCCAGCGCGGGCGTGTTGTAGGTCTGGTCCTTGAGGGAGTTCTCCACGGCCGTGGCCAGGTCCAGGAACGCCGGGATCCAGCGGCCGGACTCCTTGATCTCCGCGACCCGCGCCAGGGCCCGCGGGGAGAACAGCGCGAGCCACAGACCGCCGTCGGACGCGAAGTTCTTCTGCGGCGCGAAGTAGTACACGTCCGCCTCGGACACGTCCACCGGCAGGCCGCCCGCGGCCGAGGTGGCGTCGACGACGACCAGCGCGTCCTCGTCGATGCCCGCGGGGCGGACGACGGGCGCCATCACGCCGGTGGAGGTCTCGTTGTGCGGCCACGCGTACACGTCGACCCCGGCCACGGCCTCCGGCTCGGGGCGGGTGCCCGGCTCGGAGGTGCGGATGTCCGACGGCGCCAGGAACGGCGCCTGGTCGGTGGCCTTGGCGAACTTCGAGCCGAACTCGCCGAAGCTCAGATGCTGGGCGCGCTCGCGGACCAGGCTGAAGGCGGCCGCGTCCCAGAACGCGGTGGAGCCGCCGACGCCGAGGATCACCTCGTAGCCCTCCGGCGCCGAGAACAGCTCGGCGACGCCTGACCGGACGCTCGCCACCAGGTCCTTGACCGGCTTCTGACGGTGCGACGTGCCGAGCAGCCCGGCTGCGTCCTGGAGCGCGCTCAGCTGCTCGGGGCGGACCTTGGAGGGGCCGGCGCCGAAGCGGCCGTCGGCCGGCAGCAGGTCCTGGGGGATGGTGATCTCGGCGGGGGAGGTCATGCGTGCTCCTGACGCTTCGGGGTCGCGGGTCGCGCCCATTCTCCCGCGCCCGGGACCACCGGCCGTCCACGTGACTCACGCCTCGCTAGGATGTCCGGGACGAAGAGCCCGAGGGAAGAGGACGTGCCATGACGGATCTGATCGACACCACCGAGATGTACCTGCGCACGATCCTCGAGCTCGAGGAGGAGGGCATCCCCCCGCTGCGCGCCCGCATCGTCGAGCGTCTGGAGCACTCCGGCCCCACCGTCTCCCAGACCGTGGCCCGCATGGAGCGGGACGGGCTGGTGCACGTGGGCGCGGACCGTCGGCTGGAGCTGACCGTGGCGGGCCGCGAGCGGGCCGTGTCCGTGCTGCGCAAGCACCGCCTGGCCGAGCGCCTGCTCGCGGACGTGATCGGCCTCGAGTGGGAGCTCGTCCACGAGGAGGCCTGCCGCTGGGAGCACGTGATGAGCGACCAGGTGGAGCGCCGCCTGCTCACGCTCCTGGAGAACCCCACCGAGACCCCCTACGGCACCCCGATCCCGCCCCGGCCCGAGCAGGCCTCCGCCGAGGACTGGAGCCGCGACATGGGCCTGGCGGGCGCCCGGCTCTCCGAGGAGGCCGCCACCGCCGGCCGGTTCCGCGTCCGCGGGCTGGCCGAGGGCGTGCAGACCGACCCCGAGCTGCTGGCCCAGCTGGCCGGCGCCGGCGTGACCCCCGGCCGCGTGGTGCGTGCCGAGGCCGCCCGCGACGCCGGGTACATCCGGGTCGAGGGCGAGGCGGAGGACGGCGCGGCCGCGGACGGCGGGGCCCTCGAGCTGGCCGAGGCCACGGCCGCGCACGTGTGGGTCGAGCGTCTCGACGGCTGAGGCGCGGCGCGCCGTCGTCGTGCGTGACGGGGGCGTGATGGCCCGGTGACGGGCCGGTGAACCTCTTCCGCCGCCGCAGGCGACACGTGGCGCGCCGATGCACCCGCGTCTAGCGTGGAGACACGACGCCCCTGTGTCCCCACGCTTCCGAGGCCCCCGATGCGCACACTCGTCCTCAACGCCGGCTACGAACCCCTCTCGGTCGTCTCCGACCGCCGGGCGCTGCTGCTCGTGGCCACCGGCAAGGCGAGCGTGCTCGAGGACGCCGGTGACCCGATGCGCAGCCCCACCCGCGCGTGGGGCCGACCCCTCGTGATCCTGCTGCACCAGTACATCCGGGTGCCCCACACGGATGCGGCCCCGGTCTCCCGCAAGGGCGTGCTGCGCCGGGACGGACACCGCTGCGCCTACTGCGGCGCCCACGCCACCACCGTGGACCACGTGCGGCCGCGCTCGCGGGGCGGCGAGAACACGTGGGAGAACCTGGTGGCCTGCTGCCTGCGCTGCAACGGGGCGAAGGCGGACCGCTCGCTCGAGGCCCTGGGCTGGCGGCTGCGGGTGGAGCCGGTGCGCCCGCGCGGGGCCCAGTGGCGGATCCGCGAGCTGGAGCGGCCCGCCGAAGCGTGGCGGGACTACCTGCGCCTGGCCGCCTGACGCCGGAAGCGGAATCGCGCCCGCCCGTGCCCGCCGGTTCCTAGACTCTCGAACGGTCGAGAGAGCGGAGGGGCCCATGAGCATGGAGTCGGCGGCACGGATGTCCATGATGCGGATGACCCGCGGGCAGTCCGACGCCCAGCAGAGCCTCGCCCGCGGCACGGTGCGCCGGACCATCGCGTTCGCGGGCCGGTACCGCACCCGACTGATCGTGTTCGTCGCGGCGTCCATCGTGGGCGCGGTGCTCGGCGTGGCCTCGCCCGTGCTGGCCGGCGACGTCGTCAACGCGATCACCGGCGGCGCGGACCGCGGGCTCGTGGTGCGGCTGGCCCTGCTGATCGCCCTCGTGGCCGTGCTCGACGCGGCGCTGTCCGTGTTCACCAAGTGGCTCTCCTCCGGGCTGGGGGAACGCGTCATCTACGACCTGCGCACCGCCGTGTTCGACCACGTACAGCGCATGCCGGTGGCGTTCTTCCAGCGCACCCGCACCGGCGCGCTCGTCTCACGCCTGAACAACGACGTGATCGGGGCGCAGTCGGCGATATCGCGGACTCTCTCCGGCGTCGTCGCGAACGTGGTGTCCGTGGCGCTGACCCTGGGCGTGATGGTGGCCACCAGCTGGCAGGTCACCGTCCTGTCCCTCGTGATGCTGCCGCTGTTCCTGGTGCCGGCCCGGGCGGTCGGCTCGAAGCTGGCGGGCCTGTCCCGCGAACGGGCCGGGCACAACGCGGCCATGGGCGACCAGATGACCGAGCGGTTCTCCGCTCCCGGCGCCACGCTCATCAAGCTCTTCGGCCGCCCCGCCGCCGAGTCCGCCGAGTTCGCCCGCCGTGCCGACCGCGTGCGCGCCACCGGCGTGGACATCTCCGTGCGCCAGGCGGTCTTCACCACGCTGCTCACCCTGGTCTCCGCGCTCGCGCTCGCGGCCGTGTACGGCGTGGGCGGGCTCCAGGCGATCGCGGGCACCCTTGACGCCGGCGACGTCGTCACCCTCGCCCTCCTGCTGACCCGCCTCTACGCGCCCCTGACCGCGCTGGCGAACGCCCGCGTGGAGATCATGAGCGCGCTCGTGAGCTTCGAGCGCGTGTTCGAGGTCCTGGACCTGGAGCCGCTCATCACGGAGCCCGCGCGGCCCGCGGCCCTGCCGGAGGGGCCCCTGTCCGTGCGGCTGCGGGACGTACGCTTCGCCTACCCCACCGCGGAGCAGGTGTCCCTGGCCTCCCTCGAGGAGGTCGCGGAGCTGGACTCACGCGGCGGCGAGGAGGTGCTGCACGGGATCGACGTGACCGTCCCCGCCGGGGCCACCGTGGCCCTCGTGGGCTCCTCGGGTGCGGGCAAGTCCACCATCGCCTCGCTCGTCACCCGCCTGCACGACGTCACCTCCGGCGCCGTCGAGATCGGCGGCGTGGACGTGCGGGACCTCGCGTTCGCGGACCTGCAGCGGGCCGTGGGCATGGTGACCCAGGACGGCCACCTCTTCCACGAGACGGTGCGCGCCAACCTGACGCTGGCCCGCCCCGACGCGACGGACGAGCATCTGTGGGACGCCGTCGAGCGGGCCCGCCTGCGCCCCGTCATCGAGGCGCTGCCGGACGGGCTGGACACCGTGGTCGGCGAGCGCGGCTACCGCCTCTCCGGCGGTGAGCGGCAGCGCATGACGATCGCGCGGCTGCTGCTGGCGGCCCCGCGCGTCGTGGTGCTGGACGAGGCGACGGCGGCGCTGGACTCCACCAACGAGCGGGCCATCCAGGAAGCGCTGGGGGAGGCGCTGGCCGGGCGGACCGCGATCGTGATCGCGCACCGGCTCTCCACCGTGCGCAGCGCGGACGAGATCTTCGTGGTCGAGGCCGGGCGGATCGTGGAGCGCGGCACGCACGCAGAGCTGCTCGCGGCGGGCGGGCGGTATGCGGAGCTCTACACCACGCAGTTCGCCGACGCGGAATGAGGCGGCGGCCGGACCGGCCACCCGGGTGCCCCAGGCCGGAATCGAACCGACGGCCTACCCTTTAGGAGAGGGTCGCTCTATCCAACTGAGCTACTGGGGCGCGGACCGTGCGTCGGTCCGGTGAGCGAGTCTAGCCGAGCCCCTCAGGCCTCCCGCGCGGCGGGACCACGACGACGGCGCCGCCCGGCCCACAGCATCACGGCCACCGCCAGCGCGAGCAGCGCGAGCAGGACCCAGCGGGTCAGCGTCAGGGCGGCCGCCAGGCCGGCGCCCGGGCCGCCGGCGGCGATGGCCTGCTCGATCGCGATGTTCTCGCAGATGTCCACGACCGCGAACAGCACGCCCAGCCCGAAGACCACCCACTTGGCCCCGGCGGGACGCAGGCGCCACGCGCCGACCGCGGTGACCGTCAGCGCCACGGCGATCGGGAAGATCACGCCGGCCGTCTTGTGCACCCAGTTCAGCTGGCCGCGGGCGTCCTCGTCCATGACCGCGGAGAGCGCACGGATGTGGTCCTGCCCGTAGAACAGCAGGGAGTCCGGCATCGCCAGTCCGCCGCTGAGCTGGGTCATCTGCTGCAGCACCAGCAGGTGGAGGTACGCGCCCACGAGCAGGGTGGTCACGATCAGCGCGCTCACCGGGATCGCCGGGCTGCCCTCGCGCTCAGCGGCCGCGGCGAGGTCCTCACGGACGTTGACGTCCCGCAGCGTGGGACGGGAGCGCGGGGACTCGGCGACCGGGCGCGCGGCGGGCCGCGACGGGCGCGGACGGGACTTGCGGGACTTCTGGGACACGGGGCACCTCCGCGGTCCATCCTCCCAGACCGACCGAGCCGGCCCGGCCCCGCGCCGTCCAGCCCGTCCAACCCACTTTCGAACGTGAAATCGGGGTCATGGGGACTTTCGAACGCGAGATAGGCCCCACATCACGTTCGAGAGTGCGGGTGGGGTGGGGGCGGGGGCGACGACGGCGGCGCCCGCTGTCGCGTCCGGGGCCGCGCCTAGACTGGGTCCGCCATGGCTGACCTCTTCTCCGCGCTCGGACGCACGCCCCTGAACCTCGACCGCACCCGCCGCCCGGCGGACCCGGAGACCGCCCTGCCCGGGCTCGTGCCCCCGGCCGTCACGCGCGCGGCCGCGGACCCCGAGGCCTGGGGCGAGGACGTCCGGCCGGCCGCGCCGACGCACACTCCCGAGTCGCTCGTGGCGGGGCTCAACCCGCAGCAGGCAGCCGCGGTGACCCACACGGGGGCGCCGCTGCTGATCGTGGCGGGCGCCGGCTCGGGCAAGACCCGGGTGCTGACCCACCGCATCGCGTGGCTGCTCGCCACCGGACGGGCGCGGCCGCACGAGATCCTCGCCATCACCTTCACGAACAAGGCCGCCGCGGAGATGCGCGAGCGCGTGGCCGGTCTGATCGGTCCCACTGCCCAGCGGATGTGGATCTCCACGTTCCACTCCTCCGCCGTGCGGCTGCTGCGCAACGAGGCCGCCAACATCGGGCTGAAGTCCACGTTCACCATCTACGACTCGGCGGACAGCCTGCGCCTGGTCACCACCGTCGCCAAGCAGCACGAGCTGGACCCGAAGCGCTTCGCGCCCAAGGCCCTGCTGAACCGCATCAGCTCCCTGAAGAACGAGCTCGTGGAGGCGGACGACTACGCCGCCACCGTGGCCGAGGGGGACCCGTGGGGCCGCGCCGTCGCCGCCGTCTACCGGGACTACACGGCCCGCCTGCGCCAGGCCAACGCCCTGGACTTCGACGACCTGATCGGCATGACGGTCCACATGTTCGAGGCGTTCCCGCGCGTGCTGGACAACTACCGCCGCCGGTTCCGCCACGTCCTCGTGGACGAGTACCAGGACACCAACCACGCCCAGTACCGGCTGATCCGGCTCCTCGCCGGCCCGGCGGGCGACCCCGAGGGTGTGGAGACCCCCGGCGGCGAGCTGACCGTCGTCGGCGACTCGGACCAGTCCATCTACGCGTTCCGCGGCGCGGACATCCGCAACATCGTCGAGTTCGAGCAGGACTTCACGGACGCCGTCACCATCAAGCTCGAGCAGAACTACCGCTCCACGCAGACCATCCTGGACGCCGCCAACGCGGTGATCGAGCGCAACCCGGACCGCCGTCCCAAGCGCCTGTGGACGGCCGAGGGGGAGGGCCCCGCGATCGTCGGCTACGCCGCGGAGAACGAGTCCGCCGAGGCGGAGTGGATCGCCACCACCATCGACCGGCTGCAGGACGAGGACGGGATCCGCCCGGCCGACGTCGCCGTGTTCTACCGGACCAACGCGCAGTCCCGTGCGCTCGAGGAGCGGCTGGTGACGCGCGGCATCCCGTACCGGGTCATCGGCGGCACGCGCTTCTACGACCGCAAGGAGATCAAGGACGCGCTCGCCTACCTGCGGGTGATCGTCAACCCCGACGACGACGTCAACGTGCGCCGCATCCTCAACGAGCCCAAGCGGGGCATCGGGGACCGGGCCGAGGGCGCCATCGCCGCGTGGGCCGAGCGCAACCGCTCCACGTTCTCCGCGGCCCTGCGCGACGCCGAGAACGCCCCCGGCATGGCCGCGCGCTCGCTCAAGGCCGTCCGCGGCTTCGTGCAGATGATGGACGACCTCGGCCAGGTCGCCGAGTCCGCCGGCCCGGCCACCGTCCTGGAGGCCGTCCTCGAGCAGTCCGGGATGCTGGCCGCCCTCCGCGAGTCCGAGGACCTGCAGGACGAGTCCCGCGCGGACAACCTCGGCGAGCTCGTCGCCGTCGTCCGCTCCTTCGAGACGACGCACCCGGACGGCACCCTGTCCGACTTCCTCGAGCAGGTGGCGCTCGTGGCGGACGCGGACCAGCTGCCCACGGCCCCGGACGTGGAGGGCGAGGCGCTCGCCGAGCAGCAGGGCCAGGTCACGCTCATGACGCTGCACACCGCCAAGGGCCTCGAGTTCCCCGTGGTGTTCCTGACGGGCATGGAGCACGGGGTGTTCCCGCACGCCCGCTCGATGACGGACGAGAAGGAGCTCGCGGAGGAGCGCCGTCTGGCCTACGTGGGCCTGACGCGCGCCCGCCGTCGCCTGTTCCTGACGCGCGCCGAGGCACGCTCGCTGTGGGGCCAGCACCAGTTCAACCCGCCCAGCCAGTTCCTCGGGGAGATCCCGGAGGCGCTCATCGACTGGGAGCGGGAGGGCACCACGCGCTCGGCCGGGTCGTTGAGCCTGACCGGCGCCGGCACCTCGCGCTACGCGGGGCGGTTCGGCGGCGGGCGACCGGCCTGGCGGTCCCGGGACGACGACGGCGCGCGGCCCCAGCGCCTCACCCGCGGGGACGAGCCGGCGGACCTCACGGTGCCCTCCGGTGTGGTGCGCGGGAAGGCGCCGAGCCGGGTGCAGCCGCAGAAGGAGATCGTGGCGCTCAGCCCGGGCGACCGCGTCTCCCACGCGACCTTCGGCGAGGGGCGTGTGGACGCCGTCGCGGGCGCGGGGGACAAGACCGTCGCGACCGTCACCTTCGACGCCACCGGGGCGCAGAAGCGGCTGCTGCTGCGCTACGCCCCGCTGACGAAGGTCGAGGGCTGACGGGACCGGCCCGCCGACTCCCCGGTCTCTCCGGGGTGTGGACTAGAGTGAGCCGTGGAACGCCGCCGTCCGCCGCCCTGCTGTGCCCCCGTGCCCGGCCCGGCCACGGAGGGGGCGTCGACGTCGGCCGCGCCCGCGGGCGAGGCCGGCAGACCCTGTCTTCGACCAAGAAGGACACACCACCGTGGACCTGTATGAGTACCAGGCGCGCGATCTGTTCGAGGCGCACGGCGTCCCCGTGCTGGCCGGCATCGTTGCGCAGACCCCGGACGAGGCCAAGGCGGCCGCGGAGAAGATCGGCGGCGTCACCGTCGTCAAGGCGCAGGTGAAGGTCGGCGGCCGCGGCAAGGCCGGCGGCGTGAAGGTCGCCAAGACGGCCGACGAGGCCTACGAGCACGCCAAGGCCATCCTGGGGATGGACATCAAGGGCCACACCGTGCACCGGGTCATGATCGCCCAGGGCGCCGACATCGCCGAGGAGTACTACTTCTCCGTGCTGCTGGACCGCGCCAACCGCACCTACCTGGCCATGTGCTCGGTCGAGGGCGGCATGGAGATCGAGCAGCTGGCCGAGGAGCGCCCCGAGGCCCTCGCCAAGGTGCCCGTCTCCGCGCTGACCGGCATCGACGCCGAGACCGCCCAGAAGATCGTCGCCGAGGCGGGCTTCCCCGAGGAGCTGCGCGCCGACGTCGCCGAGGTCATCCAGAAGCTCTGGGAGGTCTTCGAGAAGGAGGACGCCACCCTCGTCGAGGTGAACCCGCTGGTGAAGACCGGCGACGGCACGATCCTCGCCCTGGACGGCAAGGTCTCCCTCGACGACAACGCGGCGTTCCGCCACGAGGGCCACGCCGCCCTCGTCGACGAGCGCACCGAGGACCCGCTGGAGGCCAAGGCCAAGGCCAACGGCCTCAACTACGTGAAGCTGGACGGCCAGGTCGGCGTGATCGGCAACGGCGCCGGCCTCGTGATGTCCACCCTCGACGTCGTCGCGTACGCCGGCGAGAAGCACGGCGGCGTGAAGCCGGCCAACTTCCTGGACATCGGCGGCGGCGCCAACGCCGAGGTCATGGCCAACGGCCTCGACGTCATCCTGGGCGACGAGCAGGTCAAGTCCGTGTTCGTGAACGTCTTCGGCGGCATCACCGCGTGCGACGCCGTCGCGAACGGCATCGTCAAGGCCCTCGAGATCCTGGGTGACACCGCCACCAAGCCGCTGGTCGTGCGCCTGGACGGCAATGCCGTGGAGGAGGGCCGCCGCATCCTGCAGGAGGCGAACCACCCGCTCGTCACCCTGGCCGCCACCATGGACGAGGGCGCCGACAAGGCCGCCGAGCTCGCCCACTCCGCGAACTGACCGTTCGGAAAGACTGAGGAAACAGCTATGTCGATCTACCTGAACAAGGACTCCAAGGTCATCGTCCAGGGCATCACCGGCGGCGAGGGCACCAAGCACACCCGCCTCATGCTCAAGGCCGGCACGAACATCGTGGGCGGCGTGAACGCCCGCAAGGCCGGCACCACCGTGTCCCACGAGGACAAGGACGGCAACGCCGTCGAGCTGCCCGTCTTCGGCACCGTCAAGGAGGCCATGGAGAAGACCGGCGCGGACGTGTCCGTGGCCTTCGTGCCGCCGGCCTTCGCCAAGGACGCCGCGATCGAGGCCATCGAGGCCGAGATCCCGCTGCTCGTGGTCATCACGGAGGGCATCCCGGTGCAGGACTCCGCCGAGTTCTTCGCCCTGTCGCAGTCGAAGACCGGCGAGGACGGGAAGCCGAAGACCCGCATCATCGGCCCGAACTGCCCCGGCATCATCACCCCGGGCGAGGCCCTGGCCGGCATCACCCCGGCCACCATCACCGGCTCCGGCCCCATCGGCCTCGTGTCCAAGTCCGGCACGCTGACCTACCAGATGATGTACGAGCTGCGTGACTTCGGCTTCTCCACCGCCATCGGCATCGGCGGCGACCCGGTCATAGGCACTACCCACATCGACGCCCTCGAGGCGTTCGAGGCCGACCCGGACACCCAGGCCATCGTGATGATCGGTGAGATCGGCGGCGACGCCGAGGAGCGTGCGGCCGAGTTCATCAAGGCCAACGTCACCAAGCCGGTCGTCGGCTACGTGGCCGGCTTCACCGCCCCGGAGGGCAAGACCATGGGCCACGCCGGCGCCATCGTCTCCGGCTCCGCCGGCACCGCGCAGGCCAAGAAGGAGGCCCTCGAGGCCGCGGGCGTGAAGGTCGGCAAGACCCCGTCCGAGACCGCCCAGCTCATGCGGGAGATCCTGCAGGCCCAGGCCTGATCCCGACCCTCGGCCGCCGGGCCTGACGGCACGGCGACCACAGCGAACGGCCCCTCACCCGCCAGGGTGAGGGGCCGTCGTCGTGGTGAGGTCCTGTGAGATGACGGGAGACGCGGAGTCAGAGCCACTCGTGGCGGCGGGCGAACCGCGCCGCGTCATGGCGCGTGGACGTCTGGGTCTTCTGCATGGCGCTGGAGAGGTAGTTGCGGACCGTGCCCTCCGCGAGGTGCAGCTGCTGCGCGATCCTGGCCACGGAGTACCCCTCGCCCGTGGCACGCAGGGCGTCGAGCTCCCGGTCGGTGAGGGGACAGTCGTCCGAGATCGCCCGGGCCGTGGTGTCCGGATCGATCCATCGTTGCCCGCTGTTCACCCTGCGGATCACATCGGCGATTTCCCCCGGCTCCGCAGACTTGGTGACGAACCCGGTGACGCCAGCCTTCAGCGCCCGTCGGAGCACCCCGGGACGGGCGTGGCGGGTGAGCATCACCACCGGGAGGTCGGGGTGGGTCTCGCGGAGCGTCGCGACGGCTGCGACGCCGTCCAGACCGGGCATCTCCATGTCCGTCACCAGCATGTCGGGATCGATGCGGCGCACTGCCTCGACCGCCTCATGGCCGTCGGCGGCCACCTCCTCGACGCGGATGCCGCCCTCTATCTCCAGCAGAGTGGCCAGTGCTGTGCGCAGGAGCTTCTCGTCGTCCGCCAGGACGATCCTGATGTCATTCACACCGACTCCTCCTCGTCCGCTTCCCATCGTGCCCCGAGGGTGAACCGTCCGTCGACACAGGAGACGTCCAGGCGGCCTCCGACCCCCGCGAGGCGGGACCGGAGGTTGTCCAGCCCTCCCGTGTGGTCCTCGGCGGAGACACCGGCCGCACCGTCATTGGAGATCACCACGTGCCCGGGGGCAAGGCTGATCTCGACCCTGCGGGCGTCGGAGTGACGCAGGATGTTGGTGGTCCCCTCCCTGATCACGACGCCGGCCACATGCTCGAACTCTTCGCCTCGCGGGCCGCCGTCGTCGTCGGTGGTGACGGTGATGCCTGTGGCCTCGAGCAGCGCGACGGAGTTCGCGAGCTCACCGCGCAGGGTCAAGGTGTGCCCGTCCTGTGCCAGCGCCTTGGTCTCGGCCATGGTCTGGCGCAGGGTCTGCTGAGCCTCATCGAGTTCCCGCTGGGCCGCGTCGGTGTCCGTGGAAAGCATCCGCTGGGCGACGGCGATCTTGAGCTTCACCACGTGCAGCGCATGGCCTTGGATGTCATGGAGGTCCTGGGAGAAGCGCAGCCGCTCGGCATCGAGAGAGGCTGCCCGCTCCTGCTCCGCACGCTGGTCCTGCAGGCGCATGAGGTCGAAGGAGATTCGGGAAACGGGGATGGTCACGCACGCGACGCCCGTCAGCAGGGCGCCCATGCCGACATAGACCCACAAGGCCTGGGGATCGGTGACGAACACGAGAGCGCCGGCCGCCGACCCGACAGTGAGCACCAGCAGGGTCACGACGGCCCTGGCGTGTCGGCTCCACATGACCTCGAGCGCACCGGCGAGGGCGAAGGCCAGGGCGCCCAGGGGAGTCAGATCCCAGAGGGCGCTGAGCGCCCAGGTGAGAGTGCCCAGGGCGAGCACTGCCCAACGCGTCGGAGCAGCCACCTCCCGGTGCCACTGGGACAGCAGCCAGAGGCCGGCGATGAGGCCGGGTGCCAGGACGAGAGGGGGCCACGGCTCCACAGCGGACGTCAGGAGGGCGACGATGGCGGCAACACCGAAGACTGCGAGCAGGACGAAGCTCGTCCTACTGCGCAGCCTTCGCGTCTCCGACGTGTGCTCGGAGGTCATGGGCACTCCATGTTCAGTCAGCGCGTGGATCGGGTGCCCCTCAGGAGGTCACCTGCGTCTCTCGCTCGACGGCCTTGTGGCTGGCCGAGAACCCCACAGCGGTCGCGACGACGGCGACCACCATGCCGACGATCAGCCAGGTGGCGTCGGCGGTGTCCCGTGCGGGGACCCAGGAGGTGATCTCAGAGGGCAGGATCTCGGGGATGGGCAGGTAGTGCAGCGTCAACATGACGCCGAACGCGGTGGCACAGAGAAACAGGATGAATGCGATGGTCCGGATGGTCTTCATGGGAGCCTCCCGTGTCCAGGTCGATGGTTGGTTCTCTTCGGCGGTCCCGATCCGCCGCGGGTGCCGCGGGATCGGAACGACATCCACCTTTCCGTCACCGGCCCGCCCCGCACCAGTGACGCAGCGTCATGCTTGCGCACCAACTCTGTCATGCCGCGCAGTGACGTGACCTCACTGTCGGGGGCGGATTCCGGTTGGTTGTGTGGGGGACATGCAGAACACGACGCTTCTCCCCGCCCCCACCGCCGTCGACTCTCGCACGGAGACGATCGTCGAGATCCACGACCTCAGGGTCGACTACGGGGACTTCACTGCCGTCGACGGGATCGATCTCGAGATCCGACGTGGGGAGTTCTTCGGCCTGCTCGGCACCAACGGTGCCGGGAAGACCACCACCATCGAGGTCATGGAGGGTCACCGGGCCCCGACCGCCGGCTCCGTGCGGGTCCTCGGGCAGGACCCGAGCGACCGCACCCTGCGTCGTCGGGTGGGGATCATGCTCCAGGAGAGCGGGTTCGCCCCGGACCTGACCGTACGCGAGACCCTCGCGCTGATCGGTCGTCTGACGCGGCGGGACGACGACGTCGACCGTGTCCTGGACCTCGTGGACCTCCGCCGGCGTCGGGACACCCGGACCGGGCAGCTCTCTGGCGGCGAGAAGCGCCGCCTCGACTTCGCCACGGCGATCTTCGGCTCACCGGAGCTGATCTTCCTTGACGAGCCCACCACGGGGTTGGACATCGAGGCACGCGACGCACTCTGGCACGTCGTGGACCGGCTGCGTGACGAGGGCGCGACGATCCTGCTCACCACGCACTACCTCGAGGAGGCCCAGGAGCGGGCCGACCGCATCGCGCTCATGCACAGCGGCCGCATCCATCGGCAGGGGACAGTCGCCGAGCTCACCTCGGCCTTCCCCTCGACCATCAGCTTCCGGCTGAGTGGTGAGCCCACCGTCCCGTTCGAGGACGCGACGATCGCACCCGGCGGCGCGGTCACCATCCCCACCACGAACCTCCAGGAGGACCTGTACCGCCTCCTGGTGTGGTCCCGCTCCCGCGATGTGGAGCTCGAGGGCCTGAACGTCGGAGCCGAGGGGCTCGAATCCCTCTTCCGCGCCCTTAACGCCTGATCACACGTCCTCACGACCGACTCGACCACCACAAGAGGAGCCCGCAATGTTCGCCATCGCCCGCAGCGAGATGACACAGCTCGTCCGCAACCGCCTCGTCGCAGCCTCGTCGTTGTTCATCCCCCTCGCCTTCAGCGCGGTCCTGATCTTCAACCGCGAGAACTTCGGGGGCACCCCGGTGACGGCCGCTCTGATCCTGGTCACCGTGACCGCCATGGGCACCTACATCACGGCGACGACCACCCTGGCCTCCCGCCGCCAGAACCTGTTCCTCAAGCGGCTGCGCTCCACGTCGGCGAAGGACGCCTCCATCTTGAGCGGTCTCGTGCTGCCGATTGCGCTGGTGAACCTGGTGCAGGCCGGGGTCATCGTCGCGATCCTGTCGGTCGTCGGCACCCCTCCGGTGGGGGTCGTGGCCGTCGTGGCCGCCGTCGTCGTCCTGGAGTTGATGTTCGTGGGCGCGGCCATCGCGACGGCGGGTCTCACCAACTCCCCGGACCACGCGCAGGTGACCACGCTGCCCCTGTTCGTCGTCGCCCTCGGCGCCTCCATGTGGGTCGGTCTGACCGGCACGGAGGAGCTTGCCGGAGTCAAACGCCTGCTCCCCGGCGGTGCGGTGACCGAGCTGATCATCGAGGGATGGAGCGGCATGGCCCTCCACGAGGCCGTCAGCCTGCTGCTGCCGAGCCTCGCCTTCGTCGTGGCGGCGTTCGCCATGGCAAAGAGCACCTTCCGGTGGGAACCGCGTACCTGAGGCCCGCATGGTCACCACCTTCCGCTCCTCATGACACAGAGCAGAGCGACACTGCGACAGCGGGCCGGCCCACCGCTGTCGGTGCACTCATCGGGGCTCTGGAGGAACTGAGCCGCCGAGAGGACGGAGAGGACCGGACCCTCTTCTCGTGGCCGGGGCGCCAGACCGCCCTCCCCGCGTCAGCCCACGTTCGCGCCGAAGAGCAGGCCGAGCACGTACGTCACGGCAGCGGCGCCGAAGCCGATCGCGAGCTGGCGCAGGCCCCGAGCCAGCGGTGAGGAGCCGGACAGCAGCCCGACCACACCGCCGGTGAAGAGCAGGGCCACGCCCACCATCGCCGCCGCCAGGCCCAGGGCCCACAGCCCGGACATGCCGAAGATGTACGGCAGGATCGGGATGAGTGCGCCGGAGGCGAAGAACGCGAAGCTGGACAGGGAGGCGCTCCACGCCGAGCCGATCTCCGCGAAGGAGTCCGAGTGGTCCACCGGGCCCTGGGAGCCGTCGGGACGGGCGGAGAACTGCGGGTTGCAGTCGCACGTGAGATAGCCGAGGCGCTCGAGCGCGCGGTGCTCGGCGTCCTCGGGCGTCATGCCGCGGGCCAGGTAGACGAGCTTGAGCTCGTTGTGGTCCAGGTCCAGGTGCTGGGCCGCCTCGAGGGTGATCTGGGTGGGGGAGGAGGCCTCGAGCAGCTCCCGCTGGGACCGCACCGAGACGTACTCGCCGGCCGCCATGGACAGCGCGCCCGCCAGCAGGCCGGCCACGCCGGTGAACAGCACCACGGACGGCGCCACGCCCGTCGCGCCGATGCCCATCACGAGCGCCAGGTTGGAGACCAGCCCGTCGTTCATGCCGAAGACGGCGGCGCGGAAGTTGCCGGCCAGCTGCTCGCGACCCCGGGCGGCGAGGCCGCGCACGACCTCCTCGTGGATGGCCTCATCCGCCACCATGCCCTCGGGGGCGTCCTGGTCCTCCGCGTAGGGAGTGTCCGACTCGGCGCGCTGGGCCAGGGCCAGCACGAACACGGAGCCGAAGATCCGCGCGAGCCAGCGCAGCAGGATGCGGTGCAGGGAGGGGCGCGGCGGGTTCTCGGCGTGCTCGCCCAGGAGGGCCCGCCAGTGCTGTTCGTGGCGGCGCTCGGCCTCGGCGAGGCCGAGCAGGATGTCGCGCTCCACGCCGTCCTTGCGAGCGGCGATGTCGCGGTAGATCTGGCCCTCGGCGATCTCATCCGCGAGGTAGCGGCGCCAGCGTCGGACCTGTTCGCGGGTCGGCTCGGGACGTGCCGCAGGAGTGGCGGTG
>NZ_LOSQ01000041.1:74865-188147 GCF_001595485.1 Micrococcus sp. CH7
AGGAGCCGGACCCCCGGTTCACGCTCGCCAACGAGCGCACGTTCCTGGCCTGGGTCCGGACGGCACTGGCGCTGCTGGCCGGCGGGGTCGCGGTGGAGGCGTTCACCGGTGCCCTCTTCGCGCCGCCGGTCCGGGTGGTGCTGAGCACGGTGCTGCTCGTCCTGGCGGCGCTGCTCGCCCTGGGCGCGGGTGCGCGCTGGCTCCGGGTGGAGCGGGCGATGCGCCGCGGCCGTCCGCTGCCGCTGCCGCTGATCGTCCCGGTCCTCGCGGGGGGCGTCGTGCTGGCCGTCGTGGTGCTGCTGGCCGCCGTCGTCCTTCCGCGAGGCTGAGACGATGCGCCTGCATCACGACCCGGGGCTGCAGCCCGAGCGCACCGTGATGAGCTGGGGCCGCACGGTCCTGGCGCTGGGCGTCCTCAGCCTCACGTTCCTGAGGTGGTGGCCGGCCGTCGGCGCGTGGGCGTTCGGGCCTGCGGTGGTGGCGGCCGTCGGCGGGGCGGCGGTGCTGGCCACGCAGCGCCGGCGCTACGTGGCGCACGCGGACGGAATCGCGCGGGAGCAGGCCCGGCCGGCCCTGGCGTCGGTGGCCTGCATGGTCGCGCTGGTGGTGGGCTTGGCAGCCCTCGGGATCACCGCCACGCTGCTGCACGCGGCCTGATCCGCGGACGACGACGGCGCCCCTCACCTGCGCGGGCAGGTGAGGGGCGCCGTCGTGCCTCCGGAGGCGGACCGCTCAGCGGGCGATCATGCCGTGGGGGTCGATGACGAACTTCTCCAGGGAGCCCTGGTCGAACTCCGCATAGGCCTGGGGTGCCTCGTCCAGGCTGATCACGCGCGGGTTGACCATCTCCGTCAGGTACGGCATCCGGTCCCACAGGATGGACATCATCAGCTGGCGGTTGTAGCGCATGATGGGCGCCTGGCCGCCGATGATGTGGGGCGACTTGATCCAGGCCTTGCCGAAGTCCACCAGGAAGGTGCCCTCCTGCTCGGCCTTCGTCTCCGCGATCGGGTCCGGCCCATAGATGCCGATGATGCCCGTGGCGCCGCCCGGACGGGTGATGTCCAGGACCTGGTTCACGGCGGCGATCGGCTGCATCTCATCGGACGCGGAGCCCAGGCCGTGGGCCTCGGAGCCGACGCAATCCACCGCGCAGTCCACCATCGGCTCGCCGAGGATGTCGTTCACGGCGTCCTGCAGGTTCTCCGTGGCGGAGAGGTCGATGGTCTCGCAGCCGTGCTTGCGCACCAGCTCCAACCGCGAGGCGTCCTGGTCGCCCACGATGATGCACGAGGCGCCCAGCAGCCGAGCGGCGGCCGCGGCGCACCGGCCCACGGGGCCGGCACCGGCGATGTAGACGGTGGAGCCGGGCTTGGCGCCGGCCTCCATGAGGCCGTGGAACGCCGTGGGGAGGATGTCCGAGAGCACGGCCAGATCCAGGATCTTCTCCATCGCCTGCTCCTGGCCCGGGAAGCGCAGCAGCTGGAAGTCGGCGTACGGCACGAACAGGTACTCGGCCTGTCCGCCCTGGAAGCCGCCCAGATTGAAGCCGTAGGCGGCGCACGCCTGCTCCGGGTTGGCGGTCTCACAGATCTCGGTCCGGCCGGCGCGGCAGTTGCGGCAGCGGCCGCAGGCCACGTTGAACGGCACGGAGACGAGGTCGCCCTCCTGCAGGAACTGGACGTCGCTGCCGACCTCCAGCACCTGGCCGGTCATCTCGTGACCCAGCACCATGCCCTCGGGTGCGGGGAAGGACCCGCGGTAGATGTGCAGGTCGCTGCCGCAGATGTTGGTCGCGACGATCTTGAGGATGACGCCGTGCGGGGCGGCGGAGCCGTCGGGCATCTCCAGCTTGGGGAAGTCGAGCTCGTCGACGCGCACGTCCTTGATGCCGTGGAATGCCACGGCGCGATTCTTGGTGGTCATGGGAACCGTTGCCTTTCTGTCTCCAGCGAGGCCCGGGTGAATGGAAGCCGGAACGGCCCCGAGGGGGCGTCCCGGTCCCGAGCTATACGGAAACACTAGGGGCCGGGAGGAGCCTGAGGAAGGATCGCCCGCCGCCGCATCGTCTGGCCTGACCATCGTGCGGGCATCGGAGGATCGCAGGCCCCGGGATTCCTGGTCAGAGACGCTCCCGCCACGGCGTCGACGCCGTGGCGGGAGCGCACGCGCCAGGCCTCGAGGACCGCGGGGTCGGTGGGCGGGGTCATCAGGCTGAGGAGGACGTACACGACGGCGGAGGCGGCCAGGCCGACGTAGATCGGCTCGTTCGCGAAGACGCCCTCGAAGGGCTCCGCCGCGTTCAGCTCGAGCCAGCCCATGGTGCCGAGGGTGCCCACCGTCCCGACCACCATGGACCACAGGGCCGCCGTCCCGGTGCCGCGCTTCCACACGAGGCCGCCGACGATCGCGACGAACAGGCCGCCCACGAGGATGTCGTACGCGATGGTCAGGGCCGCCACCACGTCCGGGACGACGATCGCCAGCCCCAGCACGACGGCGCCGAGCAGCAGCACCCAGCCGCGGTTCGAGGCGAGCTCCGCCGCGGTCTCCGGGGCCTCGTCCCCGGCGGTGGCGCCGTCCTCGGAGGCGGTGGCCTCGCCGCGGAGGATGGGGAGGATGTCCGTGCGCATCACGGTCGAGGCCGCGATGATCGCGCCCGAGGCGGTGGACATCATGGCCGCAACGGCGGCCGCCAGGGCCACGCCGCCGACGCCGACGGGCAGCAGGTTCTGGGCGACCCACGCGAACACGTCGTCCTGGGTGGCGATGTCCGCGGTGACCGTGCGGGCGGCCATGCCGATCACGGCGCCCGCGACGCCGTACACGATGCAGTACAGGCCCGCGGTGGCGCCGCCGATCTGCGCCACGCGGGGGGAGCGGGCCGTGAACACGCGCTGCCAGACGTCCTGGCCGATCAGCAGGCCGAGGGTGTAGATCACGAAGTAGGTGACGATCGACTGCACGCCGATCCCGTCCCAGCTGAAGAACTCGGCGCCCAGGCGCTCCTGCATGGCGCTCCAGCCGCCGGCCTTGGCCAGGGAGAGGGGGAGCATGAGGGCGAACAGGCCGATGGTCATGATGAGGAACTGGGCCATGTCGGCCAGGGTGATGGACCACATGCCGCCGAGCACTGAGTAGGCCAGCACGATGCCGCCGCCCACCAGGACGGACAGCCAGCGGTCCCAGCCGAAGAGCACCACGAAGATCGACGCGTAGGCGCCCGTGGAGGTGGCGGCGAGCATGAGCGTGTAGGCGAGCATCACGAAGGAGGAGGCGTGCGAGGCCCCGCCGCGGCCGTACCGCAGGCGCAGCATCTGCGAGACGGTGTAGATCTTCAGGCGGGCCAGGATCGGGGCGAACGCCACCGACAGGATGAGCACGCCGACGCCGATGGCGGCCACGAGCCACGCGCCGGAGAGCCCGAACTCGTACCCCAGGCCGACGCCGCCCACGGTGGCGGCGCCGCCGAGCACGACGGCGGCCATGGTGCCGGTGAACAGCACCGGCCCGAGACGACGGCCCGCCACGAGGTAGTCCTCCGAGCTGGCGGCGCGGGCCTTGCCCCACCAGCCGAAGGCGAGCATGCCGACCAGGTAAACGGCGACGATGGTCAGGTTGAGGGTCACGGGCGGTCCTTGGGGCGAGGGGATCCGGGGCGCCGGATGCGGGGGCGCCGCGGCGGGACAGGAGTGATCGGCGTGTTGCCGATCACACGAACCGGGTCTACGGTAAACACATGTTGCTTATCAGACAACATGTCGTCCAGGGGGACATCGGCGATGTCGCCTGGCCGACGTCGGGAGGAGCGCGATGAAGGCCCTCCCGCTCGAGACCACCCCGGGCCAGGCGCTGATCGGCCGCCGGCTGCGCGCGCTGCGCGAGGCGCGGCGGCTCACCGTGGCCCAGCTGGCCGAGGCGGCCGGCGTCAGCAAGGGCTTCCTCTCCCGCCTCGAGCGGGACCTGACGAGCCCGTCCGTGAGCACGCTCGTGACCCTGTGCCAGGTGCTCGGCGCGAGCCCGGGCGACGTCCTGGACGCGCCCGAGGTGACGGTCGTGCGCCTCGCCGACGCCCCCGCGATCAGCCTCGGCGGCGAGGGCATCCGCGAGCGCCTGATCACCCCGCGCGGCAGTCGCGACCTGCAGATCCTGCGCGCCGACATCGCGCCGCACGGCCGCGGGGAGGCGGAGCTGTACACCGTGGACTGCCGCGTGGAGGCGGTGCACGTGGCCACCGGCCGCCTCGAACTGCGGACCACCGAGGCCGTGCACCTGTTGGAGGAGGGGGACACCGTCACCCTCCCCGGCCGCGAGCCTCACTCGTGGGCCAATCCGGACGACCGCCCCGCCGTCGTGCTGTGGACCCTCGTGGGCCACGCGTGACCCCGTGCGGCACGCCCGCACCGGACAGACCAGACCGAACCGAATCGAACCGAACCGCCCCGAGAGGACATCCCAGATGCTCGAGATCCCCCGCGTCGAGGACAACGGCCGCCTCGGCCCCGTGAACTCCGCCCTCGTGCCCCGCTACGGCGGCGCCCCCACCTACGCGCTGCTGCCGCGCCTGGACGAGGCGGCCGCGGCCGGCGTCGCCCCGGAGATCAAGGTGGTCGGCGTCCCGTTCGACGCCGGTGTCTCCTACCGCCCCGGTGCACGCTTCGGGTCCGGCCACGTGCGGCAGTCCTCGCGGCTGCTGCGCCCGTACAACCCCGCCACGGACACCTCGCCCTTCGCGCAGGCCCAGGTGGTGGACGCCGGGGACATGGCGGTGAACCCGTTCACCATCGGCGAGGCCATCGAGGCGATCCAGCAGGACGCGATGGACCTCACCGAGGACGGCTCCTCGCTCATGACCATCGGCGGCGACCACACCATCGCGCTGCCGCTGCTGCGCGCCGCCTCCGCCCGGGCGGGTGAGCCCGTGGCCCTGCTGCACTTCGACGCCCACCTGGACACGTGGGACACCTACTTCGGCGCCGAGTACACCCACGGCACGCCGTTCCGCCGCGCCGTGGAGGAGGGGATCCTGGACACCGAGGCCATCTCGCATGTGGGCACGCGCGGTCCGCTCTACGGCAAGAAGGACCTCGACGACGACCACCGCATGGGCTTCGGCATCGTCACCTCCTCGGACGTGTTCCGTCAGGGCGTGGACGAAATCGTGGACCAGCTGCGCGAGCGCATCGGGGGTCGGCCGCTCTACATCTCGGTGGACATCGACGTCCTCGACCCCGCGCACGCGCCGGGCACCGGCACCCCCGAGGCCGGCGGCATCACGAGCCGCGAGCTGCTCGAGATCCTCCGCGGCCTGCGCGGGCTGGACATCGTGGGCGCGGACCTGGTGGAGGTGGCCCCGGCCTACGACCACGCCGAGCTGACCGGCGTCGCCGCCTCCCACGTGGCGTACGACCTCATCTCCCTGATGGCCGACCGCCGCGCCACCCGCGCGGCCGCCGGTGAGGAGCCGGGCCGATGACGGACGAGCAGACGACGACGGCGGCGGCCCCGCGGCGCAACGGCGGCGACCTCGCCGTCGAGACGCTCCACGCCCTGGGTGCACGGACGGTCTTCGGCATCCCGGGCCAGCACGCCCTGGGCCTCTTCGACGCCCTGTCCCGCTCCCCGCTGGAGTTCGTCTCGAACCGCGTGGAGAACAACGCCGCCTTCGCCGCCGACGGGTACGCCCGGGCCACCGGCGAGGTCGGGGTGCTGTTCCTCTCCACCGGCCCCGGCGCGCTCACCTCGCTGGCCGGCCTGCAGGAGGCCTACGCCACGGGCGTGCCGATGCTGGTGATCGCCTCGCAGATCCCGTTGTCCGGGCTCGGCGCCCGGCGCAAGGGCATGCTGCACCAGCTGGACGACCAGAAGGCCTCGGCCCGCAACGTCACCAAGGCCCAGTTCACGGTGCACCACGCCTCGGGCATCCCGTCCGCGATCCAGGACGCGTGGGCCGAGGCCGTCACCGTGCCGCAGGGGCCGGTGTGGGTCGAGATCCCGCAGGACGTGCTGCTCGGCGAGGTGATGGTGCCCCCGGTCGAGGACGCCCTGGCCGTGCCCTACGACCATCCGCCGCGCGCCGAGCTCGTGGCCGAGTCCGTGCGCTGGCTGCGCGGGGCCGGGCGGGTGGCGATCGTGGCCGGCGGCGGTGTGCGCCGCTCCGGCCGGGCCGCGATGGAGAGCCTGCGGGAGGTCGCGGAGCTGCTCCAGGCGCCCGTGGTCTGCTCGCCGGGCGGCAACACCGCCTTCCCGTGGGGGCACCCGCTCAGCCTCGGCGGCTGGGTGGAGGACCGCCTCGTCACGGACCTGCTCGAGGACGCGGAGGTGCTGCTCGTGGTGGGCTCCTCGCTCGGCGAGGTCACCTCCAACTACTTCACGCTCGAGCCGCGCGGCCGCCTCATCCAGGTGGACGCGGAGCCGCGTGTGCTGGAGACCAACCACCCCACGCTGGGTGTGCGCGCCGACGCCGGCCAGGCGCTCGAGGCCCTCGCCGCGGCGCTGCGCGAGTCGGGCTCGGTGGCGCAGGACGCCGCCGTCTGGCACGGCCGCACCCCGGCCGAGGTGGTCGCCGACGTCAACGCGCGCATCACCGCCCGCCTCGACGCCCAGGACCTCGGCGTGGAGCGCCGGCTCCTGGCGGACATCCGGGCCGCCGTCCCGTCGACCATGCAGACGTACTGGGACATGACCATCGCCGCATACTGGGCGTGGAACTGCTGGGACGCGCAGGACGGCGAGTTCCACTCGGCGCAGGGCGCCGGGGGGCTCGGCTACGGGTTCCCGGCCGCGTTCGGCGGCGCGGTGGGCCTGGCCCACCAGGGTCGCACGGGGATCGAGGGGCGCGTGCTCGCCGTCGCCGGCGACGGCTCGGCGATGTACTCCCTCGCCGAGCTCGCGGCCGCCCGGCAGCACGGTGCGGCGGTGACGTGGCTGATCATCGACGACGGCGGGTACGGCATCCTGCGCGAGTACATGGAGGGCGCGTTCGGCAAGGCCACGGCCACCGAGCTCGACCGGCCGGACTTCCAGGCCCTCGCCGCCTCCTTCGGCGTGCCCGCCGAGACGGTGGGAGTGGAGGACGTGCGCGGCGCGCTCGAGCGCGCGTTCCAGGCGGACGGGCCGAACGTCGTCGTGGTGCAGACCCGCCTGGCGATGTGGGCGCCGAGCCACCTGGGGGAGGCTCCGGAGGTCTGACGCGGCCCGGCGCCGGAATCGCTGACTCGACCCTGAGAGTGTGCGCCACCTTTCCAGGTGCATGTTTCAGCAACGGAGCTGGACCGGCAGGTAGTTGAGACGTCGACCGAGGCGCCGGCGGTCCCGCCCGCGTCAAAAACCGCCAAGGAGATGTCCTGGAACCATCCCGCCGATCTCACGAAAACGTCCGGCATCCGTTGCCATGCTGGCCTCTCGACGCGGTCCGCCACCCGGCGGGCGCCCCACGAGAGGAACTCCATGGCCCCCTGGCTCTCGATCCGCTCCCGCCGTCCCTTCCCCCAGGTCTCCGAGGGAGGCGAGGCCCCCGCCGTCACGCCCACCTTCGAGGGCCGGGCCTTCCACCGCCCGGCCGAGGACGTCGAGGACCAGGGCGCCGCCTTCGACGTCGGCACGCTCGTCTCCCGCCGCAACGCGCTGGGCATCTTCGGCGCGGGGGCGGGAGCCCTCGTCCTCGCCGCGTGCGGTGTCCAGGAGGGCGCCTCGTCCTCCTCCGGCTCGACGTCGGCGAGCGCCGGCTCCTCGTCACCCGCGGCCTCCTCCTCGTCGGCGGCGAGCGCCTCGCCGTCCGCCACCCTGACCGAGATGGTCACCGAGAACGCAGGCCCGTACCCGGGCGGCGGCTCCAACGGCCCGGACGTGCTCGACGCGTCCGGCATCGAACGTTCCGACCTGACCACGAGCATCGACACGGGCACCGCCGCCGAGGGCGTCCCGCTGAGGGTGACGATGAACGTGATCGACATGGCCAACGGCGACGCCGCCATGACCGGCGCCGCCGTGTACCTCTGGCACGCCGACGCGCAGGGCCGCTACTCGATGTACTCGGACGGCATCACGGAGGAGACCTACCTGCGCGGCGTCCAGGTGGTGGGCGACGACGGCACGGTCACCTTCACCACGGTGTGGCCCGGCTGCTACGACGGCCGGTGGCCCCACCTGCACTTCGAGGTGTTCCCGGACAAGGCGTCCATCACGGACGCGACGAACAACGTCCTCACCTCCCAGATCGCCATGCCCGAGGAGCAGTCCGCGCAGGTCTACGCCACCTCGGCCTACGACGGGTCCACGGAGAACTTCGCCGACGTCAGCCTCGAGACGGACAACGTCTTCTCGGACGGCTACGAGACGCAGCTGCCGCAGATCACGGGCTCCGTGGAGAAGGGCTTCGCCATCACCATCGACGTCCCGATCGACACCACCACTGAGCAGGAGCAGGAGCAGGGCGGGATGGGCGGGCCCGGCGGTGGCCAGCCCCCGGCGGGCGGCGAGGGCGGCCAGCCCCCGGCGCAGCCCTGAGCCCGGCGGACGTGGGCTGAGCCGTCCGGCTCAGCCCACGCGTCCTGCCGGCGGCTCAGTCGGTCTGGGACTCGTTGCGCTCGGGGTGCGGGCCGAACACGAAGTGGCGGCCGGACACGCGCTGGACGTCCACGCGGACGTAGAAGTCCTTGAGCGTCGGCACCCACGGTTCGATGCCGAGGGACTCGGCCTCCGCGATCTCCGCCTCCGTGTCCAGGCGGCGCGCGGTGCCGTGCACGAGCACGGACCAGGCCTGGTCGGCCAGGATCCCGTCGGCCTGCACCACGACGCGCGGGTTCACCGTGAGCTCGGCGAGCTTCGAGCCGGGCGCGGTGCGGAAGTAGATGGCGCCGTCGTGGGCCCGCACGTTCACCGGCACGATGTCCGGCCGCCCGTCCACGGCCAGCCCGAGGCGCGCGTGGCCCACGCGGCCCAGCAGTCGCCAGACCTGGTCCTCGTCCAGCACCAGGACGGCCTCGCCGTCCGGGTGCTCGAACATCAGGTGGTCCCCGGGCTCCGCGACCGGATCGGGGCGCTGCATCGACGGGGCGTCGTCGGTGTCATGGTGCTGCTGGGTCATCGGGGCCTCCTGGCATGCCGGGACGGGCGCCGTCGGGCGCGGCGCTGAGATCGGGCTCACATCCACTCTATACATGGTCGGTCGCCCGCGAGGCGACGATGTCACCCAGCACCGCCGCCGTCGTCGGCGCCTCGCGGCCCGGGGCGACGGCGAGCGCGAACGGGCACGTGTGGGCGCGCGGGCCGTCGTCGACGAGCCGGCCCGACGACGGCGCGGCCGGGTCCGGCGTGAGCCACCTGCCCCCGGCGCGGCGCAGGATCAGCTGCCCCGCCGCGACGTCCCAGGGCTTGGTGTCCACGTACAGCGCGGCGTCGGCCCAGCCCGCCGCCGTGTGGGCGAGCTCGAGGGCGCCGGAGACGGTGCGGCGCACGGTCGCGTGGGCGGTCACGAGCCGCCCGAAGCGGCGCAGCGCGTCCTCGCCCTCGCGCGCGAGCGCCTCGCCCGCCGGATAGGAGGTCACGAGGTTCTGGGCGCGCTCGCCGCCGGCCGGCGCCGGCCGGCCGACCTCGGCCAGCGGGCGCTCCGGCCCGTCGCCGCGGGTGAGGTAGGCGCCGTCCGCGTCGGCGGAGAACGCCAGCCGGCCCACGGGGTCCAGCACGACGCCGGCCACCACCTCGCCGTCGACCTCGGCGGCCAGGGACACCGAGAACATCGCGAAGCCGTGTGTGAAGTTGGAGGTGCCGTCGATGGGGTCGACGATCCAGGTCAGCCGGGCGGCCTCACCGGTGCCGGCCTGCGCCCCGAGCTCCTCGCCGAGCACGCCGGAGCCGGGGACCGCCGTCGTGAGCGCGGCGACGAGCCGGGCCTCGGTGTGTCGGTCGTGCACGGTGACGAGGTCGTGGTGCGTGGTCTTGGCCTCGGGCCCGATGGCGGTGGGGGAGCGGAAGGCGGCGGCGAGGTCGCCGACGACCGCGCGGGCGGCGTCGAGGGCGATCGCGCGCAGCTCGGCGGGGCGGGGCAGGGCGGGGCTCATGCCCCGAGCCTAGGCGGGGGCCCGGACACGTCGGACCGCACGCGAGACAATGGGGCCGACCCCCCCCGAGCAGAGGAGCCGCCATGACCGAGCACCCCCTCCCGACCCCCGACGACGACGCCACCCTCACCGGCCCGCAGACCCCCACGCCCCAGCGCGTGGCCGCCGTGCGTGCGCTGCGCGAGCTGCTCGCCGCCGGCTACGGCACCGAGGCCCGGCCGATCGCCTCCTACGGCGCCCCCGCGCCCGGCACCCTCGGCGGCGTCTACCCGGACTACGACGACCGCGTGTTCCCCGGCCTCGTGGCCGCGCAGGAGCTGGCGGGCATCGACGTCGACTACCTGCGGAACGTGGACCGGGTGAGCGAGGCCGGCATCGCCGAGGCGTCCCTGGCCGACCTCGGCACGCTGTTCACCTACCTGGTGCGCGGCGAGCGGTTCGCGGACGGGCACGTGGCCGCCGCGATCGAGAACGGCAAGGTCGGCCGCATGCTGGACCGCCTGACCGCGCTGGTCCCCGAGATCCGCTGAGAGCGCACGGTGCGGAATACTGGGCGCATGCCCGCAGCCTCCGACGCCCCCACGCCCGCGCCCCGGCGCGGCCGCCTGGCCCCTTCCGGTGACCCCACTCCCGTGGAGAACGTCGCCACGCACCTGCAGGAGGGGTGGAACCGTTGGCACCGCGCCCGCGCGCTGCGTGCCGGCAACGTGCCGACGGTCATGGCGTTCACGGGCTACGGCAGCACCAGCTGGGTGCGGATCCTCTCCCGTGTGGTGATCGCCTCCGACGAGGAGTTCATGAACGGCCGTCGGCTGTCGAAGGTGGTGGCGGACGGCGTGCGCGGCTGGCGCAACTTCGTGGCCCCGCCCATGGCCTACGCCGAGGTGGAGGTGCAGGTGGGGGACCTGCGCACCACGGTGCGCACGGACCGGATGGGCGTCGTCGACGTCGTGCTGGACGTCGAGCTGGAGCCCGGCTGGCAGACCGCCACCCTCCACGTCGGCGGCCAAGAGGAGCACGCCGTCATGGACCTGTACATCTGCGAGCCGGGCGCGCGGATCGGCCTGGTCTCGGACATCGACGACACCGTGGTGGTCACCTCGCTGCCCCGCCCCCTGCTGGCGGCCTGGAACTCGTTCGTGATCGACGAGCACGCCCGCACGCCCACTCCGGGGATCGCCGTGCTGCTGCGCCGGATCGCCGAGCTCGAGCCGAAGGCCCCCGTGCTGTACCTGTCCACGGGCGCGTGGAACGTGGCGCAGACCCTCACCCGCTTCCTGGGCCGCAACCTCTACCCGCTCGGCGCTCTGCTGCTGACCAGCTGGGGGCCCACGAGGGACCGCTGGTTCCGTTCCGGTCAGGAGCACAAGAGGGTCCAGCTCGAGCGCCTCGCCGAGCAGTTCCCGGACATCCAGTGGATCCTGGTTGGCGACGACGGCCAGCACGACCCCGAGATCTACGCCGAGTTCGCGCAGCGCCACCCCGACCGGGTCAAGGCGATCGTCATCCGGCAGCTGACCCCCTCGCAGGCGCTGCTCGCGGGCGGCCGGGCGGAGGACACCCGCCATTCCACCCCGGGCATCCCGTGGTGCTACGGCCCGGACGGGGCCACGCTGTCCAATCAGCTCGAGGACCTGGGCATCCTGCCCGTCGAGTTCGTGGACGTGCAGCCCGAGGCCTGGCGCGAGGACATCCTCGGTGACGACGAGGCGCCGGCGACCCTCGACGCCCCGGGGCAGCGCGACGGCCGGCCCGCGGACGAGGAGGCCGCCCGATGACCGCCTCGCGCTCCGTCGAGGTCCGCATCCCGCTGCGCTGGGCGGACATGGACGCCTACGGCCACGTGAACAACATCGCCGTGGTGCAGCTGCTGGAGGAGGCCCGCGTGGCGGCCTTCGGCGTGCCCGCGAACACCGGCGCCGGTGGCGGGCAGGCCCCGCCGATCGACCTGCTCGAGGGGGTGGCCCCCGGTGTGCGGACGTTCATCTCCGAGCACACCGTGAAGTACCGGGCCCAGATGCCCTACCGCCCCGTGCCGCTGCGCGTGGTGGTGAGCGTGGACGCCGTGAAGGCCGCCTCGGTGCACGTGGGCTACGCCCTGCACGACGGCGTCGACGACACCCTCTGCGCCACCGCGACGTCCGTCATGGTGTTCGTCGACGGGCAGACGGGCCGCCCCGTGCGCATCAGCCCCGAGCAGCGGGCGGCGCTGGCCGGCTGAGGTGGGCCGAGGTGGGCTGCTGACTGCCCGGCAGCCGCCCAGCGACATCACCGCCGTGCAGCACGGCTGCGATGTCGCAGAGCGGAGGTCGACCGCTCGGGCTCGCCGAGTCGGGACCGGGCCCGTGGGACGGCCGTGGATCAGACCGAGCGGGGGACGCCCGCGGCGGTGAGGATCCGCGCCAGCCGGTCCGGCCGCAGGAGGTCTCCCCACGTCCAATGCGCACCCGCCCGGGTGACCAGCTGCAGGGCCACCTCCCGTTCCTTCTCCCGGCGGATGCTGGCGCGGCGGGCCGTGTCGTCACCGTCGAAGAACGACAGGTCGTACTTGCCCAGCCCGTCGAACTCCCCGTACACCCGCACCTGCTCCCACCAGAAGTCCGTGCGGGCCACCTCGCGTCCGTTCGCATCCCGGTGGCGATGCTGCAGCGCCGTGGGCGGGACGAAGCCGAGCTCGTGGATGATGGCCCGGCTGTAGGACTCGCCGGCGGATTCCGCCCGCGCGTCCGCGAAGTGCCAGGCCCGCTCGAATCGGCGGAGGGCGGCCGCCGATCCGAGTCGGCTCTCCGCCTGCCTCGCCCAGCGTGCGGCCTCCTCGGGCCGGGCTCGGACGAGCGCGTCCAGCGGGGCCACGGCGTCGCGGAACGGGGTGGCCGCTCCGAGGACCAGCAGCACCGTGGGCAGCGGATCCGCCAGGACGGTTCCCAGGCTCTGCCCGTCCGACAGGACGGCCTCGACCGGCTGAGGCGCGGCGGGGGCCGCCTCCGGCAGCCCCCACCGGGGTCGGCGGCGCGGCGGGACGGGAAGCCGGCGGTCGTGGGCCACCAGGGAGGGGGCGAGGGGACGGCGGGTCAGCGGACCGCAGCCGTGATGCCCGGGCGAGGGGGCGCGCAGCTCGAGCGCGGGCGGCTCGACGGCCGGCCCCAGACCGTGCAACCGGGCCGCGGTCAGGCCCGTGAACACCGTCGCGGGGCGGGCGATCGAGAGGGCGACGGCGGACACGACCGCCCTGTCGCACGGACGCAGCGCGGCCCAGTCGCTGACGCTGATGTAGACGCGCGGGCAGAGCCGCACGAGGACCCCGCGGGTCCAGGCGCGTTCGAGACGGCGCCGCGCCGCCCCGTCGTGAGGGTCCGCCGCGCTGAGCAGGGGCCCGCGTCCCGGGAGCAGCGTACGCGAGTGGTCGGAGAGCGGGGTCATGCGGCCCAGTGTCGTGGGCCCGTCCGGGGCGCGAGGGGTCGGCCGCGCCGGCGGTGGAGGGCACCCGACGTCGGGGAGCCTGTGCAGGAGTCGGGTGCCCTCGAGCGACCGCCGCCCTGCGACATCACCGCGCGTCAGAACGGCGGTGATGTCGCAGGGCGGCGGAGGGTCACGGAAGGGGCAGGGCGGGGACTCAGACCACGCCCTGGGCGATCATCGCGTCGGCGACCTTGATGAACCCGGCGATGTTCGCCCCCGCCACGTAGTTGCCGGGCGTGCCGTACTCCTCGGCGGTCTCCACACAGCGGTCGTGGATGTCGCGCATGATCTGCTCGAGCCGGTCGTGGGTGTAGTCGAAGTTCCACGAGTCCCGCGAGGCGTTCTGCTGCATCTCCAGCGCCGACGTCGCCACGCCGCCCGCGTTGGCGGCCTTGCCCGGGCCGAACAGCGTCCCGGAGTCGACGAACAGGTGGGAGGCCGCCTCGGTGCAGGGCATGTTCGCGCCCTCGGCCACGGCCTTCACCCCGTTCTTCAGCAGGGTCCGCGCGGCGGACTCGTCGAGCTCGTTCTGGGTGGCACACGGCAGGGCCACGGTGCCCTCGACGTCCCACACGCTGCCGCCGGTCACGTAGCGGGACCGCCCGCCGCGGCGCTCGGCGTACTCGGAGATGCGGGCACGCTCGACCTCCTTGATCTGCTTGAGCAGGTCCAGGTCGAGGCCGTCCGGGTCCACGATGTAGCCCGAGGAGTCGGACGCGGTGAGCACGGTGGCCCCGAGCGCGGCGGCCTTCTCCGCGGCGTAGATGGCCACGTTGCCGGAGCCGGAGATCAGCACCTGCTGACCGTCCATGGATTCGCCGCGCGTGCGCAGCATGGAGTCGACGAACATCACGGCGCCGTAGCCGGTGGCCTCAGTGCGGACCAGCGAGCCGCCCCACGTCAGGCCCTTGCCGGTGAGGGCGCCGGCCTCGAAGCGGTTGGTCAGTCGCTTGTACTGGCCGAACATGTAGCCGATCTCGCGGGCGCCCACGCCGATGTCACCGGCCGGCACGGCCGTGTGCTCACCGATGTGGCGATGCAGCTCCGTCATGAAGGACTGGCAGAACCGCATGATCTCGCGGTCGGACTTGCCGGCGGGGTCGAAGTCCGAGCCGCCCTTGCCGCCGCCGATCGGCATGCCGGTGAGCGAGTTCTTGAAGATCTGCTCGAAGCCCAGGAACTTGACGATCCCGAGGTACACGGAGGGGTGGAAGCGCAGCCCGCCCTTGTACGGGCCGAGCGCCGAGTTGAACTCCACGCGGAACCCGCGGTTGACCTGCACGACGCCGGCGTCGTCGATCCACGGGACGCGGAAGATGATCTGGCGCTCCGGCTCGCAGAGGCGGTGCATGACCCCGGCCTCGACGTACTGGGGGTGGCGCTGCACCACCGGCCCCAGCGCCTCGAACACCTCGGACACCGCCTGGTGGAACTCGGCCTCGCCGGGGTTGCGCGCGAACACTTCGTCGCGCAGGGTCTCCAGAGACTCATTCATGGTGTCCTCCTCGGACGTCGGGGTAGAGACGCCCCGCGGTGCCCCCGCCGTGGCGCGCCGCGGTCGGAGGAGGCCGCGGTGCCTGACGCCCATCCTGACAGGGAGTGCGCTCTGTTGCCGAAATGAGACGCGGGCCACCCCGGGCCCCGCGTTCGGCTCAGCGCGGCGGCGCCGCCTCGGTGTCGATGCTGGCCTGCTGGCTCTCGCTGTAGCGCGGGCCCGCCACGGTCGCGTCGTTGACGAGGTCGTCCAGCCGGGCGACGTCGGCCGGGGTCAGCCGCACCTCGTGCGCGCCCCGGTCCTCGAGCCAGTGCTCCCACGAGGTGGTGCCCGGGATCGCCAGGACGTCCTTGCCCTGGGCCAGGACCCAGGCGACGGCGAGCCCCGCCGTGCTCGTCCCGAGCCGGACGGCCTCGGCCGAGAGCGCCTCGCGCAGCGTCAGGTTGGCCTCGTAGTGGCCCTCGGCGAAGCGGGGCAGCCGGTGCCGCAGATCTCCCGCGTCCAGCCCGCCCAGCCGCGGCGGCGCGTCCGTGAGCAGGCCGCGGCTGACGGGGGAGAAGGCCACGAAGGCGGTCCCATGGCGGCGGCACGCCTCGAGCACGCCCCACTCGGGGTTGCGGGTGGCGAGGGAGTACTCGGACTGCACGGCCGCGATCGGGTGGACGGCCACGGCCCGGGTCAGGGTGACGGCCGAGACCTCGGACAGGCCGATCGCCCCGATCTTGCCCTCCGTGACGGCCTCTGCGAGCGCCCCCACGGACTCCTCGACGGGGACCTCCGGGTCCAGCCGGTGCAGGTAGTACAGGTCGATCCGGTCCTGGCCGAGCCGGCTCAGGGAGGCGTCCACGTGCGCGCGCAGCGTCTCCGGGCGGCCGTCGATCCGCCGCTGCCCGTCCCGCACGAGCCCGCCCTTGGAGGCGAGCAGCACGCGCTCGCGGACGTCCGACCCCGCCCGGGCGAGCGCGCGCCCCACGAGCTCCTCGCTGCGGCCGCCGCCGTAGAGGGTGGCGGTGTCCAGGTGGTCGGTGCCGTCCTCCAGCACGCGGGTGAGCAGGTCGACGGCGGCGTCGTCGTCGAGGAATCCGGAGTAGCCGTGCACGATGTTCATGCACCCGAGGCCGACGGGGTGCACGTCCTTGCCGGCGAGGCGGCGGGGCGCGGCGGGATCGGGCAGGGGGCCGGGCTCGGCGGGTCGGGGGTGCGGGGTGGCGTCCATGCCCGCCACCCTAGCCACGGCTCCGGACGCGAGACCCGGACCGCCGGGCGCCCGCCCGGCGTCCGGCCCGGGGTTCAGCCGAACACGCGCGCGGCCAGCAGCGACGGCGCCGTCAGCAGCCGGCGGGCCAGCTCCACGCGGCGGCGCTCCTGCACCGCGATCGCCTTCTCGTAGTAGCCCACGAGCTGCTCGCACAGCACCGGCCAGGTCCGGCCCTGCACCGACGCCCACGCCGCGTCGGCGAACGCGGCCCGCTTGACGTCGTCGTACACGAGGTCCGCGACGTGGCGGCGCAGCTCGTCCAGCTCGCCGGGCGGGTAGAGCCAGCCGGTGCGGGAGGCGTCCACGATGTCGAGGGGGCCGCCGCGGCCGACGGCGACGACGGGCACGCCCGAGGCCATCGCCTCCTGCAGCGTCTGGCCGAAGGTGTCGGACTCGCCGGGGTGCACGAACAGGTCCAGGCTGGCCACGTGGCGCGCGAGGTCCTCGCCCCCCTGGAAGCCGGCGAAGTGCGCGCCGGGCAGCTCCCGCTCGAGCTGTTCGCGCAGCGGCCCGGAGCCGATGACCACGAGGCGGGTGCCCGGCAGGTCCGAGAGCACCCGCAGGTCCCCGACCTGCTTCTCGTGCGCCAGCCGCCCCACGAAGCCCACGAGCTTCTCGCCGTTCGGGGCGAGCTCGGCGCGCAGCGCCTCGTCCCGCTTGGCGGGATGGAATCGGCGGGAGTCGACGCCGCGGCCCCACAGGTGCACGCGTCGCACCCCCTGGCGGTGCAGCTGCCGGACGGTGAACGACGACGGCGCGAGCGTCAGCGTGGCCATGTTGTGCAGGCGCGCCACGTGGCTCCACAGGACGTCCTCCAGCCACGGGGCGCCGTACCGGGCCGCGTAGCCGGGGACCTCGGTCTGGTAGACGGCCACGGAGGGGATGCCGAGCTCCTCGGCCGCCTGCACCGCGCGCCAGCCCAGCACGAAGGGGGAGGCGATGTGCACCACGTCCGGGGCGAAGTCGGCGAGCATGCCGCGCAGCCGGCCCACCGTGCCGGCGGCCACCCGCACGGAGGTGTACCCGGTCAGGGGCACGGAGGGCAGGGTGCGCACGGGGAAGCCCTCGACCTCGCGGGGGGCCTCACCGGCGCCCGCGCGTTGGGTCCACCCGGCGGACCACGAGGCGGCCGGGGCGACCACCATCGCCTCGTCGCCCCGTTCCCGCAGGTGCCGCAGCACCTGGAGGATGGAGTTGGTGACCCCGTTCATGTGGGGCAGGAACGATTCGGCGACCACGACGACACGCACGTGGCCGACGCTAAGGACCCCGGACCACGGCCGGGACACCCGCCGACGACGGCCCGGTGACCCCGCGGTGAACTCTCGGGGCGCGTGACGGTCGTCGCACCGGCCCGCGCGGCCCGCCCCCGTCCAGGCGCCGCCCGGAGTCGGGTGGCACCATGGACGGGTGAGTTCCCGCCCCGCTGCGCCCCGTCTGCTGCGCCCCGTCCCCCTGCCGCTGTGGCTGCAGGGGGTGGTCGAGGCGCTCGTCACGGCGATGATCAGCCTGCTGGCGGTCATGGTCCCCACCCTCGCGGTGTGGGCCACGGGCGGGTTCGAGCGGCCGACCATCGAGGGTGCCGTCCAGGTGGGCGGCGTCCTGTGGCTGGCCCTGCACGCGGTGCCCGTCACCGTGGCCACGGCCATGCCCACCGCGCCGGATCACCTCATCACCGGCACGGCGTGGCTCGTGCCGTGGGGCCTGACCCTGGTCCCGCTCGCGCTGTCGTGGCGGGCCGGCCGGCGCCTGGCCCGCGCGTCCTACCGGGACCAGGCGTGGCAGGCCTTCGTGGGCGCGGTGGGGGCCTACGCCCTGGTGGGGCTGGCCGTGGCGTTCCTGCCCGGCACGGACGAGCTGACGGTCCACCCCGCCCCGGCGGCGCTGCTGCCCGCCCTGCTCTTCGGCGTCGCCGCCCTCGCGGGGGCCCGGCGCGAGGCGGGCACCTGGGCCCACCTGATCGGCCTGGACCTCACGGAGCGGATCTCGCGGCGCTCGCAGTACGAACGCTGGGCCGGTTCGTACGCCTGGTCCGTGGTGCGCGCCGCGGTCCTCGCCGTGCTCGCCCTGACGGGCCTGAACGCGCTGCTCGTGGCGGGGCGGCTGGCCGTCGAGTGGGCCGCCGTCGTCACCGTGGCCGAGGCGATCGGGGGCGGTCCGCTGGGCGGCCTGCTCCTGGCGCTGCTGCAGATCGGCTGGCTGCCCACGTTCACCGCGTGGTCGATCGCGTGGACGGCGGGCCCGGGGTTCTCCGTGGGCGCGGACAGCCTCTACTCCGTGTTCGGCGCGACGCCGGCCACCGCGCCCGCCCTCCCGGCGCTGGGTGCGCTGCCCGGGACGTGGTCGCCGTGGCAGCTGCTCCTGCTGGCCGTGCCGATCGGCGCCGGCGCCGTGGCCGGCGTGTGGCTGCTGCGGGAGGGGGAGAACCACCTCGACGACTGGCTGCACACCCGCCACGGCAGCCGCGCGGTGTCCTTGACACTGTCCACGCTGGCCCTGGCCGTGCTCACCGGACTGCTCACGGGGCTGCTGCTGCTCGTGCCGCTGGCCCTCACCTCCGGGACGCTCGGGCTCGGCACGCTGACGGACATCGGCTCCCACGTCTGGGCGGTGTGCGCCGCCGTCGCCGGGTGGGTCGCGCTGGGCTGCGCGGCCGGCTACCTCACCGCCCTGGCCGTGGCCGGGCACCGGGACGGGACGACGACGGTGCCGCGGTCCGGCGACCGCGCCTCGGGCCCGCGCGACCGGCCGTCCCCGCGCCGGGCGCGGGACTGACGCCCGCGGCTCAGGGCCGCAGCTGGGGCACCCCCGTGCGCTCCTCCACCTGACGGGTGAACTCGTCCGCGCACGCCTGCTGTGCCCGCACGGTGAGCGCGGAGGCGCTGCACTGCTCGAGCTGGACCGTCGCGTCCCACGCGAGCAGCGGCAGCGCCGCCGTCGTCATGCCCATCAGCGCCATCGCCATGCCGGCGGACGCCACCGCGCGGGGCAGCCCCGAGCGCTCGGCGCCGCGGCTCGTGACCCACACGCGCACGCCGAGCACGAGGGCGACCAGCCCCAGCGCGAGGGCGATCAGCTTCCACGGCAGCACGAGGGAGAAGGAGAGCACCATCCCCAGCAGCGCCACGGACTGCCACAGCAGGGCACGACCGGTGCGGACGCGGCCGGGGTCCGGGGCGCCCTGCGGCGGGCGGGGCGGGGAGGAGGGAACGGGGGCGGACACCCCCTCACCCTACGATGGGCGCATGCGCATCGTTGCCCTCGTCTCCGGTTCCGGCACCAACCTGCAGGCCGTCCTCGACGCCGTCGCCTCCGGCGCCCTGGACGTGGAGATCGCCGCGGTGGGCGCCGACGTCGCCGACGCCGGCGGCCTGGAGCGCGCCCGCGCCCACGGGATCGAGACGTTCGTGGTGTCACCGAAGGACCACGCGGACCGGCGCGCGTGGGACGAGGCGCTCGCGGACGCCGTCGCCGCCTACGCGCCGGACTGGGTGGTGTGCTCCGGGTTCATGCGGATCCTGGGCGCCCCGCTGCTCGAGCGGTTCGACGGCCGCATCCTCAACACCCACCCGGCCCTGCTGCCCTCCTTCCCGGGGGCCCACGGCGTCCGGGACGCGCTGGCGCACGGGGTGAAGGTCACCGGCTGCACCGTGCACGTGGTGGACGCGGGCGTGGACACCGGCCCGATCCTCGCCCAGGCCGCGGTGCCCGTGCTGGACACGGACACCGAGGCCGAGCTGCACGAGCGCATCAAGGTCCAAGAGCGGGCCCTGCTGCTGCGCGTGCTCGGCGAGCTCAGTCGGCGCTGACCTCGAGGGCGCGGCCGCGGGTCTCCGGGGCCAGCGCCAGCATCGCCGCGCAGGCCAGGACCACGAGCCCGCCGGTGACGGCGAACGCCCCCGGCAGCCCGAGGGCGGGGACCAGCGTGCCCACGAAGAGCAGCGGGCCCAGGCCCGCGCCCACCCGCGAGGCCGCCGACGCCCAGCCGAAGCCGGAGGCGCGCAGCGTCGTCGGGTACAGCTCGGAGACGTACGTGTAGAGCACCGGGATCGCGACCTGCACCACGAAGCCGAACGCCAGCACGAGCGGCAGCACCGCGGCGGGCACGTCCAGCACGCTCGCCAGCCAGACGGTCAGGACGCTCGCGACGACGGCGCTGACGGCCAGCAGCCAGCGGCGGCCGGTGACCTCGATCAGCGCGGTGGCCACGACCACGCCGAGCAGGCCGGCCGCGGCCATGCCGGAGGTCATGATGAAGGCGCGGCCCTCCGCGTAGCCGGCGTCGATGAGGAACGTGGGCAGCCACTGCAGCGCGATGTAGTAGACGAGCATGATGGCCACGAACAGGGCCCAGGCGATCGCGGTGATGCGCGGGGAGAACCGCCAGACCGCGGCGAGCTGCGCGCCGACGCCGCCGGAGCGGGCCGGCTCGGCCGGGGGCATCGTGTAGGGCCGGCGGGGCGCGCCGGTGGCCGCCACCATGCGGTCGATGACGGCGCGGGCCTGTGCCTCGCGGCCCCGGCTCATCAGGAACAGCGGGGACTCGGGGATGCCCAGGCGCACGACGAACACGAGCAGGGCCGGCAGGACCATGGCCAGCAGGGGCAGGCGCCAGTCGCCCCACGTGCCCACGAGCCAGGCGGAGACGAGGCCGCACAGCGCGGCGCCGACGGGCCACCAGCCGTCCATCGCGGCCAGGACGCGGCCACGCAGCCGGCGCGGGGTGAACTCGCCCACGAGCGCGTAGTCCACGGGGATCGTGCCGCCCAGGCCCATGCCGGCCACGAAGCGGAACAGCGCGAACCACAGTAGGGAGTCGGTCAGCGCGCCCGCGATCGTGAACACGGAGAAGATCGCGAGCGTCCACGCGAACGCCGCCTTGCGGCCGATGCGGTCCGCGATGGTGCCCCACAGGAACGCGCCCACGGCCATGCCGATGAGGTTGGCGGTGCCGATCCACGCGGCGTCGGCCTTGTCCAGGGCCCACTCCTCGCGCAGCAGCGGGATCATCACGCCGTTGAGCGTGACGTCCCACGCGTCGAACATGAAGCCCAGGCCGCCGATCAGGAAGATGCGGCCCTGGACGGACCAGCGCCACGGCAGCTCCTGGACGACCGCCTCACCGGTGGGCAGGGCGGCGTCGGGGGCGACGACGTCGGGCGCGGGCCCGGGGTGCGCGCCGTCGGCGCTGGGGCGGGGCGGGGTGGCGGAGGACATGGTCGGCTCCCGTTCGTCGGGTGGAGTGGGGGCGGTCCGTCACGCGGACGCCTGGGCCATTATGCGGCCCGGCCTATGCTGGGGGACGCACCCGGACCCCCTCGAAGGAGCGCCCCCTCGTGACCTCTGCCCAGCCCACCACCACCACCGTCCTGGACACGGTGCCCCTGAAGCGGGCCCTGATCTCCGTGTACGACAAGACCGGCCTCGAGGAGCTCGCCACAGGGCTCCACGCCGCGGGCGTGCAGATCGTCTCGACCGGCTCCACCGCCCAGCGCATCGCCGCCGCCGGTGTGCCCGTCACCGAGGTCGCCGAGGTCACCGGGTTCCAGGAGTGCCTGGACGGCCGCGTGAAGACGCTGCACCCGCGCGTGCACGCGGGCATCCTGGCCGACCGTCGTCGCGAGGACCACGTGACCCAGCTGCGCGAGCTCGAGGTGGAGCCGTTCGACCTCGTCGTCGTGAACCTCTACCCGTTCGTGGACACCGTGAACTCGGGCGCCGCGGAGGACGCCGTCGTCGAGCAGATCGACATCGGCGGGCCGTCCATGGTGCGCGCGGCCGCGAAGAACCACGCGTCCGTGGCGATCGTGGTGGACCCGGCCCGCTACGGCGAGGTGGTCCAGGCCGCGCAGTCCGGCGGCTTCGACCTGCGCGCCCGCCGGCGCCTGGCCGCCCTGGCCTTCGCCCACACCGCCGGGTACGACAACGCCGTGGCCGCCTGGACCGCCGCCCACTTCGGCGAGGACACGGACGCGGACGAGATCCCCGTGTTCCCGCCCTACGCCGGCTTCTCCCTCGAGCGCGCGCAGATCCTGCGCTACGGCGAGAACCCGCACCAGCCCGCGGCGCTGTACCTGGACTCCTCGGCGGCCCCCGGCATCGCGCAGGCCGAGCTGCTGCACGGCAAGCCGATGAGCTACAACAACTACGTGGACGCCGACGCCGCGGTGCGCGCCGCCTTCGACCACCCGGTCCCGGCCGTGGCGATCGTCAAGCACGCCAACCCGTGCGGCCTGGCCGTCACGGATGAGGGCACGGACATCGCGCAGGCGCACGCCAAGGCCCACGCGTGCGACCCGGTCTCCGCGTTCGGCGGCGTGATCGCGGCCAACCGCCCGGTCACCGCCGCCATGGCCGCCCAGGTGAAGGACGTGTTCACGGAGGTCGTCGTGGCCCCGGCGTTCGAGCCCGAGGCCCTGGAGATCCTCTCCGCCAAGAAGAACCTGCGTCTGCTGAGCCTGCCCGAGGGCTTCCTGCGGGATGCGGTGGAGGCCAAGCAGGTCTCGGGCGGCATGCTGCTGCAGATCGCGGACGCGGTGGACGCGGACGGCGACGACCCGGCCACCTGGACCCTCGCCGCCGGCCCGGCCGCCGACGAGGCCGTCCTGGCCGACCTGGCCTTCGCGTGGCGCGCCGTGCGCGCGGCCAAGTCCAACGCCGTGCTGCTGGCCCACGACGGCGCCACGGTCGGCGTGGGCATGGGCCAGGTCAACCGCCTCGACTCCTGCCGCCTGGCCGTCGAGCGCGCCAACACCCTGGGCGCCGCGCAGACCGGCGGGCAGGACGTGAGCAGCGCCGGCGGCGCGGAGAACGTCTCCGGGGAGGGCGCCCCCGAGCGGGCCCGCGGGTCCGTGGCCGCCTCGGACGCGTTCTTCCCGTTCGCGGACGGGCTGCAGATCCTCATCGACGCCGGCGTGAAGGCCGTCGTCCAGCCGGGCGGCTCCGTCCGGGACGAGGAGGTCGTGGCCGCGGCCGAGGCCGCCGGCGTGAGCCTGTACCTGACCGGGGCGCGCCACTTCTTCCACGGCTGAGCGCGGCGCGCCGCTGCCGGACGGGGGCCCGGACCGGGCCCCGCGACCCCCAGGAGGTGACGAGGCGATGACCCGCCGCGAGGTCGAGAGCGTCGAGGACCGCATCCGTGAGCACCTGCGCAGGGACGACCTCGACAGCGCGGTCGAGCTGCTGCGCGCGCTGTCCCCGGGCGACGCGCTCGACCTCCTGGACCGCTCCGAGCCGCGCATGGCCCCGATGCTGTTCCGCCTCCTGGACAAGACGACGGCGGTCCACGTCTTCGCGGCGATGGAGACGGGCCAGCAGTCCGACCTGGTGCGCAAGCTCCAGGACGGTCAGGTCCAGGACCTCTTCGCCGAGCTGCGGGTCTCGGGCCAGGCCCGGCTGCTCGACGAGATGCCGGCCACCGTGGCCCGCAAGATGCTCGCCGGGCTCGACGCGGAGGCGAGCGGCAAGGCCGGCCGGCTCCTGGGCTACCCGGCGGACTCGGTGGGACGGCGGCTGCGCATGGCGCCCGTGCGCCTGCGCGAGGACTGGACCGTGTCCACCGCGCTCGAGAACCTCCGGGAGCACGGGGGGCAGGAGCAGGCCGCCATCGTCTCCGTGCCGGTGGTCAGTCCCCAGGCGCGTCTGACGGGCGTCGTCGACGTCTCCGTGCTGGTCACACAGCCGCTCGATGCGCGAGTCTCGGAGATCATGCGGGAACCGGTGTCCGCCGTCGCCACCGAGGACGCCGAGGAGGTGGCCCGGCTCTGCGCGGACCGCCGTCTGTGGACCGTGCCGGTGACGGACTCGGAGGGTCGCCTGATCGGGGTGTTCACGGTGGCCGACGCCCTCGAGGTCCTCGACGAGGGGTCGACCGAGGACTCCGCCCGCGCCGGCGGCGTGGAGCCGCTGGGTCGTCCCTACCTGGCGACCTCCGTCCTGGCGCTGATGCGCTCGCGCATCACGTGGCTGCTCGTGCTCGCGATCGGCGCCACCCTCACCGTGCAGGTGCTCGGCGTCTTCGAGGACACGCTCGAGGAGATGGTCGTCCTCTCCCTGTTCATCCCGCTGATCATCGGCACCGGCGGCAACACGGGCAACCAGGCGGCCACCACGGTCACCCGGGCGCTCGCCCTCGACGACGTCCGGCCCCGCGACGCGCCGCGCGTGATGTTCCGCGAGCTGCGCGTCGGCATGGCCCTGGGCGGGTGCATCGGCCTGCTGGGCCTCGTGCTCGCCGGGTTCGTGTTCTCGTGGCCCGTCGGTCTCGTGATCGGGGCGACGCTGTTCACCGTGTGTGCCTTCGCCGCCACCGTCGGCGGTCTCATGCCGTTGGCGGCCCGCACGATCGGCGCCGACCCCGCCGTGTTCTCGAACCCGTTCATCTCGACGCTCGTGGACGCCCTCGGCCTGGTCGTCTACTTCTTCATCGCCCAGGCCGTGCTCGGCATCTGAGCCGGCCACGGTCCACGCCGCCCTGCCCGCCTCGGCGAGGCGTTCCGGGGCGGGCCCGCCGGACCGGCCGTGCCGCCGTCGTCGGGGGGCGCCCCCGCCGACCCGACGCCCCCCTGGTACCCGGGCGACCCCGCCCGGCCCGGCGAGGGCACCGGCGACGGCCGGGGACGCTGACGCCGAGCCACACACGGTGTGGCGCGTCCGAGGCGCCGGGTAGATTGGCGGGGAGTCACCCGTTCCCTGCCGACGAGGGCCGCGTCTCGAGTGCGGCCAGAAGGAGAGATCATCCGCATGTCGAAGATCATCTACACGCTCACGGACGAGGCCCCCATGCTGGCCACCGCGTCGCTGCTGCCGATCGTGCGTGCCTACGCGGGCACCGCCGGCGTGGAGCTGGAGACCCGTGACATCTCGCTGGCCGGCCGCATCCTCGCCGCGTTCAAGGACGTCCTGCCCGAGGACCAGCGCACCGCGGACGCCCTCGCCGAGCTCGGCGAGTTCGTGAAGTCCCCCGAGGCGAACGTCATCAAGCTGCCGAACATCTCCGCCTCCGTGCCGCAGCTGCGCGCCGCGATCAAGGAGCTGCAGGCGGACGGCTACGCGCTGCCGGAGTACCCGGACGAGCCGAAGACCGACGAGGAGAAGGACGCGAAGGCGCGCTACGACTCGGTCAAGGGCTCCGCCGTGAACCCGGTGCTGCGCGAGGGCAACTCGGACCGCCGCGCTCCGAAGGCCGTGAAGGCGTACGCCAAGCGCTTCCCCCACTCGATGGGCGAGTGGACCCCGGACTCCAAGACCGCCGTCGCCACCATGGGCGCGGACGACTTCCGAGCCAACGAGCAATCCGTGACCCTGCCGACCGCCGACGTGCTGACGATCGAGTTCACCGGCGAGGACGGGAAGACCACCGTGCTCAAGGAGGGCCTGAAGGTCCTCAAGGGCGAGGTCGTGGACGGCACGTTCATGTCCGCCAAGGCCCTGGACGCGTTCCTCGCCGAGCAGGTCAAGCGCGCCAAGGAGGAGGGCATCCTCTTCTCCGCGCACCTGAAGGCCACCATGATGAAGGTCTCCGACCCGGTGATCTTCGGCCACGTCGTGAAGGCCTACTTCTCCGAGCTGTTCGAGAAGTACGGCGAGCAGCTGGCCGCCGCCGGCCTGTCCGCGAACAACGGCCTCGCCGCGATCGAGGGCGGCCTGGACAAGCTCGACGCCGAGACCGCCGAGGGTGTGCGCGCCGCCATCGCCGCCGCCTACGAGAACGGCCCGGACGTGGCCATGGTGAACTCCGCCAAGGGCATCACCAACCTCCACGTGCCCTCCGACGTGATCGTGGACGCCTCCATGCCCGCCATGATCCGCAACTCCGGCCGCATGTGGAACAAGCACGACCAGACCCAGGACACCCTGGCCGTCATCCCGGACTCCTCCTACGCCGGCGTCTTCCAGGCCGTGATCGACGACTGCAAGGCCAACGGCGCCTACGACCCCACCACCATGGGCACCGTCCCGAACGTGGGCCTCATGGCGCAGAAGGCCGAGGAGTACGGCTCGCACGACAAGACGTTCATCATGGACGCCGCGGGCACCGTGGCCGTGAAGAACTCCGCCGGGGAGACCCTGCTCTCCCACGACGTCGAGGCCGGCGACATCTGGCGCGCCTGCCAGACCAAGGACGTCCCGGTGCGCGACTGGGTGAAGCTGGCCGTGACCCGCGCCCGCGCGTCCCAGACCCCGGCCGTGTTCTGGCTGGACGAGACCCGCGCCCACGACCGCGAGCTCATCAAGAAGGTCGAGGAGTACCTCAAGGAGCACGACACCGAGGGCCTGGATCTGCGCATCCTCTCCCCGGTGGAGGCCACCAAGCTCTCGGTGGAGCGCATCCGCCGCGGCGAGGACACCATCTCCGTGACCGGCAACGTGCTGCGTGACTACAACACGGACCTGTTCCCGATCCTCGAGCTGGGCACGTCCGCGAAGATGCTGTCGATCGTCCCGCTGCTCAACGGCGGCGGCCTGTTCGAGACCGGCGCGGGCGGCTCCGCCCCGAAGCACGTGCAGCAGCTGCTGGAGGAGAACCACCTTCGCTGGGACTCCCTCGGCGAGTTCCTCGCGCTGGCCGTGTCCTTCGAGCACGAGGCGGTCGCGAACGAGAACCACCGCGCGCAGGTCCTGGCGGACACCCTGGACGCCGCCACCGGCACCCTGCTGATCGAGGGCAAGTCCCCGAAGCGCAAGGTCGGCGAGCTGGACAACCGCGGCAGCCACTTCTACCTGGCGCTGTACTGGGCCCGCGAGCTGGCGAAGCAGACCGAGGACGCCGAGCTGGCGGCCGCGGCGAAGCCGATCGCCGAGGAGCTGGAGGCCCAGGAGGAGACCATCCTGGCCGAGCTCAACGGCGTGCAGGGCTCCCCGGTGGACCTGGGCGGCTACTACTGGCCGGAGCTGGAGAAGGTCACCTCCGTGATGCGCCCGTCCGCGACGCTCAACGCGATCGTGGACAAGCTCTCCGTCTGAGCGACTGAGCGACTGAGCGGCTGAGCGCCGGGGGCCGGGTCGCGTGCGTGGAGCGCGCGGCCCGGCCCCTTCTCGTGTCCGCAACGCGGGTTGAGTTGTCACGGGTGTGCGTGCCCCGGACCCGTGACAACTCAACCGACGTTGCCGTGGGGAGGGGCCGGTCAGCCCGCGCGCGCCGCCTCGTGGGCCAGCAGGGCCTGCTTCGCGGCGGTGCCGTAGAGGTAGTGGCCCGCGGCGCCGTCGGCGCGCACCACGCGGTGGCAGGGCACGACGACGGCCACCAGGTTGGCGGCGCACGCCCCGCCGGCGGCACGCACGGCCCGCGGAGCCCCGCACCGCTCGGCCAGGCCGCCGTAGGTGGCGGGGGAGCCGGGGGCGATGCCGCGCAGCTCCCGCCACGCCCGCTGCCGGAACGCGGTGCCCGGCTGGGTGACGTCGAGGGCGTCCAGCGCGGCCACGTCCCCCGCGGCGTAGGCGGCCAGGGCGTCGGCGACGGGCTGGGACGCACCCGGACGCGGCTCCACGGGGCGCGGGTTCATCTCGCGGTCGGCGGTCTCCGGGTCCAGGGCCACGAGCCGGTCCATGAGCGTCTCGAGGAGGCGCCCGATCGCGGCGGCGGGGGGCTCCGAGTCCCCCGGCACGGCCACGCCGGAGGCGCGCACCGTCTGGTCCTCGGGGGAGAAGACGGCCACGAGGGTCAGCTCGGTGGCGGGCAGGGCGGCGGCGGTCCAGCGCAGCTCGGGAAGCAGGTCCATCCCCTCATTGTCCTGCACGGCCCGGCCCGGACAGGTGTTCGCCCGTCCGCTCCCTGTGTCAGGCTGGCGTCCATGACCGAGATCACCGTCTTCGAGCACCGCACCCTCCTGCGCCACCCGCGTGAGGTCGTCTTCCGCTGGCTGGAGAACCCCGGCGCGCTGGAGCGGCTCACCCCGCCCTTCGCCGGCGAGGTGGTCCAGGGACCCACGGACGGCCTCCGCGTGGGCTCCGAGTCGCGGCTGCGCATCCAGGCCCCGGGGGCGGCCGGCCTGTTCGCCGGCGCGGCCCATGGGATGCTCACGGGCCTGCTGCCGGACGCCGTCGCCTCCCGCCTCCCCGGTGGGGCCGCGCCCGCGGTGCCGTGGCGAGCCCGCCACACGGCCTACGAGGAGGGCCGCATGTTCCGGGATGAGATGGTCTCCGGCCCCCTCGCCTCCTGGCGGCACACCCACCTGCTCGATGACGCCGCGCCCGGTGAGGCGGACACGGCGGACGGCCGGCGCGGCACGGTCGTGACGGACCACATCGAGTACGCCCTGCCGGGGGAGTCCCTGATGTCCCGCGTGCCCGCTCTGGGCACCGCGGCCTCGCGCCGCACCCACGAGGCCTTCGAGGCGGAGCTGGGCCGCCAGTTCGCCTACCGCGCCCGCGTGATGGCCGACGACCTGGACTTCCACGCCGCCCACCCCGGCCCCCTCGTCGGCGGGCCGGCCCGCACGGTCGCTGTGACGGGGGCCGGCGGACTGATCGGCCGGCAGCTCTGTGCCCTGCTCACCACCGGCGGCCACCGCGTCATCCGGCTCGTGCGGAGCCCGAAGAAGGCCGACGCGCTGGACGCGGCGCTGTGGGACCCCGGCCGGGAGACCGTGGATGAGGACGCCCTGGCCGAGGCCGACGTCGTCGTGAACCTGGCGGGCGAGCCCATCGCCGGCCGGTTCTCGGACGCGCACAAGGAGGCCGTGCACGACTCGCGCGTCCGCGGCACGCGCACCCTCGTGGACGCGCTCGCCCGGATTGCCGCACGGGAGGGGGACGACGCGCGGGTGCGGGCACTCGTGAACGGCTCGGCGATCGGGTACTACGGGGCGGACGCGGGCACGGGCCCGTTCGGCAGCGGCCTCGTCGAGGATCTGGAGCCCGGGGACGACTTCCTCGCCGAGGTCGTCGCGGACTGGGAGGCCGAGGCCCGACGCGCCGAGACGTCCGGCATCCGGGTGGCGATGCTGCGGACCGGCGTGGTCCTGAGCCCGGCCGGGGGCATGCTGCAGCAGGTGCTGCCGCTGTTCCTCGCGGGGCTCGGCGGCCCGGTCGCGACCTCGGGCGGGGAGAGCCACGACGGCAGCCCGTGGCTGAGCTGGATCGGCGCGGATGACATCGCGGGGGCCTTCGCCCACGCGGTGCTCGACGACGGCGTCACCGGCCCGGTCAACGCGGTGGCGCCCGAGCCGGTCACGGCGAAGGAGTTCGCCACCGTGCTCGGGCGGGTGCTGCGCCGGCCCGCTCTCATCCCGGTGCCCGAGGCCGGGCCGCGCCTGCTGCTGGGCGAGGAGGGCCGGGTGGAGACCGTCGCGGCGGACCAGAAGGTCGTGGCGGACCGGCTGGTCTCCTCCGGCTACGAGATGCGCGACCCCGAACTGGAGGGCGCGTTGCGCCACGTCCTCGGGCGGTGACGGGGGTGGGGGCAGCGTCCCACGGGGACGCTGCCCCCGCGGGTCGTCAGTCCTGCAGCGCGCCGGTCTCCCGGATGAGCTGGCCCAGCGCGGTGAACGCGTCGCGGGCCAGCGCCTCCCACAGGGCCAGGGCCAGCTGGGGGAAGCCCTCCTGGAGCGCGACCATCACCTGGGCGGTGAGGACTCGCGCCGTGACCGGCCCGCGCGCGCGGACGGTGGAGGGCTGGCGGCCGGGCTGGCCCAGGGCCATCTCGCCGAACGTCATCCCCGGGGTGAGCAGGGTGCGGCGCACGCGGCGGCTGCCCGTGCCCTGACCCGAGAGCTCCACGGTGCCGGAGACGATCACGTAGATGCCGCCGAACGGCTGGCCGGCGCGACGGATGATCTGGCCGTCCGCGTAGACCCGCTCGTCCATCATGGACTCGAGCAGGCGCGCGTCGTCCGCGGAGAGGTGCTGCAGCAGGGGTGCCACGGCCGCCTCCTGGGCGTCCCGCGGCAGCAGGTGGGGGGCGTGGCGGGAGAGCAGCCGCTGCTCGGCCCACTGGGCGGCCCGCGAGCGGGAGTCGAAGAACACGAACTGTGCGCCCTCGGCGGCGGGATCCACCCCCTCGGCCTCATCCTGCAGCGGCTCGGGCAGGTCCACCTCCACGGACTCCTCGACGGCCGCCATCAGCTCCTTCATCTCCGCGGCGTCCCTGTCCACGACGACGACGTCGAGCCCGTTGCCCAGCGCGCGGGCGAACCACTGGGCCACCAGCAGCCGGGCCGGACGGGAGATGGAGCTGACCGAGCGCATGTCCACCACGAGCGTCTCGAGGACCTCGGGCAGACCACGGCTGACGCGGGCGATCGCGTCCACCTGGCTGAAGCCGAGGTGACCGCCCAGCTCCATGACGTGCACGGTGTCCGCGAACCGCCCGAGCGCCTCGAGGACGACGGCGCTGCGCACCGTGCCCGAAGGCGCCTGATCGATCCGGTAGTGGGTGCGCAGGGCCGCCCGCGGGGAGCCGGTGACCACCGACGGGTGCAGCTCGAAGTCCTCGACGAGGGTCCGCAGGGCGGCCATCGCCGCGGCGCCGAGCCCGTTCTCGTCCGTCGTGTCCGACTGCAGCGCCAGACCGAGGTGGCCCGGCACCACCACGAGCACCGTGCCGCCGCGCGTCGACGCCCAGCCGGGCTGGCCGACGTCGTATGCCCACCGGGAGTCCCGGGTGTCCATGCCGCAGGAGTCCATCACGGAGAGCACACCGCGGACCGTCTCCTCGCTCAGCACACGGTCCCCGGTGACGGGGTGGACACCGCCGTGCGCGAGGGTGCCGGCGAGCAGGGCGAGGTCCTCCACGGTCACGGCGGCGGCACGCACCGTGGCGATGTCCTCGAGCAGCGTCTCGGGGTCGGCGTCCAGGGTGTCGAGGGACTTCATCAGCCACGCAGCCGACCGGGTGTGATGCTGGGCGCGGTTCTCCGCACGCGCGGCCGACTCCGTGACGGTGACCTCGCGGTCGAACAGTGCGGAGAGCAGCTGCATCATGCGCGCGGTGCGGTCGCGGCCACCGCGGCCCTTCACCAGGGAGGCCGTGGCCACCGCGCCCGCGTTCTGGAGCGGGTTGTGCGGCAGGCCCGTGACGGCGTCCACCTCGACCCGATGGTCCAGGTCCCGCACGGGGGCGGCGCCCACGCGCTCGCCCACCCGCACCGCGCCGAGGTCCTCGAGGGCCTGCGCGTGGAACAGGGGAGAGGCGAGCGTGGCGAGCGGCACGGGCGTCATGGATCCGGAGACGTAGCGGTGCCCGTCCACCATGAGCATCGCGACGCCCAGCCCGTCCGGGACCTCCCCCTCACCCGCGTGGGCCGACGTGAGGCGATCGAGGTGCTCCTGGACGGGTGTGGTCATGGGTCACAGCCTAGTCAGTGGGGCGGCCCCGGGACAGCGCGACGGAGGCGGGCACAATGGGTCCCGATGCCCACCCCCGTCGATCCCGTCTCCGTCCCCGCCTGCCTCTCCGCCGCTCTGGGCCGCCTCAGCACCGGCCTGACGTTCGCCGCCGCCCTGCCCGAGCTCGAAGACGCACTGGACGCGCGCGGGGCGGCCGTCGTCGAGGCGCCCCCGGGCACGGGCAAGACCACCGTGGTCCCGCCCGCGCTCGCGGTCCGGCTCGCGGACCACGGCGGCGGGCGCGTCCTGGTCACGCAGCCGCGGCGGGTCGCGGTGCGCGCGGCCTGGCGGCGGCTGCGCACGGCGGTGCTGGCCGCCGCGGCCGACGTGCTGCCCGGCGCCGACCCCGACGCGCAGGCTCGGCTCGCGGACGCCGCCGTCGGGTACGCCGTGCGCGGCGACGCGGTGGGCGGCGGGGCCTCGGCCGTCGAGTTCGTGACCCCGGGCCTGCTGCTGCGCCGCCTCCTCGCCGACCCCGGGCTCGATGGCGTGGACGCGGTGGTCCTGGACGAGGTCCACGAGCGGGATCTGGACACGGACGTGCTCTTCGCCCTCCTCGCCGACCTGCGGCAGCTGCGCCCCGAACTCGTGCTCGTGGCCATGTCCGCGACCGTGGACGCGGCGGCCCTGGCCGCCCGCTGGGCCCGCGGCATGGGGGAGGAGGCGCCCCTGCCCGTGGTCTCCACCCCGGCCGTGCTGCACCCGCTGCGCGAGGAGCACGCCCCGTTCCGCGGCCACCGCCTCACCGCCGAGGGCCGCGTGGACCGGGCCTTCCTCGACCACGTCGCGGCCACGGCCGCGCGCGCCCACGCCGAAGCGCTCGACGCCGACCCGTCCGTGGACGCCCTCGTCTTCCTGCCCGGGGTGGCCGAGGTCGAGGCGGTCGCGGGGCGCGTCGCCGCGCTCGCCCCGGACACCGAGGTCCGCGTCCTGCACGGCCGCCAGGAACCCGCCGACCAGGACGCCGCGCTCGCCGGCCGCGCCGACCCCGCCGTGCCGCGCGTCGTCGTCGCGACGGCGGTCGCCGAGTCCTCGCTGACCGTGCCGGGGGTGCGCCTCGTGATCGACTCGGGCCTGGCCCGCGAGCCGCGCCGGGACCGGGGGCGGGGCATGGCCGGGCTCGTCACCGTCCAGGCCTCGCGCGCGGCCGCCGGCCAGCGGGCGGGCCGCGCCGCCCGCCTCGGCCCCGGCACCGTGGTCCGCTGTCACACCGCCGCGGCCCTGGGCACCGCGCCCGCAGCCCCGACGCCGGCCCTCGCCGTCGTCGACCTCGCGCCGGTGGCCCTGGCGTTCACGGCGTGGGGCGCCCCGGGCGGCCGCGGGCTGACCCTGCCCGAGGATCCGCCGGCCGACGCGATGGCCGCCGCCGAGCGCACGCTCGCCTCCCTCGACGCGGTGGACGCGGACGGGCGCATCACCCCGCACGGCGCCGTCCTGGCCGAGCTGCCCCTGGACCCGCCGCTCGGCCACGCCCTCCTGCGCGCGGCACTGTGGACGGGGCCCCGCCCCGCGGCCGAGGCGACGGCGGCCCTCGCCCTGGACCTGCGCGCCCCCGGGGCCGACCTCGAGGCGCTGGTCGCGTCCGTGCGGGACGGCCGGCACCCGGAGGCAGGGCGCTGGCGTCGGGAGGCGGACCGACTGGAACGACTCGCCCGTCGGCACGCGCACCACTCCCTGGAGACGAGAGCGCCGGGAGAGCCCGGGCCCGAGGCGACGGCGGCCGCGCGCCGGCACCCCGCCGGCCTCGTGTCCGCCCTAGCCTTCCCCGCGTGGATCGCCCGACGCGCGGGGGAGGCGGGCGCGTACCTGCTCGCCTCCGGCACCCGCGCGGCCCTGCCCCGCGACGCCGCCGGCGGCGGCCTGGCGGGGCAGGAGTGGCTGGCCGTGGCCGAGGTCGCCCGTGTGGCCGGGGACGCGGCCGGCACGGGTGCCGCGATCCGCGCGACCGCGCCGATCGACCGGACGCTCGCCGAGCTCGCCGGCGCGGGCCTGCGGCGCACCGAGGACACCGCCGACTGGCGCGGGGACCGGCTCACCGGCCGCCGCGTGGACCGGCTGGGCGCGCTCGTGCTGGCGGAGACGCCGGCCCCCGTCGCCCCCGACGCCGCCGCGCAGGCCGTGCGCGCCGCACTCGCCGCCGACGGCCTCGCCCGGTTCGACCCGAGCGGTCGGACCGAACGCCTGCGCCGCCGGGTGCACCTGCTCCACCGCGTCCTCGGCGCCCCGTGGCCGGACCTCTCGGACGCGGCGCTGCCCGGCCTGGACGCGCTGGTCGACGGGCTTGCGGCCGACCTGGCCGCGGGGCGGTCCCTCGCACGCCTGGACGCCGAGGCGCTGCTGCGCGGCGCCCTGCCCTGGCCGGAGGCGGGCCGGCTGGACGAGCTCGCCCCCGAGCGCCTGCCCGTGCCGAGCGGGCGCGCCGTCGTCGTGGACTATCCGGCCGTCCACGAGGACACCCCGCCCGTGGTCGCCGCCAAGCTGCAGGAGTTCTTCGGGGCGCGTGTCACCCCCGCTGTCGCGGACGGTCGTGAGCCGGTGGTCCTGCACCTGCTCTCCCCGGCAGGTCGCCCGCTCGCCGTGACCGCCGACCTGCCCTCCTTCTGGGCCGGCCCCTACGCGCAGGTCCGCGCTGAGAACCGGGGGCGCTACCCCAAGCACCCGTGGCCCGAGGATCCCGCCGCCGCGGAGCCGACCGCCCGGACGAACCGCCGCGCCCGCTGAGAAAGGGGTCCGCGAAACGTGCAGGAATCGCTGTGATGCGTGATGATGGCCGTCACATCCGACTCGCATCGATTGAGGTTCCACTTGTGAGACACGACACGCGGGCACGTCAACGGCGCCGGGCCACGCTGGCCGGCGCCGTCGCCGCGGGCGCGCTGATCCTGGCCGGGTGTGCTCCGGCCGAGCAGATGCCCACCCTGACCTGGTACACCAACCCCGACGACGGCGGGCAGGCGAAGATCGCCGCCCAGTGCACCGACGCCGCGAACGGCCGGTACAGAGTCGAGACGTCCATGCTTCCGACGGACGCCGCCTCCCAGCGCGAGCAGCTGACCCGCCGCCTCGCCGCGGGCGACACGTCGATGGACATCATGTCCCTCGACCCGCCGTTCGTCCCCGAGCTCGCCGAGCCCGGGTTCCTGGCCCCCGTGCCGGAGGAGATGCAGGCGTACGCGAAGGACAACGCCCTGGAGGGCGCGCTCGCGGCTGCCAGCTGGAAGGACGAGCTCGTCACGGTCCCGTTCTGGGCCAACACGCAGCTGCTCTGGTACCGCAAGTCGGTCGCCGAGGCAGCGGGGCTGGACATGTCCCGGCCCGTCACGTGGGACCAGCTGATCGAGGCCGCCCGCAGCCAGGACAAGGACCTGGCCGTCCAGGGCGCCCGTGCGGAGTCCATGACCGTGTGGCTCAACGCGCTCATCGAGGGCGGCGGGGAGCAGATCGTCCCCAACGCCGAGGCGCCCACGGACGAGGTCACCACGAACCTCGACTCCGAGGCCGGCCGCACGGCCGCCCGGATCATCTCCACGATCGGCAAGGAGGGTCTCGGCAGCGCCGGCCTGCCGACCCAGGACGAGAACGCCTCCATGCTGCTCTTCCAGGGCGAGAACGGCTCGTTCATGGTCAACTGGCCGTTCGTCTGGCCGGCCACCCTCGGCTCCGTGGAGGAGGGCTCGCTGCCGGAGGACCTGCCCGAGGACATCGGCTGGGCCGTCTACCCCCGCACCGTCGAGGGCAAGGACGCCGCGCCGCCCGTGGGCGGCATCAACCTGGGGGTGGGCGCGAAGTCCGAGCACCAGGACCTCGCCTGGGACGCGATCTCCTGCATCACCACCACCGAACACCAGAGCCAGTACTTCGTCGAGAACGGCAACCCGCCCGCCGACCCGGCGGCCTACGACGCCCCCGAGGTCGCCGAGAAGTACCCCATGGCGGACACCATCCGGGAGTCCCTCGAGCTCGGCGCCCCGCGGCCGCAGACCCCGTACTACAACGAGGTCTCCACCGCGATCCAGCAGCGCTACGCGCCGCCGTCGGGCGTCTCCGAGTCCACCCCGGCCGAGACCGACGACTTCATCCAGGAAGTCCTGAGAGGGGAGCGTCTGCTGTGAGCCACGTCGACACCGCACCCGCCGCATCCACCCCGCGCGCCGCCGAGGGTCGTCGCCCCCGCCGGGTGAAGTCCCAGCGCGCGAAGTCCGAGGCGCGTCTCGGCTGGCTCCTGGCCGGCCCCGCGTTCTTCGTGATGCTGTTCGTGGTCCTGTACCCGATCCTGCAGGCCCTCTACGACTCGCTGTTCAAGTACCGGCTCACCGCGCCGGGCGACCGCGAGTTCGTGGGCCTGGGCAACTACGGCGTGATCCTCACGGACCCCGTGTTCTGGAAGGGCCTCGGGGTGACCTTGCTGATCACCGTGGTGACCGTGGTGGTCGAGCTCATCCTCGGCTTCCTGCTGGCCCTGGCCATGCACCACGCCATCAAGCAGACCCGCGGCCTGATCCGCACGATCATCCTGGTGCCGTACGGCATCATCACCGTGGTCTCCGCGTTCGCGTGGTTCTACATGTTCTCGATCGACTCGGGCTACATCAACGCCTGGTTCGAGTGGCTGCCGGGCGTCGACGCGGACCTGAACTGGTTCGCGCAGGGCAGCACCGCGCTGTTCGTGATCATGCTCTCCGAGATCTGGAAGACCACCCCGTTCATCTCCCTGCTCCTGCTGGCCGGCCTGGCCCAGGTGCCGGGCGACCTCACCGAGGCCGCCTCCGTCGACGGCGCCTCGTGGTGGCAGCGGATGAAGCTGGTCATCCTGCCGAACATGAAGGCCTCGATCATGGTGGCCGTCCTGTTCCGCGCGATGGACGCGTTCCGCATCTTCGACTCCATCTACATCATGACCAACGGCGCCTACGGCACCGAGGTCCTCTCGCTGCTGGCCTACCGCACGTCCATCGGCCGGCTCGAGATCGGCATGGGTTCGGCGGTCTCCGTGATCCTGTTCCTGTGCGTGGCCCTCATGGCGGTCATCGCCGTCAAGGGCTTCAAGGTGGACCTGGCCGACCGAGGAGGTTCCAAGTGAGCACCGCCGCATCCGCTCCCGCCCCCGAGGGCCGCGCGCCCCACCGTCGCGGCACCGGGAAGGCCACCGCACTGTGGTGGATCCTCACCGTCGTGATCGGCGTGTGGTGCCTCTTCCCGCTGTTCTCGATCTTCGCGACCAGCTTCAAGACGCCCGCCGACCTCGCCAACGGCAAGCTGCTGCCCACCCAGTGGTCCACGGTGAACTACGAGGAGATCTTCGTGGGCGGCTCGCGCGAGCTGTTCCTCACGGCGCTGCGCAACTCGATCGGCATCACCGTGATCGCCACGATCATCGCCGTCATCCTGGCCACGCTGTGCGCCTACGCGATCGCCCGCCTGGACTTCCCGGGCAAGCGGATCGTGCTCACGGTGTCCCTGATGGTCTCGATGTTCCCCGTCATCTCCCTGGTGACGCCGCTGTTCAACATGTGGCGCACCCTCGGGCTGTACGACACGTGGGTCGGCCTGATCATCCCCTACCTGTCCCTGACCCTGCCGATCTCCATCTGGACCCTGGCCGCGTTCTTCCGCCAGATCCCGTGGGAGCTCGACCAGGCCGCGCAGGTGGACGGCGCCACCCCGCTCGAGGCGTTCCGCAAGGTGATCGTCCCGCTGGCCGCCCCCGGCGTCTTCACGACGGCGATCATCGCCTTCTTCATCGCCTGGAACGACTTCGTGTTCGGCATCTCCCTGACCTCCACCGAGACCGCGCGCACCGTGCCCGCCGCCCTGGCCTTCTTCACCGGCGCCTCGCAGTTCGAGTCGCCGACCGGGGCCATCTCGGCGGCCGCGATCATCGTGACCATCCCGATCGTGATCCTGGTGCTGGCGTTCCAGCGTCAGATCGTGGCCGGCCTGACCAACGGCGCGGTGAAGGGCTGAGGCCCGCACACGAGACCTCCTGAAAGGACCCCCCGATGGCCTCCATCACCCTGAACCACATCGACAAGACCTACGACGACGGCTTCCACGCCATCAAGGACGTGAACCTGGAGATCGAGGACGGCGAGTTCGTCATCCTCGTGGGCCCCTCCGGCTCCGGCAAGTCCACGCTGCTGCGCATGATCGTGGGCCTCGAGGACATCACCGACGGCGAGATGCTGATCGACGGCCGCCGCGTGAACGAGGCGGCCCCCAAGGACCGCAACCTCGCGATGGTGTTCCAGAACTACGCGCTGTACCCGCACCTGACGGTGTACGAGAACATCGCCTTCCCGCTGCGGCTGATCAAGGACAACAAGCCCTCCGAGGAGGAGATCGACCGCAAGGTGCGCGACGCCGCCCGCGTGCTCGAGCTCGAGGACCACCTCGAGCGCAAGCCCGGCAACCTCTCCGGCGGCCAGCGTCAGCGTGTGGCCATGGGCCGGGCGATCGTGCGCGAGGCGGACGCGTTCCTCTTCGACGAGCCGCTGTCCAACCTGGACGCCAAGCTGCGCGGGCAGATGCGCGCGGAGATCTCGCAGCTGCAGCGCCGCCTGGCCACGACCTCCGTCTACGTGACGCACGACCAGACCGAGGCCATGACCCTGGGCGACCGGGTGGCCGTGCTCAAGAAGGGCGAGCTGCAGCAGGTGGCCAGCCCGCGCGAGCTCTACGAGCAGCCGCTCAACCTGTTCGTGGCCGGCTTCATCGGCTCGCCGTCGATGAACTTCCTGCCCGCCTCGCTGAAGCAGAAGGAGGGCGGCCACGTGCTGTCCTCGCCGATCGGTGACATCCCGGTGCCGCCCGAGAAGGCCCGCGCCGCCGAGGGGCGGGACATCGTGTTCCTCGGCCTGCGGCCGGAGTTCTTCGAGGACGCCGAGCTGGTGGAGGACAGCCGCCGCGACCGGGGCTCCACCTTCGACGCGACGCTCACGCACCTGGAGTGGCTGGGCCACGAGCAGTACGGCTACATCGAGTTCGAGCCGGACCCGGCCGTGGCCGAGATGCTCTCCGCGCTGGCCAAGGACCTGGATGCGGATGAGCTGCGCCCCGTCGTCGTGGCCACCCTCTCCGGCGAGTCCCGCGCCCGGCCGGGCACGCCGACCCGCCTGTGGGTGGACACCACGCGGGTGCACCTGTTCGACCCGACGACCGGTGAGAACCTCACCCGCGACCCGGAGGTCGGCGCCGAGCTGACCCGCCGGGCCGGCGAGGAGCGCCGCCGCCAGATCGAGATGGCGGCCGAGCGTGACGCCGCCGAGCACGAGGCGGACGCGCCGCGCCGCTGAGCCGGCGCCGCGGGACGCCGGGGGCGGGTCAGTATCCGCCCTCGGCGTCCACCAGGCCCTCCAGCTCCGTCCCGGCCGCGCGGGCCCGCAGGTTCCGCTCGACCCGCGCGTGGAGCAGCGGGACGCACATCTCCGGGGTGTCCGCCGTGTGCGGCGTGATGAGGGCGCGCTCCTCGGTCCAGAGCGGGTGGCCGTCCGGGAGGGGCTCGGGGTCGGTGACGTCCGTGCCGTAGCCGTGCAGCCGGCCCGCCGCGAGGGTCTGGACGACGGCGTCCGTGTCCACCAGCGCCCCGCGGGCGACGTTCACGAGCACGGCGTCCTCGTCCAGGAGGGCGAGGCGGTCGGCGTCGAACATGCCGCGGGTCTCCTCGGTGGCCGCCGCGGCGATCATCACGACCTGCGCGCCGGGCAGGACCTCGTCGAGGCGGTCGGTCGTGACGGTGCGGTCCGCGCCGGGCACGTCGCCCGCGCGTCGGCGGACCGCGGTGACGTGCACGTCCCAGGTCTTGAGCAGGCGGATGTACTCCTGTGCGATCCCGCCGCCGCCCACGACCACGGCGGTCAGGCCGTTCAGGGTGCGACCGGAGGAGGGGCCCCATGTGGTGGCGCGGACGCGCGCGGGCAGGTCCCGCAGCAGGGCCAGGGTGAGCAGCAGCGCGTGTTCGGCCACCGGCGGCGCGTACGTGCCCTTGGCGGACGTCCACACGATGTCCGGGCGGCTGCGCACGAGGGGGACGAACGGCTCGATCCCGGCGAACGGGAGCTGCACCCAGCTCACGTGGGGGTGGGCGGCCAGGGCCGCGGCGAGCGCATCGACCGGGATCGGGCGGACCATCAGCAGGGCCGTGGCGGAGGTGTCGCCCTCGGCCACGGCGGCGCCGCCGACGTCGGCCACGGCCTGCTCGGCCAGCCGACGGGCGTGGGCGTAGGGGGTGCCGGCGACGTCCTGCGCCGCGGGGAGGACGAGCAGGCGCTCGGGGACGTCGTCGGGTCGGGTGCGGGGGAGAGCGGAAGTGGTGGGCATGGTGCCCACCGTCCCACATCCTCCGGGCCCGCTTCAGCCGGCGACGGCGTCCCGGTGCGCGGCGGACAGCCGCAGGTAGGTGGCCGCGTTCTTCTTGAGGCCCTCCCGCTCCTCGTCCGTGAGGGGGCGGCGGACCTTCGCGGGGACGCCCGCCACGAGCGAGCCGGCCGGGACCTGCGTCCCCTCGAGCACCAGGGCGCCGGCGGCCACGAGCGAACCGGCGCCGATGACCGCGCCGTTCATCACCGTGGCGGACATGCCGATCAGGCAGTCGTCCTCCACGGTGGCCCCGTGCACCACGGCGGAGTGGCCCACGGAGACACCGGCGCCCAGGGTGCACGGGAAGCCCTCGTCCGCGTGCAGCACCACGTTGTCCTGCAGGTTGGTGCCCGCCCCGACGCGGATGGGGGCGGAGTCACCGCGGGCGGAGACGCCGTAGAAGGCCGAGGAGCGCTCGGCCATCTCGACGTCGCCGGTGATCGCGGCGGTCGGGGCGAGGAAGACGGACTCGTGGATGCGCGGGGTGGCACCCGCGACGGTGATGATGTGGGCCATGCCACCAGCCTAGGCGGGCAGGACGACGGCGCCGCGTGGCGCCGTCGTCCCGGGCTCAGCTGAAGACGACGGTCCGCCGGCCGTCCGCGAGGACGCGGTGCTGGGCGTGCCAGCGCACGGCCTGCGCGAGCGTGGAGCCCTCGACGTCGCGGCCGCGGGCCACGAAGTCGGCGGCGGTCTGGGCGTGGGTCACCGGCTGCACGGACTGCGCGATGATCGGGCCCTCGTCCAGGTCGGCGGTCACGTAGTGGGCGGTGGCGCCGATGAGCTTCACGCCGCGTTCGTGCGCCTGGTGGTAGGGGCGGGCGCCCTTGAAGGAGGGCAGGAACGAGTGGTGGATGTTGATGGCCATCCCGGCCAGGTCCCGGCACAGCTCGTCCGAGAGGATCTGCATGTAGCGGGCCAGGACGACCAGCTCGATGTCGAACTGGGCGATCAGGTCGCGCAGCCGGTCCTCCGCGGCCTCCTTGGAGTCCCGGCTCGAGGGGTCCTTGGAGACGGGCACGTGGATGAAGGGCACGCCGTAGAAGGAGGCGAGCGGCTGCAGGTCCAGGTGGTTCGAGACCACCACGGGGATCTCGATGGGCAGGGTGCCGGCGCGCTGCTGGAAGAGCAGGTCGTTGAGGGTGTGCCCGTCCTTGGAGCACATCACGAGGGTGCGCATGCGGTGCGCCGCGTCCCACAGGCCCATGCGCATGCCGAACTCCTCGCGCACCGGCGCGAGCGCCTGCTCGATGTCCTCCCGCGTGGCCGGGGTCACGAACTCCACGCGCATGAAGAAGTCGCCGGTGTCCGGGGAGTCGTACTGCTGCGACTCGGTGATGTCCGCCTCCACGCCCAGCAGGGCGCCCGTCACGGCGTGCACGATGCCCTTGCGGTTCGTGCAGGCCAGCGTGAGCACGCGGGCGTGCTCCGCGCCGGAGGCGGGGGAGGGGCTGGGGGAGAGGGCTGCCGTGTCCATGGCGTCGATGGTAGGCGGTGCCGGCCGCGCGGAACCGCGGGATGACGGGGCTGATCCCTGGTCGGGGGGCCGGGCCCCGTGTCATTCTCAAGACCAGGTTCCCCGCCGCGCGGCGGCGCGGGAAGCACGACGCGGCGCCCGGCCCGGCCGGTCGCCCCAGACGACCGAGGAGCACCCCATGCCAGAGTCCACCCTCTACTGGATCATCGCGGCCATCATCGTCGTGCTGCTGATCCTGATCATCCTCTCGGTGATCGCCTCCCGCCGTCGTCGTGAGGCCGAAGCCGAGGCCGCCGAGACCCGGCTCGAGCGTCGGGGTGTCACCGCGGACACCGCGGGTGAGCAGGCGGCCGCCCCCGCGGCCCCGACCCGCCTCTCCCGCCTGGACGAGGTGGCGGCCGAGGAGGACGCGCGCCCCGTGGCCGCGGTGAAGCCCGCCGGGGGTCTGGCTGCGTTCGACACCGCCGCGGCGGACCGCGAGACCGACGAGTCCGTCGCCGGCGTGGCCGGCGGTGCGGGGGTGACCGTGGACCAGCAGGGCGCCCCGAGCACCGAGGCCACCGCTGAGACCCACCGTCGCGATGCCGCGGCTCCGACCACCCGGGGAACGCTGCGCCCCGTTGCGGCGGCGCCGAGCACGGCGCGCGAGGCGGACACCGTGGGCCTGGGCGCGGCCGGTGTGGCCGGCGGCTCCGGCGTCACCCTGGACGAGCAGACGCCCGCGGCCGACGTCCCGGCGACCCCGGCCTCCCCGTCCCCGGTGACCGAGACGACCGCCCCGGCGGCACCGGCCGCCGAGGCTCCGCAGCACAGGAGCCACCTCACCCCGGCTCCCGAGCACGTGCACGGGACCGTCCCCGCCGACGAGGTCGCCGCCGAGCACACCCCTACCAAGGAGTTCGCCACGGAGGCGATCCCCGTCCCTCAGGGCGAGCACCTCGAGACGCACACGGTCGCCACCACCGCGCACGGCTCGGTCACCGTCGTGGCCACCGAGTCGGACCAGGCCCAGCAGAACGGCGCCGACGGGGCGGAGCGCTCGGCCGCCGGGGCCCTGCGCATCGACGGCACGCCCGGGGTGCCCGGGCGCGTGGCCGAGGCGGACCGCGAGCCGGCGCGTACCGAGGACCATCGCGTGGACGCCGCGCAGCCGGCGGCGGTCGAGCCCGCGGCTGAGCGCCCGTCCCTCGAGGCCGCGGCCGAGCGCCCGTCCCTCGAGGCCACCCCGGCCACCCGACGGGCCGAGGCCCCGGAGACCCACGCCGGCACCACGCCGGCCACGCCCCTGGGCGGCGCCCCGGAGCTGGATCCGACCGCGGCCTCGTCCGGCCGTGCGGAGGACGCCACTCCGGCGACCCGCCGCGAGGCCCGCGCCGCGCAGTCGGCGGCAGCCGCCGGGACCGCCGCGCCGACGTCGTCGACGCCCACGACCGTGGCCCCGGACACCTCCACCTCCTCCGCCCCCACGGATGAGGAGCCCGCCGAGGACGACACCGAGGGCGCCGCCCTCCCGGACCTGCGGGCGGACCGCGACCAGACCCGAGGCTCGGACGCCGAGGGCGAGTCGAAGCTGGCCCAGGCCGGCGCCGTGGCGGCCTCCGCGTTCGAGACCGTGCGTGACAAGGTCGCCGTCCCGCTGCGGGACAACGTGGCCGTGTCCGCCAAGGACAAGGCCGTGAAGGTGATCAAGGACAAGCTGGCCCAGGCGCAGGAGCGCCGCTGGGGCAAGCGCTGACCTGGGCATTCGCCCCACGACGACGGCGGCCGCCCCCTCGTGCGAGGGAGCGGCCGCCGTGCGTTCAGCGGAGCGCGCGGGCGCCCGCCGGGGGAGGGAGCCGTCAGATGCGGGCCTCGCCGCCGGCCTCGACGCCCGGGATGCCGTCGCCCTCGTGGCGCTTGACCTCGTCCTCGATGCGCTGGCCGATCGCGGTGTCCACGTTCTTCCAGTACTCGAAGGCGCGGGCCTGGACGTCCTGGCGGACGCCCTTCAGCGCGCCGGCCACGGTCTCCACGAAGTCCTCGCGCTCCTGGGCCGAGAAGACCTCCCGGACGAGGGTGCCGGCCTGGCCGAAGTCGTCGTCGTCCGCGCGCAGGGCCTGGGCCTCGCGGGTCAGGGTGCCGTCGGCCTCCCAGCCGTCGTCCACCGGGCCGGTCTCGTCCGACCAGGAGTCGCCGTTGGAGTTCGGCGCGTAGGTGGAGCGGTCGCCGGTGTGGTCGTACCACATCTGGCCGTCGAAGGCGTAGTTGTGCACCGCGTTCTTGGGACGGTTCACCGGCAGCTGGTTCACGTGGGCGCCCACGCGGTACAGCTGTGCGTCGTGGTACGCGAAGGCGCGGCCCAGGAGCATGCGGTCCGGGGAGAGGCCGATGCCCGGCACGGTGTTGCTCGGGCTGAACGCGGCGGACTCGATCTGCGCGAAGTGGTTCTCCGGGTTGCGGTTCAGGGTCAGCGTGCCGACCTTGATGCGCGGGTAGTCCTTCTTGGAGATCGTCTTCGTCAGGTCGAAGGGGTTGAACCGGTAGGTCTTGCCCTCCTCGTAGGGGATCGCCTGGATGTAGAGGTCCCACTTGGGGTGGTCGCCCTTGGCGATGGACTCGAACAGGTCCTGGCGGTGGAAGTCGGCGTTCTCGCCGGCGATCTTGGTGGCCTCGTCGTTCGAGAGGTTGTGCACGCCCTGCTGGGAGATGAAGTGGTACTTCACCCAGTGCTTCTCGCCCTGGGCGTTGACCCACAGGTAGGTGTGGGAGCCGTAGCCGTTCATCTCACGCCAGGTGCGGGGCAGGCCGCGCGGGCCCATCAGGTAGGTCACCTGGTGCGCCGACTCGGGGTTGTTGGTCCAGAAGTCCCACTGCATGGTGGCATCGCGCAGGCCGGAGTCCGGCAGACGCTTCTGCGAGCGGATGAAGTGGGTGAACTTCATCGGGTCGCGCAGGAAGAAGATCGGGGTGTTGTTGCCGACGATGTCGTAGTTGCCCTCCTCGGTGTAGAAGCGCAGTGCGAAGCCGCGCACGTCGCGCCAGGTGTCCGGGGAGCCGAGCTCGCCGGCCACGGTGGAGAAGCGCAGGAGGGTCTCGGTCTTCGTGCCCGGCTGGAACACGAGGGCCTTGGTGTACTTCGACACGTCCTCGGTCACCTCGAACTCGCCGAAGGCGCCGGAGCCCTTGGCGTGCGGGCGGCGCTCCGGGATGTTCATGCGGTTGAAGTGCTGGTGGGTCTCCAGCAGGTGGGTGTCGTGCAGGACGATGGGCCCCTCGCTGCCCACGGTCAGGGACTGGCGGTCGCTGACGGCCGGGGCGCCGTTCTGGCGGGTGGAACCGGTCGCGTGCGGGGTCTTCTTCTGGTACTCCGTCATGGAACTCTCCTTCGTCGATCGACGTCGGCCGCGCACCGATCGGCGCGGTGGGCGGCGTCATCCCCGATCTTGGCATATTTCTGAATCAGTCAAAAGAACCGGGTGCCGGGGTCGGTCGCCGGGGCCGCGGGCCGCCGTCGCGCAGGCCCGACGACGGCGCCTGGTCACTAGGATGGAGGGCACCGGAGCCTTCCGGCCGCACAGACCCCCGTTCGAAGGGAACCCCCGTGACGCAGACGCCCGACATCAACACCCAGCCCCTCGCCGAGGTGGACCCGGAGATCGCCGCGGCGCTCGCGGACGAGCTCGGCCGCCAGCGGGGCACGCTCGAGATGATCGCCTCGGAGAACTTCGTGCCGCGCGCCATCCTCGAGACGCAGGGCTCGGTGCTGACCAACAAGTACGCGGAGGGCTACCCGGGCCGCCGCTACTACGGCGGCTGCGAGTTCGTGGACGTGGCCGAGAACCTGGCCATCCAGCGCGCCAAGGACCTGTTCGGCGCCGAGCACGCCAACGTCCAGCCGCACGCCGGCGCCCAGGCCAACGTGGCCGTGATGACCTCGCTGCTGGACCACGGGGACACGATGATGGGCCTGTCCCTGGCGCACGGCGGCCACCTGACGCACGGCATGAAGCTGAACTTCTCCGGCAAGAACTACAGCATCGCCGCGTATGAGGTGGAGCCGGACACCCACCGCATCGACATGGACAAGGTGCGCGAGAAGGCCCTCGAGGCCCGGCCGAAGGTGATCGTGGCCGGCTGGTCCGCCTATCCCCGTCAGCTCGACTTCGCCGCCTTCCGCTCGATCGCGGACGAGGTCGGCGCCAGGCTCTGGGTGGACATGGCCCACTTCGCCGGCCTCGTGGCCGCCGGCCTGCACCCGAACCCGGTGCCGCACGCCGACGTCGTCTCCTCCACCGTGCACAAGACCCTCGCCGGCCCCCGTTCGGGCTTCATCCTCTCCACCGAGGAGCTGAAGAAGAAGATCGACTCCGCCGTGTTCCCGGGCCAGCAGGGCGGCCCGCTGATGCACGCGATCGCGGGCAAGGCCGTGGCCTTCAAGATCGCCGGCTCCGCGGACTTCAAGGAGAAGCAGGAGCGCACCCTGGCCGGCGCGCAGATCCTGGCCGAGCGCCTGACCGCCCCGGACATGGCCGAGCACGGCATCTCGGTGCTCACCGGCGGCACGGACGTGCACCTCGTCCTGGTGGACCTGCGCGAGTCCCAGCTGGACGGCAGGCAGGGCGAGGACATCCTGCACGAGGTCGGCATCACCGTGAACCGCAACTCGGTGCCGTGGGACCCGCGTCCGCCGATGACCACCTCCGGCCTGCGCATCGGCACCCCCGCGCTGGCCTCCCGCGGCTTCGGCGAGGCCGAGTTCCGCGAGGTGTCCGACGTCATCGCCGAGGCGCTGAAGCCGAGCCCGGACGTGGAGGCGCTGCGCGCCCGCGTCGTGAAGCTCACCGAGGACTTCCCGCTGTACGACGGCCTCGAGGGCTGGTGAGCCGGCGATGACCGCGAAGGTCCTGGACGGCAAGGCCACCGCCGCCGCGATCAAGGAGGAGCTGCGCGGCCGCGTGGCCGCCCTCGCCGAGCGCGGGCACACCCCCGGCCTCGGCACCCTGCTCGTGGGTGAGGACGCCGGCTCGCAGAAGTATGTGGCGGGCAAGCACCGCGACTGCGCCGAGGTGGGCATCGAGTCCATCCAGCGTGAGCTGCCCGCGGACGCGACGGAGGAGCAGATCCTCGACGTCGTGCGCGAGCTGAACGAGGACCCGGCCTGCACGGGCTACATCGTCCAGCTGCCGCTGCCGAAGCACGTGGACACCCAGAAGGTGCTCGAGGCCATCGACCCGGACAAGGACGCGGACGGCCTGCACCCCATGAACCTGGGGCGGCTCGTGGCCTCGGTCGGCGGCGAGCTGGACTCGCCGCTGCCGTGCACCCCGGCCGGCTGCGTCGAGCTGCTGCGCCACCACGGTGTGGGGCTGGCCGGCAAGCACGTGCTCGTGATCGGCCGCGGCGTGACCACCGGCCGGCCCGCCGGCCTCGTGTTCACCCGCCGCGAGGTCAACGCCACCGTGACCCTGGCCCACACCGGCACCACGAACCTCGACGAGCTGCTGGCGAGCGCCGACGTCGTGATCGCCGCCGCCGGCTCCGCCCACATGGTGAAGCCGGAGCAGGTCAAGGAGGGCGTGATCGTCCTGGACGTGGGCGTCTCCCGCGTGACCGGGGAGGACGGGACGTCGCGCGTCCTGGGCGACGTGGACCCGGCCGTGAAGGAGAAGGCGGCCTGGATGGCGCCGAACCCGGGCGGCGTCGGGCCGATGACCCGCGTCATGCTGCTGGCGAACGTCGTCGAGGCCGCCGAGCGCGCCGCCGACGGCGAGGACTGGGCGGGGGAGCGGGCCGGCGCCTGACCTCTCCCCGCCCCGCGACGAACCCTGCGATATGGCCCCCATCCACCCCGGGTGGGGGCCATATCGCAGGGCTCGCCGCCGAGGGGGCGGCACGCGTCCGGGCGGGCGGTGCGCCTATGCTGTCGGCTTGTGAGCCCCACCACTCTGCACGCGTCCCCCGGCCCCTCCTCCGTCATCCGTGCCCGTGGGCTGCGCAAGCAGTACGGCGAGTTCCACGCCGTGAAGGGCATCGACCTGGACGTGCGCCCCGGCGAGTGCTTCGGCCTGCTCGGCCCCAACGGCGCGGGCAAGTCCACCACCATGCGCATGCTCGCGGGCACCTCGCAGCGCACCGCGGGCGAGCTGACCATCCTGGGCATCGACCCGGAGGAGGACGGACCGGCCGTCCGCGCGCGCCTGGGCGTGGTGCCCCAGCAGGACAACCTGGACGAGGAGCTCACCGCCCGGGAGAACATCCTGATCTACGGCCGCTACTTCGGTCTGCCCTACTCGTACCTGCGGCCCAAGGCCGAGGAGCTGCTGGCCTTCGCCCAGCTCACCGAGAAGGCGGACGCCAAGGTCACCGACCTCTCCGGCGGCATGAAGCGGCGGCTCGTGATCGCCCGCGCCCTGGTCAACGAGCCGGCCCTCTTCCTCCTCGACGAGCCCACCACGGGCCTGGACCCGCAGGCCCGCCACATCCTGTGGGACCGCCTCTACCGGCTCAAGGAACGCGGCACCACGCTGCTGCTGACCACGCACCACATGGACGAGGCGGAGCAGCTGTGCGATCGGCTCGTCGTGGTCGACGGCGGTGAGATCATGGCCGCCGGCACCCCCGCCGAGCTCATCCGCGAGCACGCCTCCCGCGAGGTCCTCGAGGCGCGCTTCGGCGCGGACCGCAACGAGGCCGCGGCCCGCACCGTCCAGGCCCACGTGGGTGACGGCGTCGTGCACCGCGTCGAGGTCCTCCCGGACCGCGTCCTCGTCTACGCCCGACGCGCGGACGACCTGCACGACGTCGTGCAGCGACTCGTCGACGAGGGCGCCCTGCCCGCCCCCGCCACCACGCTGACCCGCCGCGCGAGCCTCGAGGACGTGTTCCTCATCCTCACCGGCCGCACCCTGGTGGACTGACCCGTGCCGTCCCCCACCACGACGACGGCCCCCGGCCCCGCCACGCCCGCCGAGCCGCTGCGCCCGCCGGTCACCGCGGCGGCGTCCGCGGAGCGCGTGAAGCGCCGCGGCGTCCTGCTCTACGCCGAACACCAGCTGCGGTCCATGCGTCGCTACGGCGCGGTGCTGCTCGTCGGGGCGCTCGGCGAGCCCGTGCTCTACCTGCTGGCCATGGGCCTGGGCCTGGCCCAGCTCATGGGCGGCGGGATGCCGCAGGACGCCCTGGGCGGGGTCTCCTACGTCGCGTTCATCGCTCCGGCGCTGCTGGCCTCGGGCGCGCTGATGACGGCGTCCGTCGAGTTCTCCTACCCGGTGATGGGCGGGTTCCAGTGGCAGCGCACGTACTACGCGGCGCAGGCCACCCCGCTGTCTCCGGCGCAGATCGCCCTGGGCCACCTCGTGGCGGTGAGCCTGCGGTTCGTGTTCCAGGCCGCCGTGTTCCTGCTGGTGATGCTGGCGTTCGGCGTGGTCTCGAGCCCGTGGGCGTGGGTGCAGGTCCTCACCGCCACGCTCGGCGGGCTCGCCGTCGGCGCGCCGATCATGGCGTTCGCGGCCTCCCTGAAGGAGGACAAGGGCCAGTTCGCCACCCTGCAGCGGCTCGTGGTCATGCCCCTGTTCCTGTTCTCCGCGACCTTCTACCCGCTCGAGGCGCTGCCGGTGTGGCTGCGCTGGATCGGCTGGCTCTCCCCGCAGTGGCATGCCGCCCAGCTCGGCCGCGTGCTCTCCTACGGGATGGCCGAGCCGGCCTGGCTCACCGTGGTGCACGTGGCGTTCCTGCTGGTTCTCGCGCTCGGCGGGGCCTGGCTCGCGGTGCGGATCTACACGCGCCGCCTCGGCTGGGTCCGAGGCACCCCGGACCGCGACGCCGTCACGGCCGCCCGTCGGGACCGTGCCCCGCGCCTGGGCCGCCGTGCCGCGCGCACCGGGGCCGCCCGCGCCGACGTCGCACCCGCCGCCGCGCAGGCGGAGCCGGCCGCGCCGTCGTCCTCGGTGGTGCGGGAACACGCCGTCGCCGTGCCCCCCATGCCCGAGATCCCCGTGCGCCGCGGCCGCCTGGCCGGCGCGTACTCGGGCAACGTGCGCGCGGTGATGGAGCGGGCGTTCCTGTCCCTGAAGTCCAACAACTGGGTGGTGTTCTTCTCCGGGTTCTTCGAACCCGTGCTCTACCTGGCCTCCTTGGGGCTGGGGCTCGGTGCGCTGGTCGGCGACGTGGCCGGCCCGGATGGCACCCCCGTCCCGTACGGCATGTACCTCGCCCCCGCACTGCTGGCGGTCTCGGCGATGAACGGCGCCATCTACGACTCCACGTGGAACGTGTTCTTCAAGCTGCGCTACGCGAAGACGTACCAGACCATGCTCTCCACGCGGTTGGGCCCGCTGGACGTGGCACTCGGGGAGATCGCGATGGCACTGCTGCGCGGGCTGATCTACGCGGTCGGCTTCCTGATCGTCATGACCGTGGCCGGTCTCGTCACCTCGTGGACGGCGCTGCTCATGATCCCCGGCGCCCTGCTCGTGGCGCTGGGCTTCGCCTCCCTCGGCATGGCGGTGACGAGCTGGATGAAGACGTTCCAGCACATGGACTGGGTCCAGATCGTGCTGATGCCCATGTTCCTGTTCTCGGCCACGTTCTTCCCGCTCGCGGTCTACCCGGAGCCGATCCAGTGGGTGATCCGCGTGTTCCCGCTGTGGCATGCGGTGGAGATGATGCGCGCGCTCGCGGTGGGCGTGCTGAGCTGGGCGACCGCCGGCCACGTCCTCTACTTCGTGGTGATGGCCGGCGTCGGGGTGTGGCTGGCCGCCCGCCGGCTCGGCGCGCTGTTCCTGCGCTGAGGCCCCGCGGGCCGGTCAGGCCGCGCGCGCGGCGCGGCGCCGCCGGACCACGTCCAGGGCCGCGACCACGGCGGTGAGCGCCCAGCACACGGCCACCATGCCCATGGCGGTCGAGGCCGCGTGCGCGTACGCCGCGGCCGACGGCGGCCCGGCGCTCTCGGCTGCGGCGCCGGCCAGGGCCGCGAAGAACGCGCCCGTCACCACGGACAGGCCCAGGGCGGTGCCGAGGCGCTGCGCCGTCTGGGCGACGCCGCCGGCCGCCCCCGCCTCGTGGCCGGCGACGTCGTCCATCATCAGCACCTGCGTGCTGGTGAGCAGCAGGGCCTGCGAGGCCGACTGCACGATCAACCCCACCCCCACGATCCACGGCGACCACGCGCCGGCCGCGCTGCGCTCGAACGCGAGCGCGAGCACCCCCAGCGACACGAGGCCCACGAGGGCGCCGAGCAGCACGAGCACGGGCCCGCGCCGCTGCACCATCGAGCCCACCCACGGGGACAGAGAGGCCACGACGACGGCGCCGGGCAGACCCACGAGGCCGGCCTCAAGCGGCGTGAACCCCATGCCGCGCTGCAGGAAGATCGCCACGATCGCGAACACCGCCGGCATGGTGGCCAGGTAGATGGTGGACTCGAGCGCGCCGATCGTGAAGGACGGCCGCCGGAACAGGGCCGGGTCCACCATGGGCTGCACGCCGGTGGCCGAGGCCCGGGCCTTTACGCGCTTCTCCCACAGCCACCACGCCGTCACGAGCGCGGCGGCGAGCACCAGCAGCCAGGCGGTGCCCGGGACGATGAACGGCACCATGAGGCTCACCCCGCCGGCGCCGAGCAGCAGGGCGCCCACCGGGTCGAGCGCGGTGATCCCGCGCGGTCCGGGGGCGGCGGGCAGGCCGTGCACGCGGGTGGGCGGCGGCAGCCAGAGGGCGCCCATCGCGACGGCGGCCAGGCCCACGGGCACGTTCATGAGGAACGTGGAGCGCCAGCCCCACTCGGGGCCGAACGCGCCGAGGAACAGTCCGCCGAGCAGGGGCCCCACGGCCACGCCGAGGCCCACCACGGTGCCGAACAGCCCGTAGGCCCGCCCGCGGGCGCGGCCGTGGAAGTTCGACTGGATGAACCCGATGACCTGGGGGTTGAACACGCCCGCGCCCAGGCCTGTGAGCAGGCGCCCCGCGTTGAGCAGCAGGGTGTCCCCGGCCAGGCCGGAGAGCAGGGAGCCGAGCATGTACAGCGTGATGCCCGCCAGGAACAGGCTCTTGCGCCCCCACAGGTCGCCGGCGCGGCCTGCGGCCACGAGCACGGTGCCGAACGTCAGCGTGTACCCCGCCAGCACCCACTGCAGATCCGCGCTCGTGGCGTCCAGGCCCGACTCGATGGCCGGCAGCGCCACGTTCACCACGGACACGCTCATCAGCGCGAGGAAGAGCGGCATGAGCAGTGCGGTGAGGATGCGGCGCTGGTCAGGGGTGAAGGCCCCGGACGCGGGGTCGGCGGGGTGCGGGGGGCGGGGGGTCATCGCCTCAGGATAGGCACCGACGCGGGCCGCCCGATTCGGAGCGCACCCCGCGATGCGGGATGATGGAGGGCAGACCCCACAGCCCCTCCGGAGGAGCACCCATGTCCCAGTCCCTGACCCCCGGTCCCGACGGCGCGCGCCGCGGCCCCCGCGCCGGCCTGCGCGTGGGATCGCTCGGCTTCGTCGCGATGATCGTCATCCTGATCGTGGCGATCATCTTCGCCGCGAACCAGAACGACGTGATCGGGTGGCTCGTGGTCGCCGTCGCCGCCGGCTGGCTCGTGTTCGCGGTGGTCGTGTACCTGCAGATGCGCCGCGGCGTCCAGGCCGCGGGCCGCAAGGTGGACACCGCCATGCAGAACGCCCGCGCCGACGTCGCCGCCCTGCGCGGCCGTGACGCCGACGCCGCCGCCCCCGCGGTGGCCCCGTCGGCGCCGGCCGCGGACCCCCTGCGGGACACCAAGCTGGACCACTCCTTCAAGATCGCCCAGGTGCAGGTGCGCGTCGTGCGCGAGCAGCTCGCCGCGGGCGAGAGCATGGACCGTGAGATGGTGGACCGTGCCCTGGAGACCATCGACATCACGGCCTCCAACGCCCGCGACATGATCAAGGAGTCCCGGGCCGGTGGCGCCGAGGGCCCGGTGAGCGGGACGGTGATCGGCTGATGACGGCGCTGCCCGAGAAGGACCCCGTCACCGGGAAGTACCCCGAGCCCGCCGAGGGCGAGCCCGTGGTGCACGCCAACGCCGGGGCGCCCAAGGCCGACGGCGCCGTGCGCGTGGCCACCGTGAACGTCAACGGCATCCGCGCCTCGCACCGCAAGGGCATGCGCGAGTGGTTCGCCGGCCGCGGCGTGGACGTGCTCACCCTCCAGGAGGTGCGCGCCCCCGCGGACGTCACGGCGCAGCTGGTCCGCGAGATCGTGGGCGAGGACTGGGACGAGGTGCACCTGGCGGACGCCGTGGCCGCCGCCAAGGGGCGGGCCGGTGTCGCGATCGCCTCGCGGTTCCCGCTCGGCGAGGTCCGCACCGGCATCGCCGACGCCGACGGGTACTTCGACGACGCCGGCCGCTGGATCGAGGCCGACCTGCGCCTGCCGGACGGCTCGCCGCTGACCGTGGTCTCGGCGTACGTGCACTCGGGCGAGGTCGACACCCCGAAGCAGGTGGACAAGTACCGGTTCCTCGACGAGATGGTCCGCCGCCTCTCCGAGCTGGCCGCGGGGGAGGGGCACGCCCTCGTCACGGGCGACCTCAACGTGGGCCACACCGAGCTGGACATCAAGAACTGGAAGGGCAACGTGAAGAAGGCCGGCTTCCTGCCCGAGGAGCGCGCCTACTTCGACCGGTTCTTCGGCGAGCTCGGCTTCACGGACGTGCACCGCGCCCTCGCCGGACCGGTGCCGGGCCCGTACACGTGGTGGTCCATGCGCGGCAAGGCCTTCGACAACGACGCCGGCTGGCGCATCGACTACCACATGGCGACCGCGGGCCTGGCCGAGCGGGCGACGACCGCCGTCGTGGACCGCGCCCCCAGCTGGGGCACCCGCTTCTCCGACCACGCCCCGCTCGTGGTCGACTACCAGTTCTGACCGTGCAGGAGAGACCCGAGGCTGAGATGACCATGAAGAAGAACTCCGTGCAGGACGTCCTGGCCCAGGACGCCGCCGCCACCGCCCACCTGGCCGGCGCGTCCGCCCGGCACCGCGTGCTCTCCGGCATGCAGCCCTCGGCGGACTCCCTCCACCTGGGCAATTACCTCGGCGCCCTCGTGAACTGGGAGCGCACCCAGGCCGACTTCGAGGCGTTCTTCTTCATCCCCGACCTGCACGCCATCACCGTGCCGCAGGACCCGGCCGCGCTCGCGGAGCGCACGCGGGTGGCCGCCGCGCAGTTCATCGCCGGCGGCATCGACCCCGAGCGCTCCACGCTGTTCGTCCAGTCCCAGGTGCCCGAGCACGCGCAGCTGGCGTGGGTGCTGACCTGCATGACCGGCATGGGCGAGGCCATGCGCATGACCCAGTTCAAGGACAAGTCCGCCAAGCAGGGCACGGACGCGGCCGGCGTCGGCCTGCTCGCGTACCCCATGCTCATGGCCGCGGACATCCTGCTCTACCAGCCGCACGGCGTGCCCGTGGGCGACGACCAGCGCCAGCACGTGGAGCTCACCCGCGACCTGGCCCAGCGCTTCAACCACCGCTACGGCGAGACGTTCGTGGTGCCCACCGGCTTCTACCCGGAGACCGGCGCGCGCATCTACGACCTGCAGGACCCCACGTCGAAGATGTCCAAGTCCGCGGCGTCCCCGAACGGGCTCATCAACATCCTCGAGGAGCCGAAGAAGACCGCCAAGAAGATCAAGTCCGCGGTCACCGACGACGGCACCGAGGTGCGCTTCGACCGCGAGGCCAAGCCCGGCGTCTCCAACCTGCTGACCATCCTCTCCGCGGTGTCCGGCACGCCGATACCGCAGCTCGAGGAGGAGTTCGTCGGCAAGATGTACGGGCACCTCAAGGTCGCGGTGGCGGACGCCGTCGTCGAGCGCCTGGCCCCCGTGCGCGAGCGCGCCCTCGCGCTGCTGGACGACCCCGCCGAGCTCGACCGCATCCTCGCCGCCGGCGCCGAGAAGGCCCGCGCCGTGGCCACGCCCGTGCTCGAGGACGTCTACGCCAAGGTCAGCTTCCTGCCGCCGCTGCGCTGAGCCGGGCCGCACCGGCCCCCCGACGACGGCCCGCGCCCCCGACCTGCGGGGGACGCGGGCCGTCGTGTTTCTCCGACTCGAGGCGGAGGCGGCGGCGCGTGCCCGGCTGTCAGGATGGGTGCACTGCCTCCGCTCCTGCCGCAGCGGGGGCGAGCCCCACCGACAGAGGAGTGCCGGAGCCATGTCCACCGCGGTCCCCATCCCCGCCGTCGCCGAGGTCCCGCCCGGCGCCGAACCCGTCCTGGAGACGGAGAACCTCGTCAAGGTCTACGGCCGCGGGGCGTCCCGCTTCGACGCGCTGAAGGGCATCACCCTGCAGATCCAGCGCGGCGAGTCCCTGGCCGTCGTCGGCAAGTCCGGCTCCGGCAAGTCCACCCTGATGCACCTGCTGGCGCTGCTGGACCAGCCCTCCGCCGGCGTGGTGGCGATGGACGGCCGTCCCGTCTCCCAGCTCAAGGCCGCGGAGATCTCCCAGCTGCGCAACGAGCGGTTCGGCTTCGTGTTCCAGCAGTTCTTCCTGAACCCGACCCAGACGGTCCTGGAGAACACCGTGCTGCCGCTGAAGATCGCCGGCGTGGGCCGGGCCCAGCGCACCCGCCGCGGCATGGCGGTGCTCGAGCGGCTCGAGCTCGCGGACAAGGCGAAGAACAAGGCCACGGACCTCTCCGGCGGACAGAAGCAGCGCGTGTGCATCGCCCGCGCGCTCGTGAACAACCCGACGGTGCTGTTCGCGGACGAGCCCACAGGCAACCTGGACTCCGCCACCTCGGCGGCCGTGGAGGACATCCTCTTCGGCCTGCACCGCGACGAGGGCATCACCCTCGTGGTGGTCACGCACGACGACGACCTGGCCGCGAAGTGCGACCGTCGCGTCGAGCTGCAGGACGGCGTGGTCATCGCCGACGAGCGCGTCGGCACCGAGCGGGACGGAGCACGGGCATGAAGGCCACCGACGTCGCGGGCACGGCGCTCGCCAACACGATGCGCTCCAAGCTGCGCACCTTCCTCACCGTCGTCGCGATCGTGATCGGCGCATTCACGCTGACCCTCACCACGGGGCTCGGCGCGGGCATCAACAAGTACGTGGACAACGTGGTCGAGGGCTTCGGCAAGCCCGGCGAGCTGACCGTGATGAAGCAGCAGGACATGTCCTCGGCCGGTGCGGCGAGCGGTTCGCCCCAGGAGTACACGGAACAGGACGCCGCCGGCGGCGAGATGTTCGGCATGCCGCAGCTCACCCAAGAGGACCTCGCCGCGATCGAGGACACCGAGCACGTCACCGAGGTGAAGACCTATCGGGTGGCCGAGCCGGAGTACATCCAGGGTCCGGACGACCGCAAGTGGCAGGCCGGCTTCATGGGCAGCTCCGGTGAGATCGACATGCTCACCTTCTCCGCCGGCCGTGCCCCCGAGGCCGGCGCCGACGAGATCGTCATGCCCGAGTCGTGGGTGGAGGACCTGGGCGCCAGCGACGCCGAGGACCTGATCGGCACGGAGCTGACCGTCGTGGCGGCGACCCCGCTGCAGGAGCAGAAGTCCGTGAAGACCACCGTGGTCGGTGTGACGAAGGCGGCCGCGTCCGGTGCGGGCACCGCCCCGACGCCGTCGGAGTCGCTCGAGCAGGCGATCTACGACATCACGACGGAGGGCCTGCCGGAGTCGCAGCGGAACACCTACTTCCAGGCCACGGCGATCGTGGAGGACCCGGAGGCGAACGAGGACGCCGTGAAGCAGGCGCTGGCCGACCAGGGCCTGCTGGCGCAGACCCTCGAGGAGCAGCTCGGCGTGATCCGCGGCATCATCGACGCCGTCACGTGGGTGCTCACCGGCTTCGCGCTCATCGCACTGCTCGCCGCCAGCTTCGGCATCATCAACACCCTGCTCATGGCGGTGCAGGAGCGCACCCGGGAGATCGGCCTCATGAAGGCCCTCGGCATGACCGGCGGGAAGATCTTCGGCCTGTTCACCATGGAGGCCGTCGTGATCGGCCTGCTCGGCTCGCTGATCGGCATCGGCCTGGGCGTCGCCGTCGGACTCATCGCGAACCAGGTGCTGACCACCGGCCCCCTCAGCGGCGTCACCGGCCTGGTCCTGTTCGCGGTCAACCCCCTCGCCCTGCTGCTGATCCTGCTGCTGATCGTGGCCATCGCGTTCATCGCCGGCACCTTGCCCGCCCTGCGTGCGGCCCGGAAGGATCCCATCGAGGCCCTGCGCCACGAGTGATCCTGCCGCCGCGCCCGTCACCGCCACCACCGTCACCCACGACACCGAGGAGCTCACCATGACCACCGATCGACCGCACCAGGACCCGACCCCGGAGCAGCCCGCCGCGGGCTCCCGCTACGGCACGCAGCCCTACGCGGCCCCGGGCTACGGCGCCCAGCCGGGCAGCCCGTACGGCATCGTCCCGGAGCCGGCCGCGTTCCCCGCGCTCCTGACGCTGACGCTCACGTCGCTCGCGCTGTACGTGCTGTCCTCCCTGCCGGCCCTGTTCGGTGGCGAGGAGAGCATCGAACGCATGCGGGACTCCCTTCGCCAGAGTGGCCTCACCCCCGAGCAGGTGGAGGAGATCGCCCCTGTCGTGGGCGCCTCCGTGACGGTGGGCACGATCATCGTCCTGCTCATCGGCGTGGCCCTGTACGCCCTGGTGTACTTCAACCTCCGCGGGGCCAAGAACTGGGCCCGCATCCTCGGCATCGTCGTCGGGATCCTGGGCACCCTCAGCGCCGTCGGCGGCATCTTCTCCTTCGTGACCTACCCCGGCATCGGCGGCGTGCTGGCCTCCGTGCTCAGCCTGGCGCTGGTGATCGTGAACATCCTGTGGCTGGTCAAGGCCTTCAACCCGCAGGTCGCGGCCTACACCCGTCAGGGCCGCCGCGCCTGACCCCGACGCCGTTCGCCGGCGGCGAGTCCTGGGTCGCCAGCCCTCGCCCCGGCGTCGGCCAGCGGAGACCATGGCGACATGGCCTCCGATCATCGACCCCCGCATCCCGCGTCCCCCCACCCCGACGACCTGGACGGCGGCGGGCGGCCCGTGGTGGGCCCGGATGAGGCGCGGCGGCGCATCGCCGGGCACTCCGGCCCGGACGCCCGCCCGCTGATCCGCCCCGACGCCCGCACCCCCGGCGTGTTCCGGGCGCTGCTCGGACTGACGGTCGCGTCCGCAGTCCTCTATGCCGCGTCGATCCTGCGCAACCTCCTCCCGGGCGCGGCCCAGGACATCGCGGACTCGCTGCCCGAGGGCGGCGCGCAGTCGCCCGCGATGACCGCCGAGGCCATCGAGGGCGCCCTCACCGGCAGTGCCTGGTTCGCGACCCTGCTGGGTCTGGCGGTCTACGCGATCGTCCTCGTCGGGCTGACCCGGCACAGCAACACGGCGCGCATCATGGGTGCCCTGTTCGCCTCGATCGCCATCTTCGTGACGCTGCTGGGGGCCATCCGCCTGTTCGTCTTCCCCGCCGGGGACGTGGTGCTGCCCCTGGTCCTGGGCGGGCTGTTCGCGCTCGTGAACGCGGCCTGGCTCGTGTGCGCCTTCAACCCGGGCCTCGCAACGACCTTCCTGCGCCGCCGGGCATGATGGGGGCATGCACCCCCTCGACGACGATCCCCACGAGACCACGGACCCCGCCCCCGATCCCGCGTCACTGCGTCCCCTGCGCCTGTTCCAGACCGTCACGGCCGTCACGGGCGCACTGAGCGCGGCCGGCGTGGGGGGCGTGCTCGCGCTGCAGTCGACGCCCGGCTACGCCCGCGCCGTGCTGGAGGCGCGCTCCTGGGGCGCGAGCGAGGTCACCGACGCCGACGTCGCCGCGTTCCTCACCCCGGCGGGGGCGTGGCCGGTGGCCGCCGCGGCGGTGGTCGTCCTGACCCTGGTGCTCCTGGCCGGCATCACCCGCCGGATCCGGGCCGTGCGCCCCGTGGGGAGCGTGCTCGTGGTGCTGGGGATGCTCACGGCGGCCTTCTGGATGGTCGACGGCGGGCGGATGGTGCAGGCCGGGGGAGGGGGTCCGGTCGTGCTGGGCGCTGTCGTCGGGATGCTCGTGTCCAGCGCCGTGTGGCTGCGTGTGGCGCACCGGCGGGAGACGCGCGACGCCTTCGACGTCTGAGCTCGGACCGCCCCCGCCTCCGTCCCCACCCCGCCCCCACGCTGAGGCCCGCAGACACGCCGCTACGCCGGGCCGGTGACGGCGCGTCTGCGGGCCTCGGCGGGAGGGGGCTCCGCCCACGACGACGGCGGCCCGCCTCCTCGTGCGAGGAGACGGGCCGCCGTCGTGGTGCGGGGGATCAGAACTGGCGGGCCAGGATGGCCTGCTTCACCTCGGAGATCGCCTTGGTCACCTGGATGCCGCGGGGGCACGCGTCGGTGCAGTTGAAGGTCGTGCGGCAGCGCCACACGCCCTCCTTGTCGTTCAGGATCTCCAGGCGCATGTCGCCGGCCTCGTCACGCGAGTCGAAGATGAACCGGTGCGCGTTGACGATGGCGGCCGGGCCGAAGTACTGGCCGTCCGTCCAGAACACCGGGCAGGACGAGGTGCACGCGGCGCACAGGATGCACTTCGTGGTGTCGTCGTAGATCGCCCGGTCGGCCTGGGACTGGTAGCGCTCCTTGGTGGGCGCGTGGCCCTCGGCGACCAGGAACGGCATGATCTCGCGGTAGGACTGGAAGAACGGGTCCATGTCCACGATCAGGTCCTTCTCCACCGGAAGGCCCTTGATGGGCTCCACCAGGATGGGCTTGGACAGGTCGAGGTCCTTCAGGAGCGTCTTGCAGGCCAGGCGGTTGCGGCCGTTGATGCGCATGGCGTCGGAGCCGCACACGCCGTGGGCGCAGGAGCGGCGGAACGACAGGGTGCCGTCGTGGTCCCACTTGACCTTGTGCAGGGCGTCCAGCACGCGGTCGGTGCCGTACATGGTCAGGCGCCACTCGTCCCAGTAGGACTCCTCGGAGGACTCCGGGAGGTAGCGGCGGACCTTGAGCACGATGTCGAAGCTCTCGACCTCGCCTGCGCCGCCGCCGGCGGACTGGGTCTGCGCCTGGGCCACGGGGGCCTCGGTCTCGGTTGCTGAGTGGCTCATCAGTACTTACGCTCCATCGGCTGGTAACGGGTCACGACGACGGGCTTGGTCTCGAAGCGGATGCCCTTGACGCCCTCCATCTCCGCGGTCTCGTCACGGTAGATCATGGTGTGCGCCATGAAGTTCTCGTCGTCGCGATCGGGGTAGTCCTCGCGGTAGTGCCCGCCGCGGGACTCCTTGCGGCCCAGGGCCGCGAGGGTCATCGCCTCGGCGATGTCCAGGAGGTAGCCCAGCTCCATACCCTCGAGCAGGTCGAGGTTGAAGCGGTGGCCCTTGTCCTGGACGGACACGTTCTCGTAGCGGCCGCGCAGCTCCTCGATCTTGGCCAGTGCGCGGCGGATCGAGTCCTCGTCGCGGAAGACCTGCATGTCCGCGTCCATCGACTCCTGGAGCTCGGCGCGGATGTCCGCGACGCGCTCGGAGCCGGTGGCGGAGCGCAGGTTCTCGATGTGCTCCACGGTCGGCAGCTCGCCGCCCTCGGGCAGCTCCACCCAGTCCGCCTGGGCGGCGTACTCGGCGGCGTAGATGCCGGCGCGGCGGCCGAACACGTTGATGTCCAGCAGCGAGTTGGTGCCCAGGCGGTTGGACCCGTGCACGGACACGCAGGCCACCTCACCGGCGGCGTACAGGCCCGGCACGACGGTGTCGTTGTCCTGGAGGACCTCGGCCTTGATGTTCGTGGGGATGCCGCCCATGAAGTAGTGGCAGGTGGGGAACACCGGCACCGGATCCGTGTAGGGCTCGACGCCCAGGTACGTGCGGGCGAACTCGGTGATGTCCGGGAGCTTCTCGTCGATGTGCGAGGGCTCCAGGTGCGTCAGGTCGAGCAGCACGTAGTCCTTGTTGGGGCCGGCGCCGCGGCCCTGACGGACCTCCTCGGCCATGGACCGGGCCACGATGTCGCGCGGGGCGAGGTCCTTGATGGTGGGGGCGTAGCGCTCCATGAAGCGCTCGCCGTCCGCGTTGCGGAGGATGCCGCCCTCGCCGCGTGCGGCCTCGGAGAGCAGGATGCCCAGGCCGGCCAGGCCGGTCGGGTGGAACTGCACGAACTCCATGTCCTCGAGCGGCAGGCCCGCGCGGTAGGCGATGGCCATGCCGTCGCCGGTGAGGGTGTGGGCGTTCGAGGTGGTCTTGTACACCTTGCCGGCGCCGCCGGTGGCGAAGATGACCGACTTGGCCTGGAAGACGTGGATCTCGCCGGTGGCCAGCTCGTAGGAGACGACGCCGGCGGTGCGCTTCTGCTTGTAGGCGGTGCCGTCCTCGCGCACGGCGTCCTCCTCCACCAGCAGCAGGTCGAGCACGTAGAACTCGTTGAAGAACTCCACGTTGTGCTTGACGCAGTTCTGGTACAGCGTCTGGAGGATCATGTGGCCGGTGCGGTCCGCGGCGTAGCAGGCGCGGCGCACGGGCGCCTTGCCGTGGTCACGGGTGTGGCCGCCGAAGCGGCGCTGGTCGATCTTGCCCTCGGGGGTGCGGTTGAAGGGCAGGCCCATCTTCTCGAGGTCCAGCACCGCGTCGATGGCCTCCTTGGCCATGACCTCCGCGGCGTCCTGGTCCACCAGGTAGTCGCCGCCCTTGACGGTGTCGAACGTGTGCCACTCCCAGTTGTCCTCCTCGACGTTGGCGAGGGCCGCGCACATGCCGCCCTGGGCCGCGCCGGTGTGGGAACGCGTGGGGTAGATCTTGGTGAGGACGGCGGTGTGCGCGCGCTGACCGGCCTCGATGGCCGCGCGCATGCCCGCGCCGCCGGCGCCGACGATCACCACGTCGTACTTGTGCACCTGCATTCAGGTCTCTCTTTCTGGGTGTCTGTGACGCGGCGGCCGCTCGGGCCGGCCGCACCGCAGGGTGAGCGTTTCCGAGGTCAGCCGCAGAAGGCCGGGGAGCCCTCGAGCAGGGCGCCGGAGGCGTCCACCATGCAGGGATCGAAGGTGAAGATCACCAGGGTGCCGAGGATGATGATCACGGCTGTGGCGATGTACAGGATCATCGTCAGCCAGAAGCGGGCGCTGCCGCGACGGGTGTAGTCGTTGATGATCGTGCGCACGCCGTTGGCGCCGTGCAGCATGGCCAGCCACAGGAGGGCCAGGTCCCAGAACTGCCACAGCGGGTGCGCCCACTTGCCGGCCACGAAGCCGAAGTCGATGGCGTGGATGCCGTCGCCCACCAGCAGGTTGGTGGTCAGGTGCACGGCGATCAGCACGACGAGGAAGACGCCCGAGATGCGCATGAACAGCCAGGCGAGCATCTCGAAGTTGCCGCGGCCGCCGCCGTCGCGCGTGTACTTGGGGTCCAGACGGCGGCTGCGGGGCGCCGCGATGGTGGTCTCAGCGGTGGTGCTCATGGCTCAGTGACCTCCGAGTGCGAGGCTGAAGTGACGGATGGCGAAGCCCAGGGTCAGGACGACCCACAGCCCCAGCACGATCCACAGCAGGGTCTTGTGGTGCTGGGTGCCGCCCTTCCAGAAGTCGACCAGGATGATGCGCAGGCCGTTCAGGGCGTGGAAGATGATCGCCGCGACGAGGCCGGCCTCGCCGAGCGCGAAGTACCACGTCTTGTACGAGCCGATCACGGCGTTGTAGGCCTCGGGGGAGACCCGGACCAGGGCCGTGTCCAGCACGTGGACGAGCAGGTAGAAGAAGATGACGACGCCGGTGACGCGGTGGCCCACCCAGGACCACATGCCGCCGTGGCCCCGGTACAGGGTTCCGCGGCCGTTCTTGGCCGGGGCCTGCGCAGTGGCGCTAGACACGGTTGATACCTCCAGGGGGAATGCACGATCCCGGTCCTCCGCCGTGGGACGACGACGGGCAGGGGCGTGTGCGAGTGGATTCCTCCGCCTAGGGTAGACCCTTCCCGCGCCTCCGTGCCCGATCGGGGACCCGGGCGACCACTGTGACGCGTGCGGCGCCCCGCCGCCGTCCTGTTCGGTCTGGGCTGTGCCCCGCCTGGGACGCGGCGAGTGGTCCCCCGTCCGGACGGTTCCGTAGTCTGGCCCGGTGAGCACCGATCCGAACCTGACCGATGCCCCGCGCGAGGCCGCGCCGGGCACGGCCCTGTCCCGCTTCCACGCCGTGATCCCCGCCGGGGGCGTGGGCACCCGCCTGTGGCCCCTCTCGCGGGCCGCCGCGCCGAAGTTCCTCCACGACCTCACCGGCTCGGGCCAGACCCTGATCCGTGCCACGTGGGACCGTCTGGCGCCCCTGGCCGCGGGCATGCTCGTGGTGACCGGGGAGGCCCACCGGGAGGCGGTGTGCACGCAGCTGCCGGCCCTGGCGGAGACGGATCTGGTGCTCGAGCCCTCGCCCAAGGACTCCGCGGCCGCCATCGGCCTGGCCGCGGCGATCCTCTCCCTGCGCGACCCGGACACGATCATGGGCTCGTTCGCGGCGGATCAGGTGATCTCCCCGGTGGAGGTCTTCCAGGACGCGGTGCGGCAGGCCGTCGAGACGGCGGCCACCGGCCGGATCGTGACCATCGGCATTGAGCCCACGCACGCGGCCACGGGCTTCGGCTACATCCGCCGGGGCCGCCGCCTCCGCGTGGCCGGCGCCCCGGACGCGTACGACGTCGCCGCGTTCGTGGAGAAGCCGGACCTGAAGGTCGCCCAGCAGTACGTGAAGTCCGGCCGCTACCTCTGGAACGCGGGCATGTTCGTGGCGCCCGTGGGCCTCATGCTGGCCCACCTCGAGGAGAACGAGCCCGCGCTGCACGCCGGCCTGATGGAGATCGCCCGCGCGTGGGAGACGCCGGAGCGGGACGAGGTCATGGCCCGGGTGTGGCCCGAGCTGACGAAGACCGCCATCGACTACGCCGTCGCCGAGCCCGCCGCCGCCGTCGGCGACGTGGCCGTGATCCCCGGCTCCTTCACGTGGGACGACGTGGGGGACTTCGCGGCGATCGCCCGCCTGAACCCGGTCAAGGACGCCTCCGGCATCACGGTGATCGGCGACACCCCGCGGGTGTACTCGGACGACGCGTCCGGCGTCGTGGTGACGGACACGAAGCGCGTCATCGCGCTGATCGGCATCGAGGACGTCGTCGTGGTGGACACCGAGGACGCGCTGCTGGTCACCACCACGGAGCACGCCCAGGAGGTCAAGAAGGCCGTCGAGGCGCTCAAGGCGGAGGGCGTGGACGAGGTCCTCTGACCGCGCCCTGGGCCGGGTCCGGCCCGCACCGACCGGCACCCCCGGAGTAGGGTGCTGGGCCATGACCACCTCCGACTCCGTGCTGACCGGGCCCCGTCCGACCTCCGTCCCCTCGGTGGGCCCCGTGGTGGCCGAGCTCGAGGACGAGATCGTGTCCTTCCGCCGGGACCTGCACCGGCATCCCGAGCTCTCCTATGAGGAGTACCGCACCACCGACCGCATCGTGGAGCTGCTCTCCGGCTACGGGCTCTCGCCCGTGCGGATGGAGTCCACGGGCGCCTACGTGGACGTCGGGGAGGGGCCGGTGGTGCTGGCCCTGCGCGCGGACATCGACGCGCTGCCGGTCGAGGAGGAGACCGGCCTGCCCTACGTGTCCGTCAATGACGGCGTCGCGCACGCGTGCGGCCACGACATGCACACCGCCGTCATGGCGGGTGTGGCCGTCGCCCTCGGCCGCATCCTCCGCGGGGCCACCGCCGACGCCGACCTGCGCGCGGCCGGCGAGCGGGTCCACGGCACGGTCCGCGTCATCTTCCAGCCCGCGGAGGAGCGGCTGCCCGGCGGCTCCCTGGCCGTGCTGCGCCAGGGGATCCTCGACGACGTGCCCCGCATCCTGGCGGCGCACTGCGACCCCCAGGTCGACGTCGGCTCGATCGGCACCCGCATCGGCGCCATCACCTCGGCGGCGGACACGATCCGGATCACCCTCACCGGACGCGGTGGGCACACCTCGCGGCCCCACCTCACCGAGGACATGGTCTTCGCCCTGTCCCAGATCGCCGTGAACGTGCCCGCCGTGCTCTCCCGGCGGATCGACGTGCGCTCGGCCGTCTCGGTGGTGTGGGGGCAGATCGCCGCCGGCAGCGCGCCCAACGCGATCGACAACACCGGCTACCTGGCCGGGACCATGCGCTGCCTCGACGCGGACGTGTGGGAGGAGGCCGGTGCGCTGCTCGACGAGGTGGTCCGGCAGGTGGCCGCGCCGTACGGCGTGCACGTGCAGCTCGAGCACGTGCGCGGCGTCCCGCCGGTGCACAACACCGAGGGCGAGACGGCGCTGATCGAGACCGCGGCGCGGCGGGAGCTCGGCTCGCGGGCGATCGTCCTGACCCCGCAGTCGATGGGCGGCGAGGACTTCGCCTGGATGACCCAGAAGGTGCCCGGCTCCATGCTGCGCCTCGGCACCCGGTCCCCGGGTGGCCCCATCTACGATCTGCACCGCGGGGACTACGCGCCGGACGAGCGGGCCATCGGCGTGGGCATGCGGGTCTTCACCGCCGCCGCGCTGCAGGTGCTCACGGGCGAGGACCACCACTGACCCCGCCGCCCGCACCCGCCGGAGGGGACGGGCCCACCGTTCGGTAGACTCGCGCTCATCCGGACGGGGCCGCCCGCACGGGCCCCGTCTTTCCGCGGCCACCGGCCGCGGGCCTCGCACCGTGCCTTCCGAAATGAGGACCCCATGGGCATCGCCACCCCGTCGGCCGCGCGCCGTCGTCGTCTCCTGCTCCCCGTCGCCGCGCTCGGCGTCTCCGGCCTGCTGCTGACCGCGTGCGGCGCCCCGCCGGAGCAGTCCGAGGCCTCGGGCTCCGGCGCCGCCGAGAGCGAGGCCATCGCCACCGTGGACGGCGTCGGCTCGGACAACAAGGACTACAAGGCCTGCATCGTCTCGGACGAGGGCGGCTTCGACGACCGCTCCTTCAACCAGTCCTCCTACGAGGGCCTCAAGGCCGCCGAGAAGGCCTACGGCATCACCACCAGCGAGGCCGAGTCGAACGAGCCCAGCGAGTTCACCCCGAACGTGACCGCCATGGTCAACGCCGACTGCGACGCCGTCATCGGCGTGGGCTTCCTCCTCGGCGACGCCATGAAGCCGATCGCCGCGCAGCACTCGGACACCCACTTCTTCGGCGTGGACGTCACCGCGGAGGGCTTCTCCGACAACTTCCAGAAGCTCACCTACGACACGGCGCAGGCGGCGTTCCTGGCCGGCTACCTGGCGGCGGGCACCACCGAGACCGGCACCGTGGCCACCTATGGCGGCATGGAGATCCCCACCGTCACCATCTTCATGGACGGCTTCGCCCGCGGCGTGGAGCACTACAACGAGGTCAAGGACAAGGACGTCAAGGTCCTGGGCTGGGACAAGGACGCGAAGACCGGCTCCTTCACGGGCGACTTCAAGAACGTGGCCAACGGCAAGACGAACACCGCCAACTTCATCAACGAGGGCGCCGACATCGTGATGCCGGTGGCCGGCCCCGTGGGCCTGGGCACCCTGGACGCCGTCCGCGAGGCGAACCAGGGCGGCAAGGACGTCAAGGTCATCTGGCCGGACTCGGACGGCTACGAGTCCACCAAGGACGGCAACCTGATCCTCACCTCGGTGAAGAAGAACATGGGCCAGTCCGTCGCCGACGTGATCGCCGCGGACCTGAAGGACGAGTTCTCGGCCGAGCCCTACGTGGGCACGTTGGAGAACAAGGGCGTCGAGCTGGCCCCGTTCCACGACTTCGAGGACACGGTGCCGCAGGAGCTCAAGGACGAGCTCAAGGATCTCGAGGCCAAGATCGTCTCGGGCGAGCTGAAGGTCGGCTCGGAGTACTCCCCGGAGGCCTGACCCGCCTCGCCACCGCCGCAGGGCCGGCCCGGACCCCTCCGGACCGGCCCCGCGGCGCGCGGGCGCCCGGCCCGCCCCCGCCGCCGAGCGCGGCACCACGAGCATCGACCAGACGGAAGGCCCTCGATGAGGCTCGAACTGCGCGGGATCACCAAGCGCTTCGGCTCGTTCGCCGCGAACGAGGACGTGAACCTGACCGTGGAGTCGGGGCGGGTGCACACCCTCCTCGGCGAGAAAGGCGCCGGCAAGTCCACCCTGATGAACGTCCTCTTCGGGCTCTACGAGCCCACCGAGGGGGAGATCCTGCTCGACGGCGAGCCCGTCCGGTTCTCCGGCCCCGGCGAGGCCATGCGCGCGGGCATCGGCATGGTGCACCAGCACTTCATGCTCGTGCCCGTCTTCACGGTGGCCGAGAACGTGGCCCTCGGCGACGAGCACACCCGCGCCCTGGGCGTGCTCGACCTCGAGGCCACCCGCCGGCGGATCCGGGAGATCTCCGCGCAGTACGGCTTCGACGTGGACCCGGACGCCGTCGTCGAGGACCTGCCCGTGGGCGTGCAGCAGCGCGTCGAGATCATCAAGGCCCTCGTCCGCGACGCGCGCATCCTCATCCTGGACGAGCCGACCGCCGTGCTCACCCCCCAGGAGACCGACGAGCTGCTCGGCATCATCCGGCAGCTGCGGGCGGACGGCACGGCGATCGTGTTCATCTCCCACAAGCTGCGCGAGGTCAAGGCCGTCTCGGACGACATCACCGTGCTGCGCCGCGGCCGCGTGGTCGGCACGGCGGAGCCCTCCGCCGAGGCCGCCGAGCTGGCCGCCCTCATGGTGGGCCGGAACGTCGTCCTCGAGCGGCGCAAGACGGCCCCGACCCTGGGGGAGGAGACGTTCCGCGTCGAGGACCTCTCCGTCGTCTCGCCCACGGGCCAGGTGCTGCTGGACGCCGTGTCCTTCGCCGTCCGCCAGGGCGAGGTCCTCGCCGTGGCCGGTGTGCAGGGCAACGGGCAGACCGAGCTGACCGAGGCGATCATGGGCCTGGTCAAGGCCACCGGCTCCGTCACCCTGGACGGCCGGGAGCTGATCGGCCGGTCCACCCGCCAGATCATCCGCGCCGGCGTCGGCTTCGTGCCCGAGGACCGCTCCACGGACGGGCTCGTCGGCCCGTTCTCCGTGGCGGAGAACATGGTGCTCAACCGGTACGACGTCGCCCCGGCCGGCAACGCCGTGCAGATGCGCCCCGCCGCGGTGCGGGCGCTCGCCGAGCGCCGCGTGGCCGAGTTCGACGTCCGCACCCAGGGCGTGGACCTGCCGGTCTCCTCCCTCTCGGGAGGCAACCAGCAGAAGGTCGTCATGGCCCGCGAACTCGTGGACGGGCTGCGCCTGTTCATCGCCTCGCAGCCCACGCGCGGCGTGGACGTCGGCTCGATCGAGTTCCTGCACGACCGGATCATCGCCGAGCGCGACGCCGGCACCCCCGTGCTGATCGTCTCCACCGAGCTGGACGAGGTCCTCGAGCTGGCGGACCGGATCGCCGTGATGTACCACGGGCGGATCGTCGGCATCGTGCCGGGGGACACCTCGCGCGAGACGCTCGGCCTCATGATGGCCGGCCAGACCCCCGACGACGCGGCCCTCGCCTCCGGCGCAGACGTCGCCGCGGGCACGCCCGGCACCGCCGGTGAGGCGCCCGCCGCCCACCCCACCACGGAAGGAGAGCGCCCGTGAGCACCGCCGCCCCGCAGCGCCCGGCCCCCGCGTCCGACGCGGCCGCCCGGCCCGCCCCCGCCGACTCCGCCCTGCGCCGGATCCTCTCGGGCAACGGCACGGTCACCGCCCTGGCGATCCTGCTGTCCCTGCTGATCTCCGGCCTGCTGATCATCGCCGTGGACGAGGACGTCCGCGACGCCGCCGGCTACTTCTTCGCCCGCCCGGGCGACCTGCTCTCCGCCGCCTGGGCCGCGTTCGCCGGAGCCTTCGCGGCCCTGTTCCGCGGCGCCGTCTTCAACTACCGGGCCTCGGACGCGACGGGCATGCTCTACCCGCTCACCGAGACCCTCACCGTGGCGACCCCGCTGATCATCATCTCGCTGGGCATCGCCATCGCCTTCCGGGCGGGCCTGTTCAACATCGGCGGCCAGGGTCAGTTCATCTTCGGCGCCATGTTCGCCGCGTGGTTCGGCGTGCACCTGCACCTGCCGGCCGGCGTGCACCTGCTGCTCGTCGTCGTGATGGGCGTGCTCGGCGGCGTGCTGTGGGGCTCCGTCGTCGGCGTGCTCAAGGCCTGGACGGGCGCGCACGAGGTGATCCTCACGATCATGCTCAACTACGTGGCGGTGAACCTGCTCGCCTACCTGTTGAACACCCCCGTCCTGCGGGCGCCCGGCACCACGAACCCGGTGTCCGCGCCGCTGGACCGCTCCGCCATGTTCCCGCGGCTGCTGGGGACCGACTTCCGGCTGCACTGGGGCTTCTTCGTCGCGCTGCTGGCCGTGCTCTTCACGTGGTGGCTGATGCAGCGCTCCACCCTCGGCTTCCGCCTGCGGGCCGTGGGCGCCAACCCGGACGCCGCCCGCACGGCCGGCATCTCCGTCAAGGGCTCCTACCTGGCCGCCATGGCGATCTCCGGCGGCCTCGCCGGCCTGGCCGGCGCCACCCACGTGGCCGGCACGGAGAGCACGCTGAACACCTCCGTGGCCGGGTCCTTCGGCTTCGACGCGATCACGGTGGCGCTGCTCGGCCGGTCCCACCCGGTGGGCGTGCTGTTCGCGGGCCTGCTCTTCGGCGCCCTGCGCGCCGGCGGCGTGACCATGCAGACCGAGACCGGGGTGCCGGTCGACATCGTCCTCGTGGTGCAGTCCGTGATCGTGCTGCTCATCGCGGCCCCGCCGCTGGTGCGCGCCATCTTCCGGCTGCCCGCCCCGGGCGCCGCGCGCGCCCGCCGCGCGGCCGACTCCGTGACCCAGCCCGCCGTGGCCGGCGCCGCGCTGACCGGCGCCGGCGGCCACGCCGCCGCCCCGTCCACGGGCGTCCAGGAGGCCGCGACCGCCGCCGTCGCGGACCCGCAGGCTCCGACCACTGCACCCACGGACACGGCCCCGACCCACCGCCCGCACGAGCAGAAGGGGGACGCCCGATGAGCGCGACCGCCGCCCGGCCCCACGCCGACGTCGTCCGCCCCGAGGCCGCCGAGCCCGCCCGGGTCGTGGTCCGGCACTGGACCACCCCGATCGCCCTGACGATCCTGACCCTGCTGGCCCTGGCCGTCTTCGCCCTCGGCGCCCCCGAGGCGGCGGCGACCTTCCGACTCTCGAACGCGTCCGACGCCGTCGTGCTCCCGGACCTGACCGCCGACCCCGTGCTGGGGGGCTGGCTGCTCGTCGGGCTCATGGCGCTGCTGACCGCGGTGGCCTGGCTGGCGACCCTGCGCTCGGGGCGCACCCCCGGCTGGGCCGCGGCCCTGTTCGCCGTCGCCTTCGTGGCCGCGTTCCTCATCTGGGTGATCGGCTCGGCGGACAACACCACCGTGTTCCTCACCGGCCTGATCGCCGGCTCGTTCGCGCTGGCCGTCCCGCTGATCTTCGGCTCGATGGCCGGCATCCTGGCCGAGCGCTCGGGCGTGGTGAACATCGCGATCGAGGGTCAGCTGCTGGCGGGCGCGTTCACGGCCGCCGTCGTCGGCACCGCCACCGGCTCGCCCTGGGCGGGCCTGGCCGCCGCGATCGTGGCCGGCGTCCTCGTGTCCTGGCTGCTCGCCGTGTTCTCGATCAAGTACCTGGTCAACCAGGTGATCGTCGGCGTCGTGCTCAACGTGCTCGTGGCCGGCCTGACGAGCTTCCTGTACTCCACCGTCCTCACGGGCGGGGACACCGAGCTCAACGCGCCGCCGCACTTCCCGAACCTGCGGATCCCGGGCCTGGCGGACATCCCCGTGCTCGGGCCCATCCTGTTCAACCAGACGATCCTGGGCTACGCGATGTACCTGCTCGTCATCGCGCTGTGGTTCGCCCTGTTCCGCACCCGCTGGGGCCTGCGCGTGCGCGCCGTGGGCGAGCACCCCAAGGCCGCGGACACCGTGGGCATCGACGTGAACCGCACGCGGTACGCCGCCGTCCTGCTGGGCGGCGCGGTGGCCGGCATGGGCGGGGCGTTCTTCACGCTCGTCTCCGCGTCGTCCTTCACCAAGGAGATGACGGCGGGCCAGGGCTTCATCGCGCTCGCGGCCGTGATCTTCGGCCGCTGGAACCCGATCGGCGCGTTCTTCGCGGCGCTGCTGTTCGGCTTCGCCACCAACATGCAGTACGTCCTGGCGATCCTCGGCACCCCGGTGCCGAGCCAGTTCATGGCGATGCTCCCGTACCTCGTCACGGTGTTCGCCGTGGCCGGCCTCGTGGGCCGCTCGCGCGGCCCGGCCGCCTCGGGCGTGCCGTACGTGAAGGAGTAGCCGTGGCGGACGGGCAGCACACGACGACGGCGCCGCGCGTGGACTGGGACCGGCTGCGGGCCGCGGCCCTGGCCGCCACGGAGCACGCCTACGTGCCCTACTCGGGGTTCCGGGTGGGCGCCGCCGCGCTCACCGACGACGGCCGCCTCGTCTCGGGCTGCAACATCGAGAACGCGTCCTACGGGCTGACCCTGTGCGCCGAGTGCGCGCTGCTGGCCGACCTGCGCATGGGCGGGGGCGGCCGACTGGCCGCGTTCGTGTGCGTGGACGGCGAGGGCGTGCTCACCATGCCCTGCGGGCGGTGCCGCCAGCTGCTGTACGAGTTCCGCGCCCCCGGGCTCGTGCTGCTCACCCCGGCGGGGGAGCGGGGGATCGACGCGGTGCTGCCGGACGCCTTCGGCCCGGCCGACCTGGAGCGGGCGGACCGTCCCTGACCTGCGGCGCGCTCCCGGGCCCGCTCGCTAGAGTCGGAGGCTGACCGTCGCAGCCGTCCTCCGAGGAGAACCCCATGACCGCGCAGCCGCAGGCCGAGCCCTTCGACGCCGTCGAGGTGATCCGCACCAAGCGGGACCGGGGGACGCTGTCCCCCGAGCAGATCGACTGGGTGGTGGACGCGTACACCCGCGGCGTGGTGGCGGACGAGCAGATGTCCGCCCTGGCCATGGCGATCCTGCTCAACGGCATGGACCGCGCCGAGATCGCCCGCTGGACGGACGCGATGATCGCCTCGGGTGAGCGCATGGACTTCGGCGGGCTCACCACCCCGGACGGCCGCCCCCTGGCCACCGCGGACAAGCACTCCACCGGCGGCGTGGGGGACAAGATCACCCTGCCGCTGGCCCCGCTCGTGGCCTCCTTCGGGGTGGCGGTGCCGCAGCTGTCCGGCCGCGGCCTCGGGCACACCGGCGGCACCCTGGACAAGCTCGAGGCGATCCCCGGGTGGCGGGCCGACCTCAGCAACGAGGCGATGCTGCGCCAGCTCTCCGAGGTGGGCGCCGTGATCTGCGCGGCCGGCTCGGGCCTGGCCCCGGCGGACAAGCGCCTGTACGCCCTGCGTGACGTCACCGGCACGGTGGAGGCCATCCCGCTGATCGCCTCCTCGATCATGTCCAAGAAGATCGCCGAGGGCACCGGCGCCCTGGTGCTGGACGTCAAGTGCGGCTCGGGCGCGTTCATGAAGGACGAGGCGTCCGCCCGCGAGCTGGCCCGGACCATGGTGGATCTCGGCCGGGACGCCGGGGTGGACACCTCGGCGCTGCTCACGGACATGTCCGTGCCCCTGGGCCGGACGGCCGGCAACGCCCTCGAGGTCCGCGAGTCGGTGGAGGTGCTCGCCGGCGGCGGCCCGGCCGACGTCGTGGAGCTCACCGTGGCGCTCGCCGCCGCGATGCTCGCCGGCGCCGGGGTCACGGACGTGGACCCGGCCGAGCACCTGGCCAACGGCCGGGCGATGGACGTGTGGAACCGGATGATCGAGGCCCAGGGCGGCGACCCGCGCGCGGCCCTCCCGACGGCGGCCCACAGCGAGGACGTCGTCGCGGAGACGGACGGCGTCCTCACCGAGCTGGACGCGATGGCCGTGGGCCTGGCCGCGTGGCGCCTCGGCGCCGGGCGGGAGCGGCAGGGCCAGGCCGTCCAGGCCGCGGCCGGCGTCGAGGTGCACGTGCGCCCCGGCGAGCGCGTGGCCCGGGGTCAGAAGGTGCTGACCCTCCACACGGACACGCCGGAGCGCTTCGAGCGGGCGAAGGCCGCGCTCGCCGGCGGCTGGGCCGTCGGCGAGCTCGACGACGCCGCCGCCCGGACCCTGCGCGAGCGCTCCGTGATCCTGGACCGGATCGGCTGACCGGATGCTCGCGTGGCTCGAGGAGGCGATCCTCCACGCCTCCGCGCAGTGGTGGGTCCTGCCACTGACGCTGCTGCTGTGCCTGCTCGACGGCATCGTGCCGATCTTCCCGTCGGAGTCGGTGCTGGTGGCCCTCGGCGCGATCGTCCGCGACGGGCACCCGTTCTCCCTGTGGGCGCTGTGGGGGGTCGGCTTCGCGGGCGCGTTCCTGGGGGACGTGGCCGCGTACGGGATCGGCCGTGCCGTGGGTGTGGAGCGGTTCCGGTGGATGCGGCTGCGGCGGGTGCGGGCCACGGTCGAGGTCGCCCGGCACCACCTGCACAGTCACGGCGCGCTGCTGCTGTTCACCGCCCGGTTCATCCCCGGCGGCCGCGTGGCCCTCAACTTCACCGCCGGCGCCACCCGCTATCCGCCGGTGCGGTTCGTGGCGCTGGACCTGCTCTCCACGGCCAGCTGGGCCGCGTATTCGATCATGATCGCGCGCCTGACCGCGGGGTGGCTGGAGAACCCGGTGCTGCAGATCGCGGTCTCCGTGACGGGTGCCGCGCTCGTGGGCCTGTTGCTGGACCGTCTGCTCAAGGCCCTGCTGCGCCGCCGGCTGGGCGCCGGGGTGAAGGGCCTCACCCTGGCCGAGCAGGAGGCCCTGCGCTGAGCGCCCTGCCGTAGAGTGACGCCCGTGACGACGACGCAGCTTCCGGACACCGCATCCCCCTCCCCGCTCGAGGTCGACCTGGCCGTCCTGCCCAAGGTCTCCCTCCACGACCACCTCGACGGCGGCCTGCGCGTGGGCACCGTCCTCGACCTGGCCCGCGAGGCCGGCGTCGAGGTCCCCGCGGACACCGTCGAGGGCCTGGCCGAGTGGATCGCCGAGCACGCCAACGGCGAGTCCCTCGAGAAGTACCTGCAGGTCTTCGCCCTGACCACCGCCGTGATGCAGACCCGCGAGCAGCTGCGCCGCGTGGCCCGCGAGTTCGTCGAGGACCTGGTCGCCGACGGCGTCGTCTACGGCGAGATCCGCTGGGCCCCCGAGCAGCACCTGGCCGGCGGGCTGAGCCTGGACGAGGCCGTCGAGGCCGTGCAGGCCGGCCTGGACGAGGCGGTCGAGGCCGCCGACGCCGCGGGCCACGTGATCCGCGTGGGCCAGCTGGTCACCGCGATGCGGCACGCCGACCGGGCCCAGGAGATCGCCGAGCTGGCCGTGCGCCACCGCGAGGCCGGCGTCGTGGGCTTCGACATCGCGGGCGCCGAGGCCGGGTTCCCGCCCTCCCGCTTCGCCGACACCTTCACGTGGCTGGCCGCCCACCACCTGCCCGTCACCGTGCACGCGGGCGAGGGCGACGGCCTGGACTCCGTCCGCTCGGCCCTCGTGGACGGCCGCGCCCTGCGCCTGGGCCACGGCGTGCGCCTGGCCGAGGACATCTCGGTGGAGTACGGCGGCGTGGACGAGGACGGCGAGCAGCTGGACGAGCTGACCGGCATCGTGGACCTGGGCGAGACCGCCGCGTGGGTGCGGGACCGGCAGATCGCCTTGGAGGTCTGCCCGTCCTCGAACCTGCAGACCGGCGCGGTGGACGCCGCGGCGGGCATCGCGGGCCATCCCATCGACCTGCTCGTGCAGCTCGGCTTCCGCGTCACCGTGAACACGGACAACCGGCTCGTCTCGGACGTGTCCCTGACCGACGAGCTCTACCTGCTCGCCGAGACCTTCGGCTACTCGCTCTCCGAGCTGCTGGACCTGCAGCTCAACGCTGCCGAGGCCGCCTTCCTGTCCGTGGACGAGCGCGAGGACCTCGCCGAGATCCTCGTGGCCGGCTGGGGCGAGGTCATCTCCGGCGACGCCGTCGGCCCGGTCCTCGAAGAGCTGGACGACGAGGACGAGGACGACTGATCCGCCCGTGAGCGCGAGTGTGGACCGTCTGGTGGCGGTGGTCGAGGCCCTGCGCGACCACTGCCCGTGGACGGCCGCGCTCACGCACGCCGACCTCGCCGAGTACCTCGTGGAGGAGGCGTACGAGGCGGTGGCGGAGATCGAGTCCCGCGACGCCGCCGCGTGGGCCGACGTGCCCGCGCGTCGGGCCGACGGCGCGTACCCCGCCCTGGCCGCCGAGCTCGGGGACGTCCTGTTCCAGGTGGTCCTGCACGCCGCCGTCTCCCGGGCGCCGGGCGCCCCGGCGGAGACGGCCGGGTTCCGCCTGGACGACGCGGCCGACGCCCTCACCGCCAAGATGATCCGGCGCAACCCGCTCGTGCTCACTCCCGAGGGCGGCCTGCGCCCGGCCGAGGAGCTCGCCGCCGTCACGCCCGAGGCCGTCGAGCTGGCCTGGGAGCGGGTCAAGGCGCAGGAGCGGGCCGCCGCGGGGCTCTCGTCCGCCGCCCCGGCCCACGGCGACGGCGGCACCGGCCCGGGCCTCGACGTCGGCGGCATCCCGGCCCGGCTGCCGGCGCTGGCCGCCGCCGCGAAGGTGGTCGACCGCGCGGCCCGGCAGGAGCCGGACCCGCTCGCCGCGCACGTCCCGGCGCCGGCCGCCGAGGCGGGAGAGCGCCCGGCGGCGGTGTGGCCGGGCGAGGCCGCGCTCGGGGCGGAGCTGTTCGCGCTGGTGCGTCGGGCCCGGGCGGCGGGGCTGGACCCCGAACGGGCCCTGCGCACCACGGTGGCCCGGGTGCGTGCGGGGGACTGGTCGGCGCTGCGTCCGTCCGGCTGACGCGACGCCGCTCCGGCCCGGCCGCAGTCCCGACCGCGCCCCAGCGACATCGCAGCAGGGGGGAACGGCGGTCTTGTCGCCGGCGCGCGGCCGACCGGAACCTGAGGTCCCCGCTAGGCTGAGGCCGTGTCCACGCCGCGGGCACGACTTCCGACTTCGATTGAAGGAGACCCGTCCATGGCCCTGATCGACGCCATCCACGCTCGCGAGATCCTCGACTCGCGCGGCAACCCCACCGTCGAGGTGGAGGTCCTGCTGACCGACGGCTCCCTGGGCCGCGCGGCCGTGCCCTCGGGCGCGTCCACCGGCGAGTTCGAGGCGGTCGAGCGCCGTGACGGGGACAAGAAGCGCTACGGCGGCAAGGGTGTGCTGGACGCCGTCGCCGCCGTCGAGGGCATCGCGGAGGAGCTCGAGGGCGAGTTCGCCGCGGACCAGCGCGCCGTGGACCGTGCGATGCGGGACCTGGACGGCACCCCCAACAAGGGCAAGCTGGGCGCGAACGCGATCCTGGGCGTGTCCATGGCCGTCGCCGCGGCCGCCGCGCAGGCCTCCGACCTCATGCTCTACAAGTACCTGGGCGGCCCGAACGCCCACGTGCTGCCCGTGCCGATGATGAACATCCTCAACGGCGGCGCCCACGCGGACTCCAACGTGGACATCCAGGAGTTCATGATCGCCCCGATCGGCGCCCCGTCCTTCCGTGAGGCCCTGCGCTGGGGCACCGAGGTCTACCACGCCCTGAAGTCCGTGCTGCAGGAGAAGGGCCTGTCCACCGGCCTGGGCGACGAGGGCGGGTTCGCCCCGTCCCTGGAGTCCAACCGCGCCGCCCTGGACCTCATCGCCGAGGCCGTGACGAAGGCCGGCTACCGCCTGGGCGAGGACATCGCGCTGGCGCTGGACGTCGCCTCCTCCGAGTTCTTCGACAAGGGCTCCTACACCTTCGAGGGCCAGCAGCGCTCCGCCGAGGAGATGGCCGCCTACTACACCGAGCTGGTGGACAACTACCCGATCGTCTCCATCGAGGACCCGCTCGACGAGGACGACTGGGACGGCTGGCAGCACCTGACGGCGCAGCTGGGCGATCGCGTCCAGCTGGTGGGCGACGACCTGTTCGTCACCAACGTGGAGCGGCTGCAGCGCGGCATCGACGAGAAGGCCGGCAACGCCCTGCTCGTGAAGGTCAACCAGATCGGCTCCCTGACCGAGACCTTCGACGCGATCTCCCTGGCCCAGCGCCACATGTTCCACTGCATGATCTCGCACCGCTCGGGCGAGACCGAGGACACGTTCATCGCGGACCTCGCGGTGGCCACCAACGCCGGCCAGATCAAGACCGGCGCCCCGGCCCGCTCGGACCGCGTGGCCAAGTACAACCAGCTGCTGCGCATCGAGGAGGACCTGGCCGACGCCGCCGTCTACGCGGGCCGCTCCGCCTTCCCGCGCTTCCGCGGCTGACCGTCCCGACGACGACGCGCGGGCCCGCTCGGATCCTTCCGGGCGGGCCCGCGCCCGTCCCGGGGGCGGCCAGGAGCCTGCCAGGGGCGGGCAGTAGGCTGTGAGGGTCCCCGCCACGCGTCCGAAGGAGTCCGCGATGAGTCCGCGCCGCCCCCGCGTGCCCCGTGTCGACCCGACGACGGGCGCCCCGCGCCGGCCCGCCGTCGCGGCCCCGGCGGCCCCGACGACGGCCTCCCCGCAGGCGGACGCGCCCACGCCGACCCCTGAGGCCACCACGCCGACGCCCGCGGCGACGGACGCCGAGGTCATCGACCTGCACAGCGTCCAGGAGCGCCGCCAGGCCGGTCACCACGGACACCTGGACGGGCACCCGGACGCGGACCGGGCCGACACGGCCCCCGCCGAGGACACCGCCGCCCCCGCGTCCCCGTCGGCACCCCCGCGCCGGACGGCGCCGGCCCGCCCGGCCGGGCGTCGGCCCCGGCCCGCCCCCCGCCGCGCCGCATCGGCCGCCGCCACGGCCGCCCGCCGTCGGGCCCCGCTGCCGGAGCCGGTGCCGGCCCGGCAGATCACGGGCCGCGCGCTCATCGTCGTCGCCGTGCTGCTGGTGGCCGCCGTCCTGGTGGCGCCCACTCTGCGCGCGTTCCTGAACCAGCAGCTGGAGATCTCGGCCGCGCGCGAGGAGATCGCCGCCATGCAGGCTCAGCGCGAGGACTACGAGCGGCGGATCCAGCTGTGGGACGATCCCTCCTACGTGACCCAGCAGGCGCGTGAGCGTCTCGAGCTGGTCATGCCGGGGGAGACCCTGTACTCCGTGACGGGGCGGCCCTCCGAGACCGAGACCGACACCGAGGCCGAGGACACGCCCGCCGCCGGCGCGGACGAGACCGTCAACACCCGCCTGCCGTGGGCCGAGGGCCTGTGGGACTCGGCCGTCCGCGCCGGGCTCGAGTGAGTCCCGCGTCCCGCCCCCGCCCGCACCACCCCCGCACCCCCGAGGACACCATGACCGTCAGCCCCCGCCCCGCCCAGGACCGCACCGTCACCGAGAAGGACCTGGACACCCTGTCCCGCCAGCTCGGCCGCCCGGTCCGGGACGTCGTGGAGATCGGCGCCCGCTGCGTGTGCGGCAACCCCCTCGTGGCGACCACCGCGCCGCGCCTCTCCAACGGCATCCCGTTCCCCACGACCTTCTACCTGACGCACCCCGTGCTGACGGCGGCGGTCTCGCGCGTGGAGGCGGACGGGGAGATGGCGCGCATGAACGACCGCCTCGCCCAGGACCCCGTGCTCGCCGCCGCGCACCGCGCCGCGCACGAGGCCTACATCGCCGAGCGGGACCGGGTCGGGGCCGAGGCCGGCACGGGGCCCGTCCCGGAGATCGCCGGGGTCTCGGCCGGCGGCATGCCCGAGCGCGTGAAGTGCCTGCACGCCCTCGTGGGCCACGCGCTCGCGGCCGGGCCGGGGGTGAACCCGCTCGGGGACGAGGCGATCGCCCTGGTGGCCCCGTGGTGGACGCCCGAGGTCTGCGCGTGCGAGGGCGCGTGGGACGAGGCCGCGGCGGTGCCCACGAAGGACCTGTCCCGGCACGTGAGGCACCTCGAACGCGTCGCCGCGCTCAAGGAGGTCACGGTGGCCGGCGTGGACTGCGGCACGAACTCCATCCGCCTGCTGATCTCCCGGCCGGCCGGGACGGACGAGACCACCGGCGCCGGGGCCGACCCGGCGGCGCCGCTGGCCGACGTCGTGCGCGAGATGCGCGTGGTGCGCCTGGGCGAGGGCGTGGACGCCACCGGCGCGTTCTCCGACGCCGCGCTGGAGCGCACCTTCGCGGCGGTCGACGAGTACGCCCGCCTGGTCCAGCGCCACCACGCCGGCCGGGTCCGGTTCGTGGCCACCTCCGCCAGCCGGGACGTCTCCAACCGGGCCGCGTTCGTCGACGGCGTCCGGGAGCGGCTCGGCGTCGAGCCGGAGGTCGTCTCGGGCGCCGAGGAGGCCGGCCTGTCCTTCCCGGGCGCCGTCTCCGCCGTCGAGACCGCGGACCTGGGCCCGGAGGACCTCGTGCTCGTCGTGGACCTCGGCGGCGGCTCCACCGAGCTGGTCGTCGGCACGCCCGCGGGCGAGGTCGTGGGCGCGGTCAGCCTGGACATGGGCTGCGTGCGGTTCACCGAGCGTCATCTGCGCTCCGACCCCCCGACGTCGGATGAGGTCACCGCGGCCCGCGCAGACGCGCTCCGTCTCCTCGACGACGCCGCCGCCCGCCTGCCGCTGGAACGCGTGGCGCGCGTGGTCGGCGTGGCCGGCTCGGTGACCACCGTGACCGCCGAGGCCCTCGGGCTCAGCACGTACGAGCCCGAGGCCATCCACGGTGCGCGCCTGCCGATCGCCGAGTCCCGCGCGGCGGCGGAGGGCCTCGTGGCGGCGACCCGGGCCGAACGCGCCGAGCGGGGGTTCATGCACCCGGGACGGGTGGACGTGATCGGCGCGGGCGCGCTGCTGTGGAGCACCGTCCTGGAGCGGGTGGCCGAGGTCGCGGGCGTCACCGAGGCCTGGGCGAGCGAGCACGACATCCTGGACGGGATCGTGCTCTCGCTGCGGTCCTGACCACGACGGCGGAGAGTGGAGGGGCCGGGCCCGTGCGTGCGTAGACTGGCGGTATGTCTCTCACCCCTGAACTGTCTCCCAAGCCGCGCCTGCTGATCGTCGGCGGCGGCTACGCCGGGTTCCATGTCGCCCGCGAGCTGCAGAAGAAGGTCGCCGAGCGCGGCGGCGTCGTGACCGTCGTCGACCCCCGACCGTACATGACGTACTACCCGTTCCTGCCCGAGGTCGTGGGCGGCCACATCGAGGGCCGCCACGTGAACGTGGACCTGCAGACGCACCTCAAGGACGCCGAGGTCGTCCGCGGCGCCGTCGTGTCCGTGGACCACGCCGGCCGCACCGCCGTGGTGCGCGGCGAGGGCGGCGACGAGTTCGAGATCCCGTACCAGGACATCGTGATGACCGCGGGCGCCGTGACCCGCGTGTTCCCGATCCCGGGTCTGGGCGAGCAGGGCATCGGTCTGCGCTCGGTCGAGGAGGCCGTCCAGCTGCGCAACCAGATCCTGGAGCGCCTGGACGCCGGTTCCCTGATGACGGACGCCGAGGAGCGCAAGCGTGCCCTGACCTTCGTGGTGGTGGGCGGCGGCTTCGCCGGGATCGAGGCCATCGCGGAGATGGAGAACCTCATCCGCAACGCCGTGGAGCGCAACGAGCGCCTCTCCCAGTCGGAGATCCGGATCGTCCTCGTCGAGGCCATGGGCCGCATCATGCCCGAGGTCTCCGAGGAGCAGGCCCAGGGCGTGGTGGAGCACCTGAAGGACCGCGGCATCGAGGTCCTGCTCAACACCTCGCTGGGCGACGCCACGGACGGCGTCATGAAGCTCGTGGCCATGCCCTCCAAGGAGGAGGCGGAGACCTTCGCGGCGGACACCCTCGTGTGGTGCGCCGGCGTGGTGGCCAACTCCGTGGTCAAGAGCACCGACTTTCCGGTGGACGACCGCGGCCGCGTGGAGGCCACCCCCACCCTGCAGATCAAGGACGGCGAGGCCGGCGCGCTCGAGGGTGCGTGGGCCTGCGGCGACGTCTCCGCCGTGCCGGACCTGACCGGGGCCGGCCCGGGCGGCTTCTGCGTCCCGAACGCCCAGCACGCCATCCGTCAGGCCAAGCGTCTGGCCGCCAACTACATGGCCGTGCGCCACGGCGAGGGCGAGGTGCAGGAGTACGTGCACAAGTCCCTGGGCACCGTGGCGGGGCTGGGCTTCGGCCGCGGCGTGGGCAACCCGCTGGGCACCAAGATCGCCGGCATCCCGGCGTTCCTGGCCCACCGCGGCTACCACGGCTACGCGATGCCCACCCTGGAGCGGAAGTTCCGCATCCTGTCCGGCTGGGTCGCCGAGACCCTGTTCGGCCGTGACTCCACCTCGGTGGCGGGCCTGGACACCCCGTTCAACCCGTTCCGCCGCGCCGCGGGCGTCGAGCTCGAGCCCGGCCGCTTCGAGCGGCAGCGGGCCCTCGAGTCCTCGAAGGGCTGATCCCGCAGCCAGCGGGCCGCCGGCCCCGTCCGAGCGCATCGGGCGGGGCCGGCGTCGTCCGCACCCGGGCCCGCGTCCACGGGCCCGCCACGCCCCCGTGGCCCAACTGGCAGAGGCGGCCGACTTAAAATCGGCGTGTTGCGGGTTCGAGTCCCGCCGGGGGCACCACGCGTCTCCCCGCGCGCCTCGCTTCTGCGCCCACCGTGAACAGCCGGTGAACCGGCGCGGATCCACGCTCCGACCCCGCGCGCGGACACAGACCTCCCGATAGGATCGTGCTGAACCCCGGGGCACGAACGCGGCTCACTGCGGCGGCGTGCGACCGGGCCGACTCGACCCGAAGGAGTGAGCCGTGGCGAATCCGGTCATGAACTCTCAGAACTTCCAGCAGCAGATGCAGGGCGGCGGACAGGCGCAGCCCGGTTGGTACCAGGGCGGGCAGCAGTCCGCGCAGTCCCCGTACGGCCAGCAGCAGAGCCCGTACGGCCAGGCCCAGGCGTTCGGCGCCGGCCAGGCGGCCCAGCAGTACGCGCACCAGCAGTCCATGGAGGACGCCTTCCGCGCGCCCTCCGCCGGCCCGGAGCAGACCGGCCGGATGACCTTCAACGACGTCGTCGGCAAGACCGGCCTGATGCTCGTGCTCGTCGTGGTGGCGGGCGCCGTGGGCTGGTTCTCGCCGGGCCTGATGATCATCGGCGCGATCGCCGGCCTCGTGCTGGGCCTGGTCAACGCGTTCAAGCGCGAGCCCTCGCCCGTGCTGATCATGGCCTACGCCGTGGCGCAGGGCCTGTTCCTGGGCGGCATCTCGGCGTTCTTCGAGGGCGCCTACCCGGGCATCGTGGTGCAGGCCGTGCTCGGCACCTTCTCCGTGTTCGCGGTGATGCTGGCGCTCTACACCTCGGGCAAGTTCCGCCCGACCCCGCGCATGACGAAGATCGTCATGGGCGCCATGATCGGCTACCTCGTCTTCATGCTCGTCAACCTGGTCCTCACCTGGACCGGCATCGGCAACATGCGTGAGGGCGGCCTGGGCCTGATCATCGGCGCGATCGCCGTGCTGCTCGCCGCGTACTCGCTGACGATGGACTTCGAGATGGCCGCCGTGGGCGTGAAGAACGGCGCCCCGCAGAAGTACTCCTGGTCCGTGGCCTTCGGCCTGACCGTGACCCTGATCTGGCTGTACATCGAGATCCTGCGCATCGTCGCCATCCTGCGCGGCAACGACTGACCGGCGCCCCGTCCCCGCACGGAGACCCGCACCGCCGCCCCGGTCCTGCACAGGGCCGGGGCGGTCTGCGTCCGCGAGGGCGTAGATTGAGGGGGTCCCTCGCCGCCACTCAGGAGGTTTCGTGACCGAGACCAGCGACCTGCCCGCCTTCGGGGCTCCGGACGCCACCGGCACCCAGCACCGCCTGCACCGCGGGTCCGCGGAGGCCGTCGTCGTCGGCCTGGCCGGTGCCCTGCGCAGGTACCGCGTGGGCGGCGTGGACCTGACCGAGCCGTACGGCCAGGACGTGGTCCCGCCCGCCGCCAACGGCATCCAGATGAGCCCGTGGCCGAACCGCGTCGCCGGCGCCCGCTGGATCCTGGACGGCGTCGAGCAGCGCCTGGACGTCACCGAACCCGCGCGCGGCCACGCCAGCCACGGCCTGCTGCGCAACACCCACTTCGTCACCGAGACGTTCTCCGCCCACGCGGTGACCCTGCGCGGTGAGATCCACCCCCAGCACGGCTGGCCGTTCCGGCTCACCCACCGCGTCACGTACGAGCTCGAGGCGGACGGCGGCCTCACCGTCACCGCCGAGGTGCAGAACCACACGGACGCCACCGTGCCCGTGGCGGTCGGCTCCCACCCGTTCCTGCGGATCGGGGACGTCCCGACGGCGGAGCTGAGCCTGCGCGTGCCCGCGGACGCCTGGATCCGCACGGGGGAGGACCTCATCCCCGTGGAGACCCTGCCGGTGGACGGCACCGACCTGGACTTCCGCCGCGGCCGGGCCGTGGGCGAGGCCGCCCTGGACGTGTGCCTCACCGGCCTGACCCCGGACGCCGACGGCCGGCACCGCCAGACCCTGCTCGCCGCGGACGGCCGCGCCGTGACCCTGTGGACCGACCACGCGTTCGCCTACACCCACGTCTTCGTCACGGACCGGCTGCCCGGCCGTGACACGGCACTAGCGGTGGAGCCGCTCACCGCTCCCGCGGACGCCCTGAACTCGGGGGAGGGCCTGCACCGGCTCGCCCCGCACGCCCGCTGGAGCGTCCAGTGGGGTCTGACCCCCCATGTCCCCGACCACCCACACGAGGAGGATCGCGCGTGAGCTCGACCCTGGCGGCCCAGACCAAGATCGACAAGGACGTGCCCTACGGGCTGACGGTGGCCGCGGCCTGGTCCTGGCGGCTGGTGGCCGTCGTCATCGGCATCGGCGTCGTGGTGTACCTGCTGGGCTTCGTGAGCCTCGTGGTGATCCCGATCCTCGTGGCCGCGCTGCTGGCCACCCTGCTGGCCCCGGTGTTCCAGGCGATGCGGCGCATCAAGGTGCCGGGCGTCGCGGCCGCCCTGCTGTGCGTGCTGCTGCTGGTCGTCGTCGTGGTGGGCCTCATGGGGCTCGCCGGTCAGCAGATCGTCCAGGGCTTCGCCCAACTGGGCGGCCAACTGGGCCAGGCCGTCGACGACGCGATCGCCTGGCTGGCCGGCGTGGGCGTGGAGATCCCCCGTTCCGGTGCCGGGCTGGAGGGCCTGTGGCAGACGCTGCGGGACAACTCCGCCACGGTCATGAACAGCGCCGTCTCGTTCGGCTCCACGGCCGTCAACATCGGTGCGGGCCTGTTCATCGCCCTGTTCTCCCTGATCTTCTTCCTCTACGACGGCGACCGCATCTGGCGCTTCCTGCTGATCTTCGTGCCGAAGGCGCACCGGGCCACCGTGGGCCGCGCGGGCCGCTCCGGCTGGCAGTCCCTCGGCTCCTACGTGCGGGTCCAGATCTTCGTGGCGTTCATCGACGCCGTCGGCATCGGCATCGGCGCCCTGATCCTCGGGGTGCCGCTGGCCATCCCGCTGGCCGTGCTCGTGTTCCTGGCCTCGTTCATCCCGATGATCGGCGCCACCCTGACCGGCGCGATGGCGGTGCTCCTGGCCTTGATGTCCAACGGCCTGGTCAACGCGCTGCTCATGCTGGGCGTGGTGCTGCTCGTGCAGCAGATCGAGTCGAACGTCCTGCAGCCGCTCGTGATGGGCAAGGCCGTCGCGCTGCACCCGCTGGCCGTGTTCCTGGCCGTCGCCGCCGGCTCCACCGTCCTCGGCCTGGCGGGCGCCGTGTTCGCCGTGCCGGTGCTGGCCTTCGTGAACAGCTTCGTCCGCGCCCTCACCGCCGACACCCCCGAGGAGCTCACGGAGCGGACGGACCACGCCCTCGAACCGGGCGGCGCGGAGGACGAGGCGGCCGGCTCCCACCGGTACCGCCCCTCGACGCACGAGGACGCCGCCCTCGCCTCCGAGGCCGACGCGGGCACCCGGCACGGGGACGGCGCCTGATGGGCGCGGCGCAGGCCACGGACACCCCGGACCGGACCGTCCCGACGCCGTCGCCCCGGTGGGTGCGGCCCGCCGGCGGCCCGCCGGCCCCGACGGCGCTGCCCGTCACCCTCGAGGAGATCGAGCGGGCGCGCGAGACGCTGCGCGGGATCGCCGAGCTCTCCCCGCTGCAGCACTCCCGGGCGCTCTCCCGGGCCGTGGGCACGGACGTGCACCTGAAGTGCGAGAATTTGCAGCGGGCCGGCTCGTTCAAGGTCCGCGGCGCCTACGTGCGGATGGCGCAGCTGAGCGAGGAGGAGCGCGGCCGCGGCGTCGTGGCCGCCTCGGCCGGCAACCACGCCCAGGGCGTCGCCCTCGCGGCCGCCAAGCTCGGCATCCGCGCCCGCATCTTCATGCCGCACGGCGTCGCCCTGCCCAAGCTGCAGGCCACCCGGGACCACGGCGCCGAGGTCGTCCTGCACGGCTCCACCGTGGACGAGTCCCTCGCCGAGGCGCAGCGGTGGGCCACGGAGACCGGTGCCGTGTTCATCCCGCCGTTCGACGACCCGGCCGTGATCGCGGGCCAGGGCACCGTCGGCCTCGAGATCCTCGACGTGCTGCCGGACGTGGACACCGTGATCATGGGCATCGGCGGCGGGGGGCTCATCGCCGGCACGGCCGTGGCCCTCAAGGAGGCCGCCCGGCGTCGTGGGCGCACGGTGCGCGTCATCGGCGTGCAGGCGGCCACCGCCGCCGCGTTCCCCGGCTCCCTCGAGGAGGGCCGCGTCCAGGTGCTGGAGAGCGTGTCCACCATCGCGGACGGCATCGCCGTCGGCAGGCCCGGGGCCCTGCCGCTGCGGATCGCCGCCGAGCTGGTGGACGCCGTCGTGACCGTCACGGACGACGAGATCGCCGCGGCCCTCGTCCACCTCCTCGAGCGCTCCAAGCTCGTCGTGGAGCCGGCGGGCGCCGTCGGGGTGGCCGCCCTGCTGGCGGGCCGCACGGCGGACCTGGGCTTCGAGCTCGGCACCACCGCCGTGATCCTCTCCGGCGGGAACATCGATCCGATGCTCATGCTGAAGTCCATCCAGGCCGGACTGTCGGCCGCGGGGCGCTATATGACCGTGCGCATCCCGCTGCGGGACCGCCCGGGCGAGCTGGCCACGATCTCACGGATCATCGCGGACACGGACGCCAACGTGGTGCGCGTGGACCACACCCGCGTCGGCCCGGAGCTGTCCATGGGCGGCGCGCACATCACGATCGACATGGAGACCCGCGGCGCCGAGCACTCCGCCCAGGTCCTGGAGGCGTTGCGCGCGGCCGGTTACAGCCCGGCCCCGCTGCCCTGACCGGGCCGGCTCAGGCCGCGGAGCCGGCGGCGGCCGCGGTGACGGTGCCGGAGGTCCCGCCCACCGCGCGGCGCACGGCCTGGACCAGGAGGTCCTCGCGCGTCAGTGTCTCGATGCGGCGGACCATCTCGCGGCGGTCGTAGCGCTCGTGGGAGCCCGGCAGCAGGCGTCGGGCGAGGTTGAGGTGCTGCAGCACGCCGAGCAGGAGCACGTCCTCGTCGGCGGGCTCGGCCTCGTCGAGGACCACGGCGGTCAGGTGCGCCAGCAGCTCGGTGCGCTCGGTGCCCCGGGGGACGTGCCGGGTGGCCAGGAAGGCCTTGCGCTCGGTGAGGCGGCCGGTCTCGGTCAGATGGGCGACGACGGCCTTGCGCAGGTCCGGCTTGCCGGCCGCCACAGTGGACACGAGCGGTCGGCCGGCCAGGGCGTCGACCTGTCCGAGGGAGGAGTCCAGGACGGGGTCGCCGGTGGTGCCGGCCGCGGTCACGAGCACGCGGGCCCGGTCCACGGGGACGTCCTCGAGGGTCACGATCCCGGCGGAGCGGTGGTCGGCCAGCGCGGCGGCCGCGAGGGCCACGCGGTGGTGGGAGGGGCTCTCGGAGAGCCCGTCCTCGCGGGTGAGCAGCAGGTGTGCCTTCTCGACGGTCAGCATGGGGCCAGAGTAGCAACGGGGGCGCGGTGGGACCCGGGACGGACGACGGCCGCGGCCCCTGGAGGGGACCGCGGCCGCCGTCGGAGCCGGGCAGGGTCAGCCGGAGTAGGGCTGGACGTCCTTGACCTCGACCTTGATGTCCTTGCCGTTCGGGGCGGTGTAGGAGACCTTGTCGCCCTTCTTGGCGCCGTTGATGGCCTCGCCGAGCGGGGAGCGCTCGGAGTAGACCTCGAGCGACTCGTCGTCCGCGGCGATCTCGCGGTTGCCGAAGAGGAAGGTCATCTCGTCGCCTGCGACGACGGCGGTCACCACGGTGCCCGGGTGCACGGCGCCGTCGTTCTCGGCGGCCTCGCCCACGCGGGCGGTCTCGAGCAGGTGCTTCAGCTCGGCGATGCGGCCCTCGTTCTTCGACTGCTCCTCGCGGGCGGCGTGGTAGCCGCCGTTCTCCTTGAGGTCGCCCTCATCGCGGGCGGCCTCGATGCGCTCGATGATCTCCTGACGGCCGGGACCGGAGATGTACTCGAGCTCCTTGGAGAGGCGATCGTACGCCTCCTGGGTCAGCCACGGGGCGTCGGACTGGCTGGTGGTCATGCTCTGTTCCGCCTTTCTGTCTCGGGTGATGCGGAGTCCGGGGCGCGGCGCACCGTATCCGGTGCGCGATCCGCGTCCGGCGGACGCGCCCGCATGCGAAAGACCCCGCCGACCAGGAGGACGCGCGTGACCCGAGGGCTCCGTGCGACGCCTGCCTGACTCACCGGCGGGGCGGGAATGCTCCGACGAGTCTATCCGGGCGGCGTGCGTCACACCAACGGCGGCCGCTACGCCGAGGGCGGAGCACTCCGGGAGGGCTCAGACCTTGCGGCAGGTCTCGACGATGCCGGAGTCGCCCCGCACCACGGTGCGCACGTCCACGGTGTAGCGCTGCTGCGCGTCCGAGGGGGAGTCCCGCCGGTCGGCCGGCAGGGTCTCCAGGCGGACGGTGCGGAAGCCGACGGGGGCGGCGTGGGAGTCGGTGACGAGCACATCGCACTCGGCCTGCACGCCCTCCGGGACGGAGGCCTGGAAGGTGACGGTCGCGTGGCCGTCGTCCTCGATGGTGAAGCCGACGTCCTTGTACTCGATGGCGCCCACGGACATGTTCAGGCCGATCCACACGGACAGCAGCACGGCCACGACCAGCCCGAGCCCGCCGAGGCCCGCCCACAGCCGACGACGGCCCGGACGCGTGTGGTTCGTGCCGTACCGGTTGGCTAATGTGGGGTCCTGCGCGCGGACCGCGGGGGCGTGGTGAGACATCCCCTCCACCCTAGCCGCTGCCCGCCGCCGGAGGCCGATGACGACGTCGGCCTGGACCCCTCACGCCGCCGCCCCCGCGGCGGCCCCGCCATCCGGACAGGAGTGTGCGATCCCCGTGACCGATCAGACCCCCCAGGCCCAGCCGGCCGCAGGCACCGCCCTGCCGCCCTCCACCGGGCTGCGTCTCATGGCGGTGCACGCCCACCCGGACGACGAGTCCTCGAAGGGGGCCGGCACCATGGCCGCCTACGCGGCGGCCGGGGCCGAGGTCATGGTCGTCACGTGCACCGGCGGCGAGGCCGGCACCCTGCTCAACCCGTCGTTCGGGGACACCACCCGGGCGGACCGGGACATCGCGGCCGTGCGCCGCGAGGAGATGGCGGAGGCCGCGCGCATCCTCGGCATCCGGCACGCCTGGCTCGGCTTCCTCGACTCGGGCCTGCCCGAGGGGGATCCGCTGCCGGCCCTCCCGGCGAACTGCTTCGCCGAGGTCCCGCTCCGGGATGCGGCGGCCCCGCTGATCTCGCTCGTGCGCCGGTTCCGCCCGCACGTGCTCATCTCCTACGACGAGGTCGGCGGCTACCCCCACCCGGACCACCTGCAGGCCCACGCCGTGACGATGGAGGCGTACCGGGCCGCGGGCCTCGCCGACGAGTACCCCGAGGCCGGGCCCGCCTGGGAGGTCTCGAAGGTCTACTACGACTGCGGCTTCAACCCGCGGAAGTTCCGCACGATGGCCGCGGTGGCCGAGGCCGACGGCGAGGACGTGCCGTTCGCCCGACGCCTGATGATGTTCGACGCGATGGACGCGATGCGCGAGGTGCTGCGCCGCCGCGAAGCCGGGGAGGACGTGCCCGACCCGGAGGTCATCCCGCCGTGGGTCACCGCGGACCACGACGTCACCACGCAGGTGGACGTCACCGGCTTCCTCGACGAGCGCGACGCCGCCCTGCGGGCGCATCGCACCCAGATCGACCCCGACGGCATGTTCTTCGACGCGCCCCACGACCTGCAGCGGCGCGCCTGGCCGTGGGAGGACTTCGCGCTGATCGACTCGCGCGTGCCCTCCGAGCTGCCGGAGCACGACCTCTTCGCCGGCCTGCGCTGAGCCGCCCCGGCTCGGGCCGTGCGGCCGGGGCCGGTAGAGTGGGGCGGCGTGACACCCCTGTCTGGCCTTCCCCTCGTCCTCACCGCGCTCGCGGCCGCGAGCCCCGCGCCGGTGCCCGCCGTCCCGGAGCCGACGCTGCGCCCCGGGCTCGAGGAGGCGGAGGTCACCCCCGGCATCGAGGGGTTCCTGTTCACCGCGCTCATGGTGGTCATGGCGATCATCGTCCTCCGCGTCATGGTCCGCTCGGTGCGCCGCGTCCAGCAGCGTTCCCCGGAGGCCGAGGCCATGCTCGTGGAGCGCCATCAGCAGCACCTGCCGGACGAGGTCCGCGCGGGCGGCGAGCACCTGGACGCGGACTCCGAGGACCGGCTGCGCCGCCTGCAGGAGAAGTACCCCGGGTACCTCCAGGAGCCGGCCCCGGAGCCCCAGGCCCCGGACACCGGACGCGACTGACCGTCGTCGGGCCCGTGCACGCCCGAGACTCGACGCCGGAGACTCCACGCCCGAACCCTTGAGGCCCGCAGACGCGCCGCTACGGCATGACCGTAGCGGCGCGTCTGCGGGCCTCGGCGCTGCCCGGCGGGGCGCAGACCCCCTTCCTCGACACGCTCAGGCGACGACGAGCACCGCCCGGTAGATGGCGACGGCGTGGCACACGAAGCCGGCCACCGTGAAGGCGTGGAACAGCTCGTGGAAGCCGAACCACTCGCGGTGGATCGTGGGGGCCTGCAGCGCGTAGAAGACCGCGCCCGTGATGTACGCGACGCCGCCGGCCACGATCAGCCACCCCGCCGCCGCATCCGCGGCGAAGAAGTCGCCCAGGTACAGCAGCGCCGCCAGCCCCAGCACCACGTACACCGGCGTGTAGAGCCAGCGCGGGGCGTCCGTCCACAGCACCCGGAACCCGACGCCGGCCACGGCCCCCACCCATACCAGGGTGAGCAGCACACGCGCCCGGTCCGGAGGCAGCAGGGCCAGGGAGAGCGGCGTGTAGGTGCCGGCGATGACCAGCATGATGTTCGTGTGGTCCAGCCGCTTGAGGACACGGGAGACCACCTCGTTCCACTGCACCAGGTGGTACGTCGCCGAGACCGCGAACAGCAGCAGGCCCGTCACGGCGTAGACCGCGCTGGCCCACCGCAGCGTCGCGGTCGGCGCGAGCACGATGAGCACGATGCCGGCCGCGAGCGTCAGCGGCGCCATGACCGCGTGGGTCCAGCCCCGCAGTCGGGGCTTGTACAGCGGATGCTCGGGGTCGCGGATGCGCTCGATGCGCCAGCGCAGGCGGCGGGCGGCGTCGGCGTCGGGGAGGGGTGTCACGGGGTCCATGCCTCCATTGTCGTCGGTCGGCCCGGGGCCGGGGCACGGGATGGTCGCTGTGTGTCGCGCGCGTATCCTGGAGGCTCGCAGGACCGTCCGAGAGGGGAGCGCGCCGTGGGTCGACCCGAGGCCTTCTACCGCCTGTACGAGCGGCGGCTGACGCGTGGCCTGGACCCGGAGCGGCTGCCCCGGCACATCGGTGTGCTGGTGGACGGCAACCGTCGCTGGGCCCGCGCGTTCGGGGCGTCCACGCAGCAGGGCCACCAGGCCGGCGCCGAGCGCATCCTGGACTTCATCGGCTGGTGCGACGAGGCCGGCATCCCCGTGGTCACGCTCTACATGCTCTCCACCGAGAACCTGCGGCGCCCGGCGGAGGAGCTCGCCCCGCTCCTGGAGATCATCCAGACGACGGCGGAGCGCCTCGCCCAGCCGGCCGAGGGCCGCGCCCCCGTGTGCGTACAGCCGGTCGGCGCGGTGGACCTGCTCCCCGAGCCCATGGCGCGACGGCTCGCCGAGGTGGCCGAGCAGACCAAGGGCCACGACGGCGTGCACGTGAACGTGGCCGTGGGCTACGGGGGCCGCCAGGAGATCCTCGACGCCGTGCGCGAGCTGCTGCGGGACGAGCACGCCCTGGGCCACAGCGCGGCGGAGGTGGCCGAGTCCGTCACCGTCGAGCAGATCGCGGACCGGCTCTACACGCGCGGCCAGCCGGACCCGGACCTGGTCATCCGCACGTCCGGGGAGCAGCGGCTCTCCGGGTTCCTGCTCTGGCAGTCCGCGTACTCGGAGTTCTACTTCTGCGAGGCCATGTGGCCCGCGTTCCGCAAGGTCGACTTCCTGCGTGCCCTGCGCGACTACGGCAGTCGTCAGCGCCGGTTCGGCACCTGACGGTCGGCGCGGCCCCACCACAGGCCCAGCAGCACCCCGACGACGGCCCCGGCCAGGTGGCCGGTCCACGAGATGCCGGGGGCCGGCAGCAGGCCGATCAGGCTCGAGCCCAGGTGCGTGAGCGCGACGAGGACGGAGACGACGACCGCCCCGAACCGCCGCACCGCGATCCCGTAGACGATCAGGAACGCGATCAGCACGTACACGATCCCGGAGGCGCCGATGTGCACGCCCGGGGTGCCGATCACCCAGGTCAGCAGGCCCGAGCCCAGCCAGGCGCAGACGAGCAGGGCCACCGGCCGGCGTGAGACCAGGGCGGCCAGCGGGCCGAGGACGAGCAGCGCCGTCGTGTTGCCGATCAGGTGGGCCCAGCCGGCGTGCAGCACAGGGGAGAACAGGACCCCGTCGAGGCCGGCGAGGCGCCGCGGGATCAGGCCCACGCCGGGGATGATCACCCGGCCGAGGAAGATCAGCACGAACTGCGCGACCCACATGGCCGCGATCAGCATGGCGGTGGGCGCGACGGCGCCCAGCAGGCGGCCGCCGGCGCGCTCGGCCAGGGTCGGGGCGGGGGCCGGGCTGCCCGGCAGATCGGGCAGGCCGGGGGACGGGCGGTGCATGCTCAAGGGCCCTCCTGGGGACGGGGAGCGGGCGGCCGCCGGGACGTCGGCGGCGCGTCTCCAGTGTAGGGAGCGCGGGACGTCGGGGCCGTGGCGGGGCCCGGACGGACCGTCACCGCGACTTCATCCCGGGTTCACCGTGCCGGGCCCCGGTGGACGACGCCGCTTCCTAGCGTGGCCCGTGGGCGGACCCCCGTCCGCACGGTTCACCGGCACAGGAGGCAGACATGGTGGCAGAGCTCGTGGAGCACGCGCAGACCCGGCAGGAGCCGTCGAGCCGGCCGGGCCAGGCGCGTGCCGAGGCGGGGCCGGCGGAGGCGGCCGGCCTGCGGACCTACGTGGTGGACACGTCCGTGCTGCTCTCGGACCCGCGCGCCCTGCTGCACTTCGCCGAGCACGAGGTGGTCCTGCCGCTCGTGGTGGTCTCGGAGCTCGAGGCCAAGCGCGCCGACCCCGACCTCGGCTACTACGCGCGCACGGCGCTGCGCCTGCTCGACGACCTGCGCGGTCGCCACGGCGCGCTGGACCAGCCCGTGCCGATCACCCCCGAGGGCGGCACGCTGCGGATCGAACTGAACCACGTGTCCGTGGACGTGCTGCCCCTGGGCATCCGCGGCACGGACAACGACTCCCGCATCCTCGCCGTCGCGAAGGCGCTCGCGGACGAGGGCGCCACGGTGACGGTCGTGTCCAAGGACCTGCCGATGCGCGTGAAGGCGGCGGCCATGGGCCTCGCCGCGGACGAGTACCGTCACGAGCTCGTGCGTGACTCGGGCTGGCGCGGCACCGTCTCCCTCAGTGTGGCGCAGGAGCGGCTGGACGCGCTCTACGACGACGGCGAGGTCGACCTGGCCGGCATCCCGCTGGGGTCCCTGGCCGGCACGGGCGTCGAGACCGGGCCGGGGGAGGCCCCGGCCGAGGCGGACCGCCTGCCGGTCAACACGGGGCTGGTGCTCACCGCGCCCCGGGGCTCCGGCCTGGCGCGGGTCGGCGAGGGCGGCCGGGCCCGCCTGGTGCGCGGGGACCGCGACGTGTTCGGCCTGCACGGCCGCTCCGCCGAGCAGCGGTTGGCGATCGAGCTGCTGACGGATCCGGGCGTGGGCATCGTCTCCCTCGGCGGCCGCGCGGGCACCGGCAAGTCCGCGCTGGCGCTGTGCGCGGGCCTCGACGCCGTGATGGAGCGCCGCGAGCACCGCAGGGTGGTCGTGTTCCGTCCGCTGTACGCCGTCGGCGGCCAGGACCTGGGCTACCTGCCCGGCTCGGAGGGCGACAAGATGGGCCCGTGGGCGCAGGCCGTGTTCGACACCCTGGGCGCCCTGGTCTCCCCGTCCGTGGTGGACGAGGTGGTGGACCGCGGGATGCTGGAGATCCTGCCGCTGACGCACATCCGCGGCCGTTCGCTGCACGATGCGTGGGTGATCGTGGACGAGGCGCAGTCGCTCGAGCGGAACGTGCTGCTCACGGTGCTGAGCCGGATGGGCCGCAACTCGAAGGTGGTGCTGACCCACGACGTCGCCCAGCGGGACAACCTGCGCGTGGGCCGGCACGACGGCATCGCGGCCGTGGTGGAGCGCCTCAAGGGCCACCCGCTGTTCGGGCATGTGACGCTGACCCGTTCCGAGCGCTCCCCGATCGCCGCACTGGTCACGGACCTGCTGGAGGAGGGCCGGGCCTGAGCCGGGCGGCGGGGTCGGGCATGAAAAAGGGGCCGCTGCCGAAGCAGCGGCCCCCGGCGGGGGTGCTCGGCCCCGCGGAGGGGGGATGGGGGACCGAGGAAGCCCGCCACCATGGCCCCTTGAAACGGGATTGAGGCCATGGGGTCTGTGTGAGCCCCGCACATCCATGAGACGGCCGGAAGCTCGTGACTTCAGAGTAGACCCGCGCGAGGGGTCGTCGCAATGGGCGGATCCGGTTGCGCTGTCGGCAGAACACCGCGTGGCCGGACCGTGAACGCGAGGTGGCCGGATCGCCCTGTGGACGGCGGCCCGGCGGGCGCGCCGCCCGGCCTAGGCTGGGCGCATGAGCGGGGTGGGGTGGGCGTGGACGCACGGCGCGCCGGCGACGGCGGTGCTGTGGTCCCTGGGGCTGGTGTGGTTCGCGGTGTGCGCGGGCGTGCTCGTGCGCACGGACCTGCGCGAGCATCGGCTGCCGAACCGGTGGACGCTGCGGCTGGCGCTGGGCGGGCTGGCGGCGATGACCGGGGGAGCGCTGCTGGCGGGCCGGGGTGACCTGGCGCTCTGCAGCCTGCTGGGCGGTCTCGGCTACACCGTGGCGATGCTCGCGCTGCACGTGCTCAGCCGCGGTGGCCTCGGGATGGGGGACGTGAAGCTCGCCGGCGGCCTGGGCGTGTACACGGGGGTGCTCGGTCCGACGGCGGTGCTCGCCGCGGGGGTGGGCGCGATCCTGCTCGGCGGAGTGGTGGCCGGGGTGCTGGTGCTCGCGGGCCGGGCGACGGGGCGGACGGCGCTGCCGTTCGGGCCGGCGATGGTGGCGGCGGCCGCCGGAGTGCTGGTGCTGGCGTGAACGACGAGCGGCCGCCCTCCGCACGGGAGGACGGCCGCTCGTCGTCGTGGCCCGGGAGGCGGCGTCGCGCCGCTCACCGGATCCGCCGGATCACTCCGGGTGGGTCATGGACATGGTGTCCAGGGCCTTGTCCAGCTGCTCCTCGGTGACCTCGCCGCGCTCGACGTAGCCGAGGTCCACGACGGCCTCGCGCACGGTCATCTTGTTCGCGACGGAGTGCTTGGCGATCTTGGCGGCGGCCTCGTAGCCGATCACCTTGTTCAGCGGGGTCACGATGGACGGCGAGGCGCCGGCGAGGAAGGCGCAGCGCTCCTCGTTGGCCTCGATGCCGTCGATCATCTTGTCCGCCATGACGCGCGTCGTGTTGGCCAGCAGGCGGATGGACTCGAGCAGGTTGGCGGCCATCACGGGGATGCCCACGTTGAGCTCGAACGCGCCGTTGGTGGAGGACAGGGCGACGGTGGTGTCGTTGCCGATCACCTGGGCGCACACCATGATCGCGGCCTCGCAGATCACGGGGTTGACCTTGCCCGGCATGATCGAGGAGCCCGGCTGCAGGTCCGGGAGGGCGATCTCGCCGAGGCCGGTGTTCGGGCCGGAGCCCATCCAGCGCAGGTCGTTGTTGATCTTCATGATCGAGAACGCGATGTTCCGCAGCTGGCCGGAGGCCTCCACGAGGCCGTCACGGTTGGCCTGGGCCTCGAAGTGGTTGCGGGCCTCGGTCAGCGGCAGACCGGTCTCCTCGGCGAGCAGCTCGATCACGCGGGCGGAGAAGCCCTTCGGGGTGTTGATGCCGGTGCCCACGGCGGTGCCGCCGAGCGGGACCTCGGCCACGCGGGGCAGCGCGGACTGGATGCGCTCGATGCCGTAGCGGACCTGCGCGGCGTAGCCGCCGAACTCCTGGCCCAGGGTCACCGGGGTGGCGTCCATGAGGTGGGTGCGGCCGGACTTCACGATGCCGGCGAAGTCCTCCGCCTTCTTCTCGAGGGAGGCGGCCAGGTGGTCCAGCGCCGGGACGAGGTCGTTCACGAGGGCGGCGGTGACGGCCACGTGCACGGAGGTCGGGAACACGTCGTTCGAGGACTGGGAGGCGTTGACGTGGTCGTTGGGGTGCACCTCGTCCTCGGAGCCGGCCTCCTTCAGGGCGCGGGTGGCGAGGGTGGCGAGCACCTCGTTGGTGTTCATGTTCGAGGAGGTGCCGGAGCCGGTCTGGAACACGTCGATCGGGTACTGGTCGTCGTGGTCGCCGGCGATGACCTGGTCCGCGGCGGCCACGATGGCGTCCGCGCGCTCCTGCGAGATGATGCCCAGCTCGGCGTTCGCCTTGGCCGCGGCCTTCTTGACCTGCGCGAGGGCGTGGATGTGGGCGGGCTCGAGGCCCTTGCCGGAGATCGGGAAGTTCTCCACGGCGCGCTGGGTCTGTGCACGGTAGAGCGCGTTCACCGGCACCTTCACCTCGCCCATGGTGTCGTGCTCGATGCGGAACTGCTGATCGGTGTTCTCTGCGGTCATGGTCACATCCTAGGACGGCGCGGGCGCCCGGTGCCGCACCGGACGCCCGGCGTCGTCAGACCGCCAGGTCGCCGTGCACGCGGCCCGGTCGCGCGGTGCCCTCGGACAGCGAGTAGGTGAGCCCGACGACGGCGGTGCGCCCCGACTCGACGGCCGCGCGGACGGACTGCGAGGTCTCCAGGAGGTGGTCGCAGGTCTGGTCCACGTGCTCGGCCACGAACTCGTCGACCTCCTCCAGCCCGCGGCGACGCCCGGCCAGCACGGACGGGATGATGCGCTCCACGAGGGGGCGCACGAAGCCGCGCGGCATGGTGCCGGAGATGTAGGACTCGACCGTCGCCGTGACGGCGCCGCACGAGTTGTGGCCCAGGACGATGACGAGCGGGATCTCCAGCACGTCCACGCCGTACTCGATGGAGCCCAGCACGGCGTCGTCGATCACGTGGCCGGCCGTGCGCACCACGAACACGTCGCCGAGGCCCAGGTCGAAGATGATCTCGGCCGCCAGGCGCGAGTCGGCGCAGCCGAAGATCACGGCGACCGGGGCCTGACCGGCGGTCAGGTCGCTGCGCCGCTCGGCGTTCTGGTTCGGGTGGCTCGGCTCGCCCGCCACGAAGCGGCGGTTGCCCTCGGCGAGGACCTCCCACGCCTCAGCGGGCGTGAGGTCGGAGGTGGGGACGACGACGTCCGGGGCCGGCGTCGTCTCGGGGCGGGTGTGGGGGGTCATCGGGTCTCCTTCGCGACGCCGTGCGCCAGGTCTTCGAGGACGGCGCGGTCGCCGGTGGTGGTCAGCACCACGGTGCTGCCGTCCACCTCCGCCACGAGCCGTCGCTCCGGCTTCTTCGGATCGGCGTGGAGGTCCCACGCGATCCCGTCGATCTCGATCGTCTCCGACGTCGGGACCTGGTCCACCCGCAGGCTCACCCAGGTGGGGTCGACGTCCTCGGCCTGCTGCAGGCCCGCGAACACCGTGTCCGTGACCACCCAGCCGACGTCCCACGTGGAGACGCCGTCCAGCTTCTGCAGGCGGGCGTAGTTGGCGTACCAGGACTCCGGCACCTCGGGCGCCAGGGCCGGCAGGTCGCCGTCGTCGTGGGGGATCGTGGCGGCCTCGGCGGCGACGTCGACGCGGTCCTCACGGGGCCGCTGCGGCGGCTCCGGGTTGAGCAGGAGGACCACGGCCACGATCGCCAGCAGAGCCGCCAGGGAGAGCACCATGGCCATCCACGGCTGCCGGGCCCGCTGCGCCTGCGTGGCGGTCAGGACGGGACGGGGGGCGGGGGCGTGGGGGTCGGCGGAGCTCACGGTCAGCATTGTGCCACCCGTGGGAGGCCACCCCCGTAGGATGAGGACCGGGGCAGAGCCGCCCTCACGCCCCGTCCCGTGCGGACGGAGCGCCGCGAGCAAGGATCGGAGCAGCGATGACCAGCGCGTCCTCGGAGAAGACCGGCTACGAGAATCACGTCCCGGACCGCAACCTGGCCATGGAGTTGGTGCGGGTGACCGAGGCGGCGGCCATCGCCGCGAGCCCCTGGGTGGGCTACGGGGACAAGAACAAGGCGGACGGCGCCGCGGTGGACGCGATGCGCGCGTTCATGGACACCGTGGCCATGGACGGCACCGTGGTGATCGGCGAGGGCGAGAAGGACGAGGCCCCCATGCTGTTCAACGGCGAGCAGGTCGGCGACGGCTCCGGCGCCGCCGTGGACGTTGCCGTGGACCCGATCGACGGCACCCGCCTGACCGCCATGGGCTACAACAACGCGCTCTCCGTCTTCGCGGTGGCCGAGCGCGGCACCATGTTCGACCCGTCGGCCGTGTTCTACATGGACAAGCTCGTGGTGGGCCCCGAGGCCGCCGACTTCGTGGACATGCGCCTGCCGGTGAAGCAGAACGTGAACCTCGTGGCCAAGGCCCTGGACAAGCCCGTCTCCCAGGTGACCGTGTGCGTGCTGGACCGTCCCCGCCACGAGGGCCTGGTCAAGGAGATCCGCCAGGCCGGCGCCCGCGTGAAGTTCATCCTGGACGGCGACGTCGCCGGCGCCATCGCCGCCGCCCGCCCGGGCACCGGCGTGGACATGATGATGGGCATCGGCGGCACCCCCGAGGGCATCGTCACCGCGTGCGCGATCAAGGCCACCGGCGGCATCATCCAGGGTCGCCTGGCCCCCACCGACGACGCCGAGAAGCAGAAGGCCCTCGACGCCGGCCTCGACCTCGACGCGGTGCTGACCACGAACGAGCTGGTCACCTCCGACCACTGCTACTTCGCGGCCACCGGCATCACCGACGGCGACCTGCTGCGTGGTGTGCGCTTCGCCGACGGCCGCGTGCACACGCAGTCCATCGTGATGCGCTCGTCGTCCGGCACGGTCCGCACCGTGGACGCCGAGCACGACGTGAAGAAGTGGTCCAAGTGGCTGGGGGACCGCGACGCCCGCTGAGCCCGCGGGCCGGTCTGCCGGGCTCAGCCCCGCGGCAGGCCGGCCACGTGCACCGTCGCCGGGGCGCCGGCCGCGGCGCGGACGGCCAGCGGGCCGGACGCCGTCTCCGCGGCGGGCAGGAACACGGCCTCGCCCGGGCCCAGCTCGATCTCCTGGCCTGCCAGGGCCAGGCTCGCCGTGCCGCGGGTGACCACCGCGATCCCGGGCCCGTGCACGTCGAGCCCGTGGACGGCGTCGTCCTCGAGGGTGGCCTGGAGCAGCTCGAACTCCTCGAACGGCGGGCGGAAGACCACCACGGAGTCGGCCACGCGCTCGGGCTCCGTGGAGGGCACCGGCAGCGCCTCGAAGGTGACCACGCGGCGCAGCTCGGGCACGTCCACGTGCTTCGGGGTGAGCCCGCCGCGCAGCACGTTGTCCGAGGCCGCCATGACCTCCACGCCCAGCCCGTGCAGGTACGCATGCACGTTGCCGGCGGGCAGATGGATGGCCTGACCCGGGGCCAGGTCCACGCGGTTGAGCAGGATGGCCACCACCACGCCGGGGTCGTCCGGGTGGTGCTGGGCGACCTCGAGGGCCGTGGCCAGCGAGGGGTCGCGCTCGGCCAGGTCCGGCGCGGCCCGCAGCACGTCCACGACCTGCGCCACGGCGCCGGGGGAGCCCCACACGGAGTCCGGGTCGAGGATCGAGGTGAACGCGTCCTCGAGGTCCCCGGCGGCGAGGGCCTGGCTGATCCGGGCGGCGGCGACGGCGACGGCGGACGTGTCCCCGTCCGCCCGCTCCGTGAGGGCGCGGGCCAGGGCCTCGAAGCTGTCCGAGGAGACCGCGGGGGAGCGGAAGCCGCACATCGCCGAGAAGGGGGTCAGCGCGAGCAGCATCTCCGGCTTGTGGTTCGCGTCCTTGTAGTTGCGCTCCGGGGCGTCGACCGGCACGCCGGCGGCCTCCTCCGCGGCGTAGCCCGCGCGGGCCTGCTCCAGGGTGGGGTGCGCCTGGATGGACAGCGGGGCGCCCGCGGCGAGCAGCTTCATGAGGAAGGGCAGACGGCCCTCCGGCGCGACGGGCCCGAGGCAGCGCTCCGGGTCCGCGGCCACCACCTCGTCCAGGCCGACGTGGGCGCCGTCCGCCACGACGGCGACGCACGGGGCGCCCGGATGGTCGCCCAGCCACAGCTCGGCCTCGGGGCGGCCGGTGGGCTCGCGTCCCTGCAGGTCGGCGAGGAGCGTGGGGGAGCCCCAGGCGTAGTCACGGATCACGGGCTTCAGGACGTGCATGCGCCCAGCCTAGGTCAGCCCGTCGGCCCGCGCGTCGCGCCTCACGGGGCGGGGACGCACAGCCCGTTCGTCGAGGACGCGTGGTTCAGCACGTCCTCCTGGCCCAGGTCCTCGGCCGTCATCAGGTCCTCGGCGGTGAAGGGCTCGCCGTCGGAGCGGGTCGGCGGGGCCGGCCACGTGGCCGGGTCGTCCTCGTCGACGTCGGGGGTCTGCGTCTCCTGCGCGACGACGGCCAGCACGGTGAGCAGCGGCGTCGCCGAGACCCCGGCCGGCTCCGATCCGGCGGTCACGGACTCGTCGGCCAGCATCTCGTCCACGCGGCGGTGGACGAGGTCGTAGTCGGGGTAGGTGGTGAAGTGGGTGCCCGTGTCGCCGAAGTCGGGCGGGCCGATGGTCAGCCGCCGCATCTTCAGGCCGCGCGAGCGCTCGGCGAGGTCCACGAACGTGCCGAGCTGGGACTGCGGCAGATCGGTGGTCACGATCTGCTGGCCCGCCGCGAGGATCCCCTCGAAGCGGGTGAGCACGGTGGCGGGGCTGAACTGCTCCAGCATCGCCGCCTGCAGGCACTGCTGCCGGCGGATGCGGGCGTAGTCGGTGGACCAATGCCGGGAGCGGGCGAAGGCGAGCGCGTCGTCGCCGTTGAAGTGGTGGGTGCCCGGCTCCCACCAGATGTTGCCCCAGGCGCCGTCGGGCCGGACGCCGCGGTGCACCACGTAGCCGCCGCTGACGACGTCCACCCCGCCCATGGCGTCGATCAGCTGGGCGAAGCCGCCCATGTCCATGAGGGCGTAGCCGGAGACGTCCAGGCCGAGGATGCCGCCGGCGGCGTCCTTCATGGCCTCGGCGCCGGGGTGTTCGGCGTCCGGGTAGAGGTCTGCGTGATGCTCCTCCACGTCCGTGTAGAGGGCGTTGAGGATGCACTCGTCGCCGCAGTCGAAGCCGTTGGGGTACACGTCCCACAGCGGGGAGCCCTCGACGAACGGCGCGTTCTGCAGGTTGCGGGGCAGGGAGAACATCACGATGGCGCCGGTGCGGGCGTCCACGGAGACCACGTGCATGGAGTCCGGGCGCAGCCCCTGGCGGCCCTCGCCGGCGTCCGCGCCCAGGACCAGGATGTTGTAGCGGCCCTCGGCCTCCGGGACGGCCGGCCCCTCCCGGAAGACCTCGCCGAGCGCGCCGCGGCTCGTGTTCGCGGCCCAGCCGCCGTAGAGCAGGGCGCCGCTGGTGAGCACGAGCGCGAGTGCGGTGACCGCCGCCGTGATCTTCCGCGCGCCGGGGGCGAGCAGGTGCGGCCGGATCAGCCGGAACGTGTCCGCCCACAGCACCGCCCAGCCCACCGCCAACGCCGCCAGGACCACCGCCAGCCCGAGCAGCACGCCGTCCCGGGCCATGAGCGAGATCAGGCTCGCGCGGGAGACCAGCCACCACAGCAGCCCGAGGATCAGCACGGCCCACACGGTGACGGTGACCCGCAGCGCCACGCGGCCGAGCCGGCGGCTGCCGGCGACGAGCTGGGCGCCGCCGGGGACCAGCAGGGTCAGGGCGGTGAGGATCAGCGCCCGGCGGGTGCGCTCGGTGGGGGAGGCGACGCGCGGATCCCGGAGCGGGTCGGGCTGCGCGTGACCGGCGGGCACGGATCCGGTGGCGGTCGACATCAGCGGTCGGCGGCCATCCGCTCGCGCAGGCGGGCTCCCTTGGCCCGGGCCTGGGCGTTGAGCTCGTCGGCGTGCTCGGCGAGGGCGGCGCGCAGGCGGTCGCCCTCCGCGGTGTCGGCCGAGGCGAGGATGCGGGCGGCCAGCAGGCCGGCGTTGCGGGCGCCGTCGATGGAGACGGTGGCCACCGGTACCCCGGCGGGCATCTGGACGATCGAGAGCAGGGAGTCCATCCCGTCCAGGCTCTTGAGCTTCACGGGCACGCCGATCACGGGCAGGGGGGTGACGGCGGCGAGCATCCCGGGCAGGTGGGCCGCGCCGCCCGCTCCGGCCACGATCACGCGGATCCCGCGCTCGTGCGCGCGGGCGCCGAACTCCACCATCTCGTGGGGCATGCGGTGCGCGGAGACCACGCCGACCTCGACGGGCACGTCGAGCTCGCGCAGGGCCTCGGCGGCCGCGCTCATCACGGGCCAGTCGGAGTCCGAGCCCATCACGACGGAGACGACCGGGGCGTCGTCCTGCAGGGGCTGGGCGGGGGTCTGGGGCATGGCGGTCATGGGCGGGCCTCCGTCTCGGTGCCGGTGGTGGGGGCGTCGTCGCACAGGAGTGCGGCGGCGGACTCGGCGGTCCGCACGGCCTCCTCGAGGCTGAGGCCGTGGTCCGCGACGACGTTGACGTGACCGACCTTGCGGCCCGGGCGCACGTCCTTGCCGTAGAGGTGGACCTTGGCCTGCGGGTGGGCGGCGAGGGCCGCGACGCTGCCGGCGTGCAGGTCCTCGCGGGCGCCGCCGAGGACGTTCTTCATCACGACGCCGGCCCCGCGGGGGGCCGTCTCGCCCAGCGGCAGGTCGAGCACGGCGCGGACGTGCTGCTCGAACTGGCCGGTGACGGCGCCGTCCATGGACCAGTGGCCGGAGTTGTGGGGGCGCATGGCCAGCTCGTTCACCTGGAAGCCCGGGCCGACCCCCGGCGTCTCGAACAGCTCGACCGCGAGCATGCCGGTGACGTCCAGCTCCTCGGCGAGGCGGACGGCCGCGGCGGTCGCGGCCGCGGCGACGGCCGGGTCGAGGTCCTGGGCCGGGGCGACCACGAGGTCGCACACGCCGGCCACCTGGACCGAGTCGACGACGGGGTAGACGGCCACCTCACCGGAGGGGGTGCGCGCCACCTGCGCGGAGAGCTCACGGGAGAAGGGGACGAGGGCCTCGGCCAGCAGCGGGGCGATGCCGGCGCCGAGCCACGCGGCCAGGGTGCAGTCCGCGGCGGAGGCGCGGGCGTCGTCGGCGTCGTCGAGCTTGAGCACGCCCTTGCCGTCGTAGCCGCCTCGGGCGGTCTTGAGGATCATGGGCCAGCCGTGCTCGTCGCCGAAGGCGAGGACGGCCTCGAGGTCGTCGACCGGCGCCCACGCCGGGTTCGGCAGGCCCAGCCGCTCGACGGCGGCGCGCATGACCAGCTTGTCCTGGGCGTGCTGCAGCGCCTCGGGGTCGGGGCGCACGACGACGCCGGCCTCCTGCAGGGCCCGCAGGTGCTCGGTGGGCACGTGCTCGTGGTCGAAGGTGACCACGTCCACCGTGGCCGCGAACGCGCGCAGGTCCGCCAGGTCCGCGTGGTCGCCGACCACGTGGGGGGCGACCTGGGCCGCTGACGCGTCCGGGGCCTCCGCGAGCACGCGGAAGGGCACGCCGAGCTCCGCGGCGGCGCCCGCCATCATGCGGGCCAGCTGCCCGCCACCGATCACACCGAGTCGAGGGGAAGTCACCCGGACAGGGTAGTCGGACCGGCTGAGAACTCCGTCACGGAGGGGTGGCCGATGCCGGATCCGAGGAGGGCGCGCGCCGGGGGCGCGGCTACAGTGTTCCCCAGCCCTGCGCGGGTCCGCCCCGCGTGCACACCCCCGTCCCGAACCGAGGAGTCCACGCCCATGCTGTCCGATCTCTGGGGCCGCCTGACCGGGATGGCCTCCCTGCTGTGGCGGGAGGTGGCCAAGTTCGGCACCGTCGGTGCGGCCGCGTTCGTGGTGGACTCGCTCGTCTTCTGGTGGATGATGACCGGCCCGCTCGAGGGGTCCAACGTCAAGGCCAAGATCGTGGGCGGCGTCGTCGCCACCCTGTTCAGCTGGGTCGCCAACCGCTACTGGACGTTCCGGGACAAGCGCTCCTCGAACAAGACGCGCGAGCTCGTGATGTTCCTGATCATGAACGCGATCGGGCTGGGGATCCAGGCCGGCTGCGTGGCGATCGCGCAGTACCTGCTGGGCGTGACCGACCCGACCGGCCTGTTCATCGCCGGCAACGTGATCGGCCTGTTCTTCGGCACCGTGTTCCGCTACTTCGCCTACCGGTTCTGGGTGTTCAAGGAGAAGCTGGACGTGGAGCCCGGCTTCGCCAACGACCTCGCGATCATCACCGGTCAGATGCCCGTGCTGCGCGAGGACCAGCTGCCTCCGCACGGCCGGCACCGCGCCCCCGACGCCGGGGTCTGAGCGCCCCCGCCTGACCCCGCCGCCCCGTCAGGGGCGCACGGTCACCGCCCGGCCCGCGTCCCACGCCTCCAGCGCGGCCCGCACTCCCGCCCACGTCAGGCGGGGGCGCGGGCCGTCGTCGTCCGGGGCGACGTCGGCCCCGGCCGGGATCGACGCGGGCCGCACGTGATCCACGAGGCCGGGCAGGGCATCCGGCTGGGCGCGGATCTCGGCGGCCACGTCCACGACGGCCGGATCGGCGGCCGGACCGTCGAGCTCGGGCTCGAGGCCGCGCGGCAGGGCCACGGCGAAGACGGTCACGGACGGGTCCGGCCACGCCTCGGGCCGGTCCGTGAGGACGGCGGCGGGGGAGTCGCCCTCGAGGGCGGGCTCGGCCTCGGCGCAGAGCACGCCGAGGGCGAGGGCGTGGGAGAGCCAGTGGACGGGCAGGTCCAGGGCGACGGCGTCGCCCGCGCCCACGCCCTCGTCGCGGAGCAGGCCCGCGAACTTGGCGGCCCAGTTCACGGTCACACGGCCCGAGAGCTCGATGCGCTGGTCCACCGCGCCGGGCTCGTCCGGGGCCCCCGGCTCCTGGACGAGCGCGGGCCGCGGGGAGGAGGCGAGGCGGAGCACGAGGGGGCCGGTGGACCGGGGTGCGGAGAGGGAGACCATGGGCCCAGTGTGGCACCCGTTCGGTTTGACTCGGCATGAATCACACCGATGTAATGAACCCGGGCCAACGGTCCCGCCAGGAAGGGCCCGCCGGCTTGCCCGGCACCCGCGCGGACCGCATGGTCACCCGGCCCACAGCCGCCACGTCGATCCCGGGAAGAGGCGTCACACATGGAGCAGACCCAGCGAGTCGAGGACGCGCACCACGCCGATCCCGCGCCGGCACCTCGTCCGCGGAGCGTCCCCAGCGACTGGTTCCTCGACCCCGCCGACCCGCAGGCCGGCGTCGCCGGCGCGAGCCTCGAGGACCAGGCGACCGCCTTCCTCACCGCCCACGACCTCGACGGCGAGACCGGCACCCCGGCCGCCACCGTCACCGCCCTCTTCCCCGGTGACGAGCGTCCGGTCGAGGCCGTGCCCGTCTCCGCCGACTGGGCCGCCATCCCGGGCGTGACCACCGAGCCCGTCGAGGGCGAGCTGGCCTGGCAGGCGGACGCCCTGTGCGCGCAGACGGACCCCGAGGCGTTCTTCCCGGAGAAGGGCGGCTCCACGCGGGACGCCAAGCGCGTGTGCGAGGCCTGCACCGTCAAGGACGCGTGCCTGGAGTACGCCATGGCGAACGACGAGCGCTTCGGCATCTGGGGCGGGCTCTCCGAGCGCGAGCGTCGCCGCCTGCGCCGCGCCCGCGCCTGACGCACGGCGCCCGTCCACCGGGCGCGGTGCCCGGCGCGGACCGCCCGGTCCGGGCTCAGCCGCGGCTCCAGCTGGGGTCGAGCACCTGCGGGTCCACGCCCAACGCGTCGGCGCAACGGCTCAGCGCCACCCCGTAGACGGCCCCCTCGAGGTCGGCCGGGTCGGCCGCGTCCCGCAGCGGCCGCTCGAACAGGGTGATCAGCACCCCGTCCCGGCCCTGCCGCTCGGCCCGCGCGAACAGCGCCTCCTCATCCCGTGCCCGGCCGGCATGCAGCTCGCGCAGCCGCTCGTCGAGCCGGTCCGGGATGCGCTCCACCCGCGCGGTCACGTGCCGCAGCCCGGGCGCGTCCAGGGAGCCCAGCCGGTCCACCGCCTTCTCGACGGCGGTCAGCAGCGCCTCGCCCCGGCCCCGCTCCGAGCGCGCACCGAACGGGCGCGGATGCCGCAGCCCTCGGCCACGGCGGTCCCGTCCGCCGCGCCCCGCGGGGGAGGAGACGCCGGCCTCGGCCGGGCCGCCCTCGACACCCGGCTCGGCCCCCGCGGCGTCGCCCGCCCGGAACGGCAGGGGGTCGAGGGGATCGGAGGAGGCGGACGCGGTCATGCGCGCCATGGTAGGCCACCGCCCCGGGCCGTCCGCCGAGTAGGGTGGCGGGCGTGGGACCCATGCGACGCTGCAGCAAGACCGGATGCCAGAGCCCTGCCCTGGCCACGCTGACGTACAACTACGCGGACTCGCAGGTGGTCATCGGGCCCCTGTCGCGCCGGGCGGAGCCGCACACGTACGACCTCTGCGGCGAGCACGCTCGGCGCACCACGGCCCCGCGCGGTTGGGAGGTGCTGCGGCTGGAGCTGCCCGAGCACTACGAGGCCGTCGACGCGGACGGCGGCGTGCGCACGGTCCCCACCCGGCCCATGGCCGTCCCGCCGGCCCGCCCCGGGCTGCGCGTGGTGCGTGACGGGGACTGACGCGGCGCGTCTCGTGCCGCCCGGGGCCTCGCTAGGCTGGAGGGCATGACTGAGACCTCCGCAGAGTTCCGCACCCCCGACGTCGACCCGGCCTTCGCCAACCGCACCACCGTGCCCGGCGCCTCGTTCGACTTCACGGTCCGGGACCTGTCCCTGGCCGAGGCGGGCCGCCACCAGATCCGCCTGGCCGAGCACGAGATGCCGGGGCTGATGTCCCTGCGCGAGGAGTACGGGGAGGCCCAGCCGCTGAAGGGCGCCCGCATCGCCGGCTCCCTGCACATGACCGTGCAGACCGCCGTGCTCATCGAGACCCTCATCGCCCTCGGCGCCGAGGTCCGGTGGGCCTCCTGCAACATCTTTTCCACGCAGGACGAGGCCGCCGCCGCCGTCGTCGTGGGCTCGGGCACCCCCGAGGACCCGCAGGGCGTGCCGGTGTTCGCCTGGAAGAACGAGTCCCTCGAGGACTACTGGTGGACCGCCTCGCAGATCCTCACCTGGCCGGGCGCGGACGAGGATCCGGAGCTCGGCCCCAACATGATCCTGGACGACGGCGGCGACGCCACCCTGCTGGTGCACAAGGGCGTCGAGTTCGAGGCCGCGGGCGCCGTGCCCAGCGCCACCGAGGACGATCCCGAGGAGTACCGGATCATCCTCGAGACGCTGCGCCGCTCGCTGGCCCGCGACCCGCAGCACTGGACCCGGACCGCCGGCACCCTGCGCGGCGTCTCCGAGGAGACCACCACGGGCGTGCTGCGCCTCTACCAGCTGGCGCAGGAGGGCCGCCTGCTCTTCCCGGCGATCAACGTGAACGACGCCGTGACCAAGTCCAAGTTCGACAACAAGTACGGCATCCGCCACTCCCTGCCGGACGGCATCATGCGCGCCACGGACGTGCTGATCGGCGGCAAGGTCGCCGTGGTCTGCGGCTACGGCGACGTCGGCAAGGGCGCCGCCGAGGCCCTGCGCGGCCAGGGCGCCCGCGTGATCGTCACGGAGATCGACCCGATCTGCGCGCTGCAGGCCGCGATGGACGGCTACCAGGTGGCCCGCCTCGAGGACGTGGTGGGCGAGGGCGACATCTTCGTCACCACCACCGGCGGCAAGGACATCATCATGGCCGAGCACATGGCGGCCATGAAGGACAAGGCCATCGTGGGCAACGTCGGCCACTTCGACAACGAGATCGACATGGCCGGCCTGGGCCGCATCCCCGGCGTCGTGAAGACGGAGATCAAGCCGCAGGTCCACGAGTGGACCCTGGACGGCGGCACGGAGGCCGAGCGCAGCATCATCGTGCTCTCCGAGGGCCGCCTGCTGAACCTCGGCAACGCCACCGGCCACCCCTCGTTCGTGATGAGCGCGTCCTTCACCAACCAGGTGATGGCCCAGATCGAGCTCTTCGGCGGCTCCACGGGCACCGGCGCCCTCACCGGCGAGCACTACGAGAAGCGCGTCTACACGCTGCCCAAGGTGCTGGACGAGAAGGTCGCCCGCCTGCACCTGGACGCCCTCGGCGTCGGGCTGACCGAGCTGACCAAGGCCCAGGCCGAGTACCTCGGCGTGGACGTGGCCGGCCCCTACAAGGCCGACCACTACCGCTACTGATCCCCGGCGCCCGCGGGCGGACGGACCCACTCGAGAGAGGCACGAGCATGGCTTCCCATCAGGCCGGCCGCGGGCGCGACGAGCGCGCCGGGGCGGAGGACTTCGATTCCGGGCTGGACTACGGCGCGTTCGTCGAGGACGACGCCGCAGACGACCCGAACCGCACCCAGGCGCTGCCCGCCATGGGCCGGGACGACGACGGCGGCGCCCAGCACACCTCGGCGCTCAGCCCCGAGGACCTCGCCGCGCTGCGCGGCGGGGACGCGGCGGCCGCGGACCGACGCGACGCCGGCCGCCCGGCCGCGGACGCCGACCGCGACATCGTCGCCTCCCGGGCCGTGCCCGAGGGCGGCCGGCGGCCGCTGCCCGGCGCCGACGAGCTCGGCCCGCTGAGCGCCGCCGTCGGGGCCCGCGCGGCGGGGTCGAGCGCCGCCGCCCCGGTCGACCGCTACCCCGAGGACGGCACCGCCGCCCCCGTGGCGCAGACGGCGGCCCTGCAGGGGCCCACGCCGGAGGAGCGCGCGCGCCTGCCCAAGGCGGGTCCGCGCCTGGCGCAGGTGCTGCTGGCGATCCTCGCCCCGCTCGCCCTGCTGCTGGCCGCCGTCCGCCTCGTGGCGAGCCCGGTGTTCCTGTGGCTGGAGTACCACCGGCCCGGGTTCCCCGCGGACCGGTTCGGCTTCACCCTCGCCGACCGCATGCACTACGGCTCCGCCGGGCTGGACTACGTGACCAACCTGGCCGGGCCGCGATACCTCAGCAGCCTCACGCACCAGGGAGCGCCCCTGTTCACCGAGGTCGAGGTCGACCACATGACGGACGTGAAGACCGTGCTGTGGATCGCCACCGCGGTGCTCGTGGCGCTCGTGGTGGTGTGCGCCCTGCTCATCGCGTCCCTGCTGCGCACCAGCCCCGGCGGGGTGCGCCGCGCCCTGTTCGCCGGTGCCGTGTGGCTGCCGCTCGCGGTGATCGCGCTCGCGGTCATGGCGGTGCTGGGCTGGGAGACGTTCTTCGCTGGCTTCCACTCGCTGTTCTTCGCGGACGGCACGTGGACGTTCTCCGTGCGGGACGCCCTCATCCGCCTCTACCCTCAGCAGTTCTGGGTGGACGCGGCCGTGGTGGTCGGGCTGGTGACCCTGCTGGCGTCCCTCGTGACGCTCGTGGTCACGTGGCCCACGCGCCGCCGTCGTGAGCTGAGCGCGGACCGCCGCGAGCAGCTGCTGCGCACCCGTCTGCGCTGGGCTCGGGAGGACGACGCCGTGGTGCGCTGACCGCCGCCGGACGACACCGGGAACGGGCCGGGAGGACGAGGCGTCCTCCCGGCCCGTCGTCGTCCGGGGGCGGGGTCAGCGGCGGTAGAGGGCCTCGACGTCCTCGGCGTGGTCCTCGATCACCTGGGCCCGCTTGAGCTTCTGGGACTGGGTGACGTGCCCGGAGTCCTCGGTGAACGGGTGGTCCAGGATGCGGAAGCGGCGGATGGACTCGGCACGGGAGACGCCCGCGTTGACCTGGTCCACCGCCTCCTGGATCGAGGCCAGCACGGTGGGGTCCGTCGCGGCCTCGGCCGGAGTGAGGCTGAGCTCGCGGTCCAGGGCCCACTGGGTGAAGGCATCGGTGTCCAGGGTGATGAGGGCGCCCACGAACGGGCGGTTCTCGCCGACCACCACGACGTGCTCGATGAGCCGGTGCTGGCGCAGCGCCTCCTCCATGGGCGTGGGGTACACGTTCTTGCCGCCGGCGGTGATGATCACGTCCTTCTTGCGGCCGGTGATCCGCAGGAAGCCGTGCTCGTCCAGCGCACCGATGTCCCCGGTGCGGAAGAAGTCGTCCTCCATCGCCTCCGCCGACGCCTTCGGCATGCCGTGGTAGCCGTCGAACACCACGGGGCCGCGGATGAGGATCTCGCCGTCCTCGGCGATCTTCACCGTCACCCCGGCCACGGGCAGGCCCACGGTGCCCACGCGGTGCGCGCCGGGGATGTTCACGGTGGCCGGCGCGGTGGTCTCCGTGAGGCCGTAGCCCTCCACGATCGGGATGCCGGCGCCGCGGAAGAAGTGCACCAGCTCCGGGGAGAGGGCGGACGCGCCGGACACGCACGAGATCACCTCGCCGCCGAGGGCCTCCCGGATCTTGCGGTAGACCAGCCGGTCGAACAGCGCGCGCCGGGCGCGCAGCAGGGCCGAAGGCCCGGGGCCGTCCCCGAACTCGGCCTCGTCCACGGCCGTGGACCACTCGATGGCGGTGCGCTTGGCGGCCGCGTAGATCGGCCCGGTGCCGCTCTTCTGGGCCTTGGCCTCGATGCCGGCCTCGACCTTCTCGAACACGCGCGGCACGGCCAGCAGCCACGTGGGGTGGAAGGAGGCGAGGTCGCCGAGCAGCGTGGCCGGGGAACCGGAGTGGGCCACCTGGATGCGGGCGTACAGGCAGATGACCTGGACGGCGTGGGCGAGCACGTGGGCCAGCGGGAGGAAGAGCAGGGTGCGCGACGTCGTCGTCGGGGACCACTGGACCACCTCGCGCGCGAAGTGCAGCACGTTGATGGCCGCGCCCACGAAGTTGCCGTGCGTGATCACGGCGCCCTTCGGCCGTCCGGTGGTGCCGGAGGTGTAGACGATCGAGGCGGGGCTGGCGAGGGTCGCCAGGGAGCGGGCGTGCTCGACCGCGTCGTCCGACACGAACGCGCCGGCCTCGGCCAGCTCCGCCAGCCCCGCGTCCGTCAGCAGGAACGTCGCCACGTCCACGCCCGCGTGCCCGGCGGCCTCGGCGACGCGCTCGCCGAGCTCCTCGCTGCCGACGGCGACCACCCGCAGCCCCGAGTCCGTGACGATGTGCTCCACCTGGTGGGCCGAGGAGGTCTCGTAGATCGGCACGGAGACGGCGCCGGCGAACCACACGGCCTGGTCGAGGACGGCCCACGCGTAGGAGGTGGGGGAGAACAGGCCCACCCGGTCCCCGGGCTGGACGCCGCGGGCGATGAGGCCGGCCGCCACGGCGCGCACCTGCGTCAGGAACGCCGTGAAGTGGACGTCCACCCAGCCGCCCGCGCCGTTGCGCACGGCGTACACGGGGGCGTCCGGCCGGTCGGCACAGGAGGCGACGATCAGGTCCGTGATGTTGGAGTCCGCCGGCGGCATGCCGACGAGCTCGGTGGCGGACTCATGGACGGGGCTCTGGTTCTGCACGGTCCGAGGGTATCCACTTCCGGGCGTGCGGCGCGCGGTCGGGCACGCCCGCGCCCGGGACGTGGCCGTCAGATCCAGCTGCTGAACCACATCCGCCAGCGCCACTGGTCGTACGGGATGACGTCGCCGATCCAGACGGGCAGGAAGAACAGGGACACGGCGACGGCGATCGTCACGTACGCCAGCACCAGGGCCGAGCCCCAGCGGGGCCCGGGCCGGCGGCCCGGCCGCAGCAGCAGCGAGAGCGCCAGGGCGATCATCATCACGAGGAAGGGCTCATAGGCGATCGTGTAGAAGAAGAACATGGTCCGCTCGGGCCACAGGAACCACACCAGCTGCCCGGCCGCGTAGGCGCCGAGCAGGGCGCCGGCCCGCCAGTCCCGGTGGCGCACCAGCAGCCACACGCACACGAGGACGGCGGCCAGGCCCGTCCACCACACGAACGGGTTGGCGATGTCCGTGATGGCCGCCGAGCACGCGCCCGCGGCGTCCGCCGGGCAGATCCCCTCGCCGGGCTCTGCACCCTCGTAGTAGTAGCTCACGGGCCGGCCCATGAACGGCCAGGTCCACGGGTTGGCGGCGTAGTCGTGGGGGCTGGTGAGGCCCTGGTGGAAGGTCGTGGACTCCACGTGGTAGTGCCACAGGGAGCGCAGCGGACCGGGGACCAGCCCGGCGAGCAGGCCCTCCGGCGGGTTGTCCCGGTGCCAGTCCCGGTAGTAGCCGCCCTCCGTGACGAACCAGCCGGTCCACGAGGCCAGGTAGGCGACCAGGCCGCCGCCCACCACGGCCACGAACGCGTACAGGCCGTCCTTCTCGACGCCGGCCCACGCCCAGTGCCGCACCCCGGCGGTCCGGCGCGCGGACATGTCCCACAGGACCGTGAGCAGGCCGAAGGCCGCCATGAACGCCAGCCCGGAGAGCTTCACGGCGCAGCCGGCGCCCAGCAGCACGCCCGCCAGCAGTCGCCACGGGCGCCAGCCGAGCCACGGCCCGCTGGCCAGGGCGTCGCGTCCTAACCGGGCGACGTCGTGGGCGAGCCGCTCCGCGAGCAGCCGCCGCCCGTGGACGCGGTCCGCCAGCAGGGCGGCGAAGGCCGCGAGCACGAAGAACGAGAGGAAGATGTCCAGCAGCCCGATGCGGGACATCACCAGGTGGTGGCCCTCCACGGCCAGCAGCAGCCCGGCGACCGCGCCCAGGGACACCGAGCGCAGCAGGTGCTGCGTGGCGAGGGCGACCAGCAGGACGGACAGCGTGCCGGCCACCGCGGCACTGAACCGCCAGCCCACCCCGTTGTCCGGGCCGAACGCGAGCATGCCCAGGCCGATCAGCCACTTGCCCAGCGGCGGGTGCACCACATAGGCGGCCCCCTCGAGCGGCTCCGCCTCGCCGCGCGCGAACGCGTCGTTGACGTCCTCGCCCCACCGCCGCTCGTAGCCGGACTCCAGGAGGGAGTAGGCGTCCTTGGGGTAGTAGGTCTCGTCGAAGATCAGCTGATCCGGGTGGGCCAGGTTCGTGAACCGCAGGACGCCGGCGATCACCGTGACCAGCAGTGGCAGGATCCAGTGCCACCGCGTCAGGGGTGCCGCGCTCACCCCGAGGCGGGCGCGCAGGGCGGCGACGCCGAAGGGGCCGTCGTCGACCGCGACGGCGGCGGGGCGGGGGGCGAGGGCGGTGGCGGGCACGGGCTCCATGCTAGGGGGACGGGTGGACGGCGAGACGTGCACGGTGACCGGGGCCGTAGGCTCGGGGCAGCCGTCCGTCCGTCGAAAGGTCGTCCCATGCCCGAGGGCCGCATCGTCCTGGCCGCCACCCCCATCGGCAACCTCGGGGACGCGTCCGCGCGCCTGCGTGAGCTGCTGGCGGAGGCGGACGTGATCGCCGCCGAGGACACCCGGACCGCGCGGCGCCTGTGCGCCGGACTGGGCGTCACCCCAGCGGGCAGGGTGGTGGCCCATCACGAGCACAATGAGGCGGCCTCCACCCAGGGGCTGCTGGACCAGGTGCGGGGCGGTGCCACGGTGGCGGTGGTCTCGGACGCGGGCATGCCCACGGTCTCGGACCCGGGGTACCGGCTCGTGGCAGCCGCGGTGTCCGCAGGGCTGCCCGTGACCTGCGCGCCCGGCCCCTCCGCCGTGACCACCGCGCTCGCCCTCTCCGGCCTGCCGACGGACCGGTTCGCCTTCGACGGCTTCGTCCCCCGCAAGGACGGGGAACGACGGCGATGGCTCACCTCCCTGCTGACCGAGGCCCGCACGGTGGTCGCCTTCGAGTCGCCGCAGCGTCTGGCGGACGCGCTGGCCGTCGTCGTGGAGGTCCTCGGTGCGGAGCGGCCGGTGTGCGTGGCGCGCGAGCTCACCAAGCTGCACGAGGAGGTGGTGCGCGGCACCGCGGCCGAGGTGCATGCCTGGGCTGCGGAGCGGCACGCGGGGGAGGGGATCCGCGGGGAGATCGTGCTGGTGATCGGGCCGGCCGCGCCCGGCGCTGCGGGCGAGGCGTCCGAGGCGGACGCCGTCGCCGAGGTGGCGGTGCTGGTGGAGTCCGGCACCCGGTTGAAGGAGGCCGTGGCCGCGGTGGCCGGAGCCCACGGGATGCGGAGCCGGGAGCTCTACCAGGCGGTGCTCGCGGCCCGGGGCTGACACGTCCCCGGCTACACAGATGCTCATGCGCGGGGGCGCGGCCCCGGGGCCTGGCTAGGTGTAGGAGGGCATGACGTTGTTGACTCGGGTCGGTGCCAGTGAGGCCGGAGGGGCGTCTCCGCAGGAGGTATGAGGCCGATGA